>CALLDL010000130.1 GCA_937998305.1 uncultured Desulfobacterales bacterium | reverse complement strand
TACAATCTTTAATTTCTTTTAAAGATGCGATTTCGGCATGCGCCTGTTCTTTCTAACGATCCCTAAGCCACTCAAACAGCACCCGCTTTAAAAAAAGATCATCCATTCCGCTGAGACTCAAGGATTTAGAAGAAAAACTCCTCGAGGGCTCAACTATTTAGATTCTTTAACCCAAAAAAAATAATGAGTTAACCTTGTATCCCCCTAAAATGCAAGCAAAATATTCTGGTCTGCTACACGATAGTTACGTTACTGAAAATTAGGGGTGCGAAGCTTGACATTATTACTTAAACAATAAAAACAGCTTTACTTTTGAAAAAGAAATGCATATTGATATGCGCTTGTTCCGAGTTTGATCGTTGCTGGCCATTGGAGGTAATCTATGGAAATTAAAGTGGAATGTTATGCCGGATACCGGGGAGAAGAGACGCCCCGTAGAATCTGGATAGGCAATCGAAAAATCGAGGTTAAGGAAATTCAAGATCGCTGGCTGGCGCCGACCCACCGATATTTTAAGATCCATGGAGACGATAACGCCATTTATATTCTTCGTCACAACTCTGAGTCATGGAAATGGGACATGACCTTTTACAAGCAAGCGGAAAATCATTCAGACGTGGCATAAATACTTTCTCTATACCGCTACCTCTCTAATGACATCATCAAATATAGACAGACACTTATCAATTTCTGCGTTATTCACCGTCAAAGAAGGGCAAAAGCGAATACTGTTTTCACCACACCCCAAAAGAAGCAATCCTTTCTGAAAAGCATGTTTAATAATATCGTTTCGCCACGTTCTGGCCGGATCTTTGGTCTCACGATCTTTGACAAACTCCACGGCCACCATCAAGCCTTTGCCCCGGACATCCCCCATGCATTCATGGGCTTGTTGAAGTTTTACAAGTCCGTCCATAAGACACTTTCCCTGAACCGCTGCATTTTCCATGAGCCTTTCTTCTAAGAGTTCAATGGTGGCAAGGGCAGCCATGCATGAAACGGGATTCCCCCCGAATGTTGAGGCATGGGAACCGGCCTCCCAGTCCATGATTTCCGCCCGTGCCGCAAGGGCCCCCAAAGGCATGCCGGAAGCGATGCCTTTGGCAAGGGCGATGATGTCCGGATCCACCCCGAAATGCTCCATGGCAAACATTTTTCCGGTTCGGCCCATTCCGGACTGAACCTCATCGGCCACATAAAGAATGTCGTATTTTTTGGCGATCTTATTCATTTCTCTATGAAATTCAGGTGGCGGCACAATATATCCCCCCTCACCCTGTATGGGTTCCACAAAAATGGTCGCCACCTCTTCCGGAGGGATGGTGGTTCTAAAAAGGGTATCTTCGACCCACTGGACACATCCCAGTTCGCATTCGGGATAACAGAGATTATACGGGCACCGGTAGCAATACGCATATGGGATGTGGGTGATTCCGGGTACCAGTGGATTGTAATGTCTTTTCTGAATGGTCTTGCTTGCCGTCAGTGAAAGCGCCCCCATGGTCCGCCCATGAAACGCCCCGTAAAACGCCAGGTTTAATTCACGTTTTGTGTGCCATCGCGCCAATTTAAAGGCCGCCTCCACCGCTTCTGCGCCTGAATTGCCGAAATAAACTTTCTTGCTCCCTTTTCCGGGAGCTATATGGGCAAGTTTTTTGGCCAGTACAATCTGGGGCCTGTAATAAAAATCCGTTCCCGACATGTGCAACAGAAGATCGGCCTGTTTTTTGATGGCCTTAATCACTCTGGGATGACAGTGTCCTGTGGCACAAACGGCAATGCCTGCCGTAAAATCCAGAAATATATTGCCGTCCACATCGTGTACCCAAAGCCCTTTGGCTTTTTCAACCACCAGCGGATAATAGCGGGTATATGAGGGAGAGACGTAAGTTCGATCCTGATTAATGAGTTTGCGGGCCTTTGGACCTGGCAGCGGGGTGTGAATCAGGGGCCATTTTTTCATGATTCCTCCACAGTGAAATGAGCATCAAGTTCAGGTTAGGCACTTTAGATCACTTCAGACACTTATAACTTGTACGGTTTTAAGTGAAACAGCCCCTTTCCCCGTGGAAAGCCGGGATCTATGACAGGGGCAAACCAAAGTCTGATCCTTTGGGCCAGGATTTTTTATTCGGGCAGGCATACTGAAAGTGCCGGGCAGGGGGTTTGTCGAACGACGCGATCTGTCGTCGATCCAACAAATAACCTCTCCACGAGCCCTTGTCCTCGAACACCCAGAACAATCAAGTCCATTTTATTTGTTTTGGCATATCGGATCAGTTCTTCATGAGACGGGCCGTCCAAAAGAACGGTTTGTGGCGTACACCAGTTAAAGGCTTCTGTGGGTACCATTTTTCTAAGTTTGTTTTTTATCCGGGTCTGTAAATCCACTTGACGCTCTTCCCCGTACTCAACAGATGTTTTAAACATGTCCACATATACGGGCGGCTCCATAACATGAACCAAGTGCAGCTCTGATTGAAACTCCTGGGCAAGACTGAGCCCGTGTTGAAATGCCAGGGCAGAATCTTCTGAAAAATCGCAACCCACCAGAATTTTTTTAAATCTTAATCCCTGTTCCGACAGAATGTTTAGATCATGTTCCGGGCCACGAACGATCAGCAACGGGCAATGAAGCGTGCGCATGAGGCGTTCGGTGACAGAACCAAGAATCAGTCGCTTGAGTCCGGAGCGCCCGTGGGTGGCTGAAATGGCCAGGTCCGCACCCTTTTCTTTGGCCAGACGGGAAATTTCATCGCCGGCATGACCGATGGTGACCAAGGGCTCCCATTGAACCTCTTTATCACCCACCAACTGTTCAAGTTGATGGTTGGCATTACCGATGGCCTGGCTCTGCTGATCCACAAAAAATATGGGCCCATCTCCATATGTGATACTGGTGGGAAAATCAACCACATGGCACACATAAAGTTTGGCGCTAAACTCCCGGGCCAGGGCAATTCCCCAAGACACCGCATGGTTGGAAAAGTCTGAAACGTCAGTGGCACAAAATATCGTTTTTATTTCAACTCTCATAACCTTCCCCTCCTTTTTCAAACCGGTTAATCACGCTTGAGACGGGTAAATTCATGCCGGAGACGATAAACCGCGCCCGAGGCGGACAAGCCATGCCAAAGGCAGACAAATCGAAACATATTTTAACCTAAATTCAGCATCTGGAAGAATTCAAAAGATAAGTCAGAACAAAACAGATATGAAGAATCGAAAACCGGAACCATTTGAGCACAGAACAGCGCATGTTCAGATATGATTTAAAAAAATATCATAAGATAAAATTGCGTTCATGTCAAAAGAAACTCGCTTCTCTTCTCAACCTTTTTTCTTTCCTTGACACCCTTATGTCGTAGAATTATCATAATTAATAGGCGGCGGGAAAGGAGGGATCATGAAAGCAAAAACACGTTCTACAGAGCAAATCGTAGAAGAACAAGTAAGACGATGGCACATTATTCCGAAAGAAGAAAAAAAAGAAAAAGAACGTATTTCTGTCATCACCATCTCCAGAGAACCTGGAAGTGGTGGGAACATACTGGCCAAACAACTCTCCGAGCAGCTAGGAATCGATTTGTTTTACCAGGAATTTATCCACGATATGGCTGAAAGTGCCCGAGTCAGTGTTCGCCTCCTTGAAACGCTGGACGAAAAAGGCGTTTCAGTACTCGAAGAGTGGATATCATCTCTTGTGGATAAGCGTCACCTGTGGCCGGACCGGTATCTCCAGCATCTTATGAAAATCATCGGTACTATTGGGAAACATGGCCACGCGGTGATCGTGGGGAGAGGCGCCAATTTTGTTTTGCCTCCTGAAAAAAGGCTCAGCATCCGCGTCATCGCTCCTTTGGAAACGCGACTAAAAAACGTATCTCAAGAGTATGATGTGTCCGTGGAAGACGCCAAACCCAGGGTTTTAAAAACAGAATCGAATCGAAAGGCATTTATTAAGAAATACTTCAATGATGACATCAGAGACCCTCTCAATTACGATCTTATTATCAATACCGGGTTTTTGAGTATCGATGACGCCGCCAATGCCGTCAAAGGGGCCCTGAGCGAGTTAAACAGGGTATAGGTTGAACGAACAATGCCGAGAAAATTAGAGACCTTTACAAACAGTTTCTTTTTACCCATTTTCTGTGTCTGTCCCGTGGAATGCAGAGCCCATTCCTCTGGGGTCAGTCCCAGGTTTTCAGATTTTTCGGCATTGTTCATAAAAATGATCGTTAACACCCATATCTTTCACAAAATTCATCGATGATATCCAAGAACGGCTCGGGCAGTCTTTTTCTGACGTTTGATATGATGTCTTGGGGAATGTCCTGATAGAAAGCCTGGGCAATCCCCCCTGCAATACATGCGATGGTATCGCTGTCACCGCCAAGAGATATCCCTTTACGAATAGTATCTTCAAAATTTTCTCCTTCCAAAAAGGCAATAATCGATTCTGGAACAGAGCCCTGACAGGATACATCAAAAGAATAATGGGGCCGGATATCGTCAAGCTTCCGATCCAGATGATAACCAAACCGATGGCTGATCTCAGCTTTGATGACCGCTTTGTTTTTACCGGAACGGGCCAGAAAAATCGCCAACGCCACGGCCTGGGCGCCCTTGATCCCTTCAGGGTGATTATGGGTGACTTCGGCGCTTTTTTTTGCTTCTTTTAAAACATCTTCTATTGAAGTAAAGGCAAAACCCACCGGGTTGACTCTCATGGCAGAACCGTTTCCCCAACTATTATAAGGTTTCATATCAGAAGAAAAAATCCACTTGAAAAAGGAAGCACCGTAACCGGCGTAGGGATATTTTGCGCCAAATGTCTTGAGAGAGGTTGCGTAATCGATATCTCTCATAATCGCATTCGCAATGGCCAGCGTTAAAACGGTGTCATCGGTAAATCTTGAAGGCTGGCTAAAAAGCTCAAATTGCGTCGATTTTATGGGATACTGTTCGAAAACCGAACCGATAATATCTCCGGCAATCGCCCCGATCATTTTGTTACCCCATATAAAATAAAAAAAGTAGGGTTGGTCATAGTACTGATTCACAAAACCTCTGGAGAATAACAGATGAGGTTCTTTTATCGATTCGTTCGATGTAACGGATTCGAGGATTCAAGGATTCCGGAGGTCGAGCACTTTCTTTTTAACGTAAAGCATTTCACTGGGATCCCAGACCCGTTGACCCCTTATGATCTTACCCATACTATTGAGTTGTCAGTCGATCCAGAATCAGCCCATGAAAACTCTCTTTTCCAGGAGAGGAGAAGAACCAGCCCAGATGAGAAAGACACATGAAACAAATAGCCACCCGCCAGCTATACCCTGCAAACCAGCTGAATTCATCTGATGGAGGACCCACATGGCCACATCCTTTAACGGCGGTGAAACATCCGATTTCAAAAACGATGCCATTCGGATTGGCAAACGTATGCTGGTGAGACCCCTGGACGCTGATGCGGTCATCAGGACTCGCGAGTATGTTTCGGCATTGACGGCAACGGATATATTCCTCTTGCTCCAGTATTTCCTTTTCTGTTTCGTCTTCAACCACAATTACAGGCATCTCATCGTCCTGATTTTCAGGTGGAACACGAAACAAATAAGAGAAAGCCGGATAAGATGGAATCATTTTTAACCTTCTTTGGATTTAGTTCACTTTGCCATTTACCGGTATGTCTGGTTCAGATTACAATGTTTTCGGATGGATTTCAATATGGGGTTGCCTATTCACTCAATTTCATCCACCTCGTTGAGCATTATGCCCTTTATTCAGGAAACGGTTCTATAATACTCTTGAAAATACATCAATTTTATAATAATATAAACTTTCCTTCAACCACGATCTATAGAATTATGCGGTTTAAAGCAGCCAGGTTGATTTAGACAAGTTTAATATAAGGAACACTTCCAGAGATGAACACACCGACGATCGTTGTAACGCTATTAGTATTCTGGCTGGTAATGGGTTTGGGTTTTCTTTCTAAATATGTAACCGTTCGGAATAAAGGGAAGACCCGGAATGAAGCCTGGACCTCTTATGAAGGATTGTTGTTTATCTCAAGCATCGCTATACCATTGATCGTGTTGCTGTATAGATCTTTATCGGGTTGATTGTCGAACTGAAATTAAGTTTCATCATTAACCTATTGTAAATCATCGTCAGGCAATTCCAGTATTTTTGCTGTTGCTTCCAGCGGCAGTTCCTCCACTGCCCGCAGCCTGCGCTCCATGGCGCGGGTTCTTACATCTGTTTGATCTATGGTATTCGAAGCGGTATTCAACTGCCTCTTGACCTTGCTTAAAACATCTCCGAATTTCCCAAATTCTGTCTTGACTGCTGCAAGGACCTTCCAGACTTCACTGGACCGTTTTTCTATGGCCAATGTGCGAAAACCGATGCGCAAACTACTTAAAATTGCCGACAGCGAGGTGGGCCCGGCGATAACAATCCGATAATCCTGCTGAATTTTTTCTACCTGACCCGGCTGCCGAAGGACTTCTGCATAAAGCCCCTCAGTCGGCAAAAACATTATGGCAAAGTCGGTGGTTTTGGGTGGTTCGATATACTTATCACGAATCTCTTTTGCAGAACTGTGAACAGAGCGGATGAGCGCGGCTGTGGCCCGCTGTACGGCATCGACGTCGGCGACATCGGCAGCCTCCACAAGCCGCAGATAATCTTCCTGAGGAAACTTTGAGTCAATGGGCATCCAAACACAGGATTCAAGGGAATCGTCTTTTCCGGGCAACCGGATAGCATATTCAACACTCTCTTGTGATCCGGCTTTAATATTTACATTTTTATCATATTGATCCGGGGTCAATATTTGTTCTAAAAGTGCACCGAGTTGGACTTCTCCCCAGGTTCCCCGTGCTTTAACATTTGTGAGAACTCTCTTTAAATCACCCACCCCTGTGGCAAGATTTTGCATCTCTCCCAAGCCATGCTGAACAGCCTCGAGGCGTTCACTGACAAGCTTGAAGGATTCTCCAAGCCGTTTTTCAAGGGTACTTTGAAGTTTTTCGTCCACCGTTTCCCGCATTTGATTGAGCTTCTTTTCATTACTTTCCTGCAGATATTTTAGCTGTGTGTCAATGGTGCTTCGAAGTTTTTCGATGCCTGCTGTATTCGATTCGGTCAGTTCCTGAATACGTTTGGCAATGGATTCAAGTTGATCATTTTGTGATTTACCCATTTCACCGATGGTTCTCACCATGGTGTCCACGATGTTCTTTTGACTTGCAGATACTTCTTCTCTCAGATCCCGTGCGCTCTTTGTGGATTCTTCGCGACCGAAACGCAGTTCATCACGGACCGCCTGTTCAATTTTGGAACCCCCATCTGATCTCATCCGTATCAGTGCGAAAATCAACAACAGCGCACTAATGGCCAGTAAAACGAACCTCGCCCAAATGAACATATCCGTTACGATAGAGAATCCTCCATTTTAAGAAAACGAGCTTAGCGTTTTGGAAAAGATTTAAATTAGCAAATGGTAGGTTTTGAGACAGCTTCCTATAAAAATAGTACAAAACATAACAAAAAAAATCAACCTTGAAACATGTTCGGCTAGACAATGCCGATAATTTTCGATGAAGTATCGAAAGAGCGCTGAGAAGCAATTTTCCAACAGGGCTGGAACAAAAGGGGCAGTTGAGACGGATTGATCGGGTCGGTCAATGGGAAAGCGGTGAAAAAAGTTTAATGGGTTTGACTAAATACAGACCAACAAAAAACAGATACCCCGCAATATCATTTGGCTGGTTGAGAAATAAACGACTTAATTTTCCTGTCTACTCAAATAAAAAATAGGGTTCTTTATCCTTCTTTTCATTTAACATGTCACGTATTTTTCGCAATGTGTCCGAATCGGCCTGATGAATTAATCTTGCAAGTTTACCGCGTTCATCTGACATGTCTTCGGTTATGTCTTCTTTACCTTCCCACTCTACCCCCAAAATTTTACACGTCGATTTAATTAGATTGGTTGTGGAAATTGGTTTATCCAATATAATTCTTGGGCGCACGTTCGCTGTCAAGGCCATAAATTCCTTAATTTGGTCGCTACCCATGTCATCACGGGAATGAGCGGTAATGATGATGATGGGCAATTTGGCCCATTTTTTTTGTTTTCTCAGCTCTCGAATAACCTTGATCCCGGGCATTCTTGGCATAACCATATCGAGCGTCATTAAATCAGGAGAAAACGCTTCAACCTTTTCCAGGGCATCTATGCCGTCAAAAGCAGTTTCGACGATAAAGCCGGCATCTTCTAAACAGGCCGCTAAAAAATTGCGAACATCCGGTTCATCATCGACGACTAGAATTTTCTTTTCAGATGCTTGTGCCATTTTCCATCTCCTTTATTTAATAAAATTAATATTTTAATTTGATAATCGACGATTAGAATCTTCTTGGCCTTGCTCATTACCATACCCAATTTTAACGGCACATTACAATCAGGATTTATTCTTCATTATTTTGGGCAAACGCCTTCGTGGAAGTCTGATGCTAAATGTTGTTCCTTTTCCAGGTTTGGATTTCAAATCTATTGTTCCACCATGCTCATGGACAATTTTCTTGGTCATTAACAGTCCTAAGCCGGAGCCACCCAAACCCTTTGTGGTAAAAAAGGTTGTAAAAACCTTTTTTTTCACTTCATAGTCCATTCCCATTCCGTTGTCAGCCACTTCATATATAATCGTACTGTACTCCTCAAAAGTCCGAACAGTTACATAACACGAATTTTTGTCACTCATCTGACAGGCATCTATGGCGTTACCCACAAGGTTTGTCAGGCATTCGTGCATGCTTTCAAAATCAATGGGAGCTGGAGCGATCTCACCGATAGTTTCGTTTTTTAAGGTTATACCCAATTCATCGGCTTTAACGGCATATAAATCTATAACTTCCTGCGCGATTTCAGCAGGATCGCACATTTTAACGTGAATTTCACGGCCTTTGGAAAAGCTTAAAAATGCTTTGACAAATATAGAAACCCGTTCGATGTTCCGTGCCAACATTTCCATGCCTTTTTGAATACGGTCGATGTTTCCTTTTGCCAAACCCGTTTTCAGCATATACATGCCGCCTTCAAGGGCGGTATTAAGATTCTTGATGCCATGAGCCAGTCCGGCGACAGTGTGCCCCACAGCCGATAGGCGTTCGGCTTCTAGCTTTTCTCTTTCAAGTTGTTTAATTTCACTGAGGTCCTGAGCCGAAAATGCCATACCGATTGATTTGTCATCAACCATCAGCTTGTTGCCCACCAGACGTACCGGAAAAGTCTTACCGTCAATGGTTTTAACCTCCGCTTCCGGAAGATAAACATGTTCGCGCTGCTCGAACACCTTGGCCAAAAAATCTTTAGGGAGCATGGCGGTAAAATTTTCTCTCGAAACCACTTGGTTATCCTTGATTTTAAAAAATTTTCGGGCTGCTGGGTTCAAAATAGTCACTTTCCCCTTTTCATTCACCGCTAAGATGCCGTCCATAGACGTTGAAATGATGGTATTCAGATACGTATGCGCAAATTTCAATCCATCCTGCAGTTTCATCGTTTCCGTAACGTCAACAGCCATCTCCAATACGACATCAAAACTGCCGTCCGTCCGCTTTAGCGGTACGGTGATTACATGTAAATGGGAAGTTTTTCCTTTGTTGGATTTCCAAGCGTGATACCCGGTGTGTATTTTGCCGTCTTCAAAGGTTTGTCGGGCTGTACATTCGCTACATTTGTGTTTCAATCCTTTGAGCGTTTCGAAACAGTATTTGCCTTCCGGATTACCGAGCCAATCCCTGAGCTGTTTATTTGCCTTTACGATGCGGAAGTTCCTGTCAATTAAAAGAATATTGCACGGAACCTGGTCAAAAATAATCTGATATTCATCTCGAATCTGAGTTGCTTCGGTAATGTTGGTGAATATATGTACGATATAGGGGAAATTACCATCTTCGTCCACGAGGGGAGTGGCATGCTGCAAATAGCTTATATAACGATCATTTATATCATAACCCGATTCTTCGTTTACGCGGGAAAGCCCGTCTTGAAATGTCATCGCGCTTTCGCAGTAGTCACACATTTCATCTTTGTTTTTATAAGCGTTATAACATTTTCGGTTGTTCCAGGCACCAAAAAGCTGTTCAAAAGCATCGTTGGCATAAACCAGATTGTAATCCGGATCAATGATGGCAATCCCCAAAGGAATGCTTTCAATTAATTGTAAATTCACCCATCTTTCAAGATCGGTCGCCTGTGCATTTTTTGTTGTTTCTTTTGTCATTTGACTCGCCAATAAATATGTTTTTTATCTTCAACGGACGGTTGTCCAAATGAGAATCTTTTTGAGCGTTCATGGAAACGTTTTTATTCTATTAATCTTGGCAAAGTGAAAGAAATGTGATTCCAACTGTTTGGGTGAAAAGGACGAGTTCTGGAATCGTCCGGAGTGAGCCTTAGATGCATCACAAAACGTTTCAGAAATAGCCCTTCATTAAAAATTTTGTCGATTGATAACAATGAAATTTGTGTTCATATTTATTTATAACAAAAAACTTTAAAACACAATAAATACTTTTAAACAATTGATATTTATTTAGATTTAAAATTTCAATGTGATCAATCGGAAAGTTTTTGCTTGACAATACATTTATTTTAACATTATATCATACTAAAATAATATATATTAACCTAATCTATATTGCAACTATAATTTTTAGGTATATGAAACTTACGAAAAAAACCCGCTATGGAACGCGATTGTTGCTTGATTTGGCCCAACATCAGGATGAAGGTGCTGTCCAAATGAGCGAGATTTCAATTCGACAGAATATTTCCGTTAAATATCTTGAGCAGATCATCCGTCCTCTTAAAAAAGCCAAGTTTGTCAACAGCATCCGCGGGCCTAAAGGTGGTCACTTACTGGCAAAAAAACCGGAAAAAATTACCCTGGGAGATATCGCACGGCTGTTTGAGGGGCAGGCTGAACTTGTTGACTGCATCAGTGAACCCGAAACGTGCCTAAAGAGTGATGATTGCGTGGTTCGGCTGGGCTGGCAAAAAGCTACTATCGCACTTTACAAAGAATTAGACTCCATTTCCATTGCAAATCTGTTGGAAACAAAATTTCGATAATTTAATTTAGCCTTACCGATGTTGTCTGGCATTCGCGATGATTTGGGGTTCGATTAAAAAGAAATATACTTTGAGGAGGTTTGTATGAAAAAAATTGTTATTTTAGGTTCAGGCGCCGGTGGGACAATGGTCGCCGCAAAGTTACACAAAGAGCTAATTGGTGAGGGATGGCAGATTACTATCATCGACAAGGATCCGATGCATCATTATCAGCCTGGCTGGTTGTTTATCCCTTTTGGGATTTATAGGCCTGAGGAATGTGTCAAGCCTAAAGCCGATTTCATTCCGCCTGGAGTCGAATTCGTTGTCGATGAGGTCGTCAACGTCGACCATGAAAAAAAGCAGGTCAAGACCAAAGGAGGGCAGTACGATTACGATTGGTTGGTTATCGCAACAGGTTGCAGGGTCGTACCGGAAGAAACAGACGGCATGATGGATGACTGGAGAGGCGACGTTCATGACTACTACACCTTGGAAGGTGCTGTAGCTCTCTACAAGAGATGGAAATACTTTAAAGAGGGAAGGATTGTCGTCAATATAGCTGATATGCCGATCAAATGCCCTGTTGCGCCTCTGGAATTTGTCTATCTCGCGGACTGGTTCTTCAAAGACAATGGTGTTCGAGACAATATCGAGATAGAATTGGTTACGCCGTTAGATGGCGCTTTCACAAAGCCTGTGGCGTCAAAGGTCCTGGGAGATGTCTGCGAACAAAAGAACATTAAGATCACTCCCAACTGGTCTATTGACAATGTGAATGTCAGCAATAAGACCATCGAATCTGTGACGGGTGACACGGTTCCCTACGACCTCCTTATTTCCATCCCGCTGCACTCCGGTGCAAAGGTGATCTCAGACAGCGGTCTCGGTGATCCCATGGGTTTTGTCAATACCGATAATGGCACGTTGAAGGCCTCAGACTTTGACAATATCTATGTGATCGGTGATGCCACCAATGTGCCCACCTCCAAATCCGGTGCGGTTGCACACTACGAATCAGACATTGTTGTAGAGAACATCCTCCTCGAAATAGAGGGTCAAGAGCCAAGACCCGACTATGATGGGCACTCAACGTGATTTATAGTCTCAAGCCATGGTATGGCTTATTTGATCGATTTCAGTTATGATACAGAGCCCCTTCAAGGAAAATTCCCCTTCCCCGGCATGGGCCCTTTTTCTCTTCTAGGTGAAAGCCAAGCGAACTATTTAGGGAAGATGATGTTCAAGTGGGTCTACTGGAACCTCATGTTGAAAGGTTTTGAATTACCACTTGAACCCCAATTCAACATGGCTGGCAAGATGCGTCAGAGTTACTAAAAAGGAGGCATCATGACTAATGAAGAATTGATTCTAGAGCGACTTGATCGCATTGAGAGCCGGATTGATCCTCTGGCTGAATCTGCTTTAAGTATGAAAGAATTTAAAGATGACTTGTTGGCTATGTCCCAACCGGTTTCCAAATCGTTAATTAAAGAGTTGGAAGGCGTTGAATCTTCTTTCCAGTTGGAAGATCTGACAGTCCTGTCCAAGCGGATGCTCAGAAGTGTCAAGCACATTATTTATTCTTTGGATCAACTGGAAAATATTATCGACTTTGTTACCACCTTAGAACCAGTGCTTCGGCTGATGGTTCCTCAACTCATCGAGTATCTGAATGGTTTAGAAGAAAAGGGGGTTTTTCGAATAATTAAAGCCACGTATGACATTCGGGCCAAGATCGCTACAGCTTATACTGCCGAAGATATCGACCAGATCGGAGACGGTCTTGTTGCTTTGCTCGGCTTAGCCAAAAAGAGTTCCGATCCCCAGTTCATAAAGTTATTGGAAAATCTCACCGAAGTAGGGGCAAGTCTGGATTTATCTAAAAGTAGAGACGTCGGTCCGTTCGGGTTTTTCTCTGCCTGCTCAGGAACGGAAAGCAAAAGAGGACTTGGTGTTTTATTGGAATTAACCAAAGCAATGGGTGATCTGAAAACCAGTAGCTTTACATCTCAGCCTGAGCAGTAAGAGGCGTATACGGATGATCTTCGGAACAAGATTCATCATACTATTGGGTTCAAACGCTGTACCAGATTGGCTCCTAATAAAAGAGGGGCAAAAGTACTACAGCAAATAATTGTAAATCGTTTAGTCTGATGATTTTGAAAGAAAGTTGTGGTTATATGTTTTATACTTAAATACCTGCGAATTCCACAATGCATGCATGATTCTTGAATGGGCAATATCTTTTAATGAATCCCTGTGCTCCGGAGGTTGATCTTCAAGAATTTCATACGCGTCTTCAAATTCATCTGCCGCAAGCTGTGACGTCAAAATGATGTAATCATCCATATACCGTTTGAAAGCAATTTCTCTGGCATAGATCGGTATGATAGACCTGTCCCTGCTTCTTACTGAAACGGCAACCAATTGATAGTTTAAGGTAATATACCATTTGAGAAGTTCACGATACATCTTCCGGTAATTTGGAAAACGGTGTTCATTTTTTCAGTCAAAAACAATGACCGCCGGAGTATATGATAACGTGGTGTCGGCGTCCATCTCAAAGCATTGTATGTTGCGGAAGCATCCACACTCAACTTTTTATCGATATATCCTGCCATATAGGATTTTATATTCCAGAAAAATAAGAGCACGTAAATCATACTTATTTACATTTATTCTATTCCATAGGACCTCAGTTTTCTTCGAAGGGTGTTCAAACCGATGCCAAGAAGTCTTGCCGATCCGGATTTGTTCCGACCTGTCCGTTTATAGACATCGATAATGTGAGATTTTTGAATTTGCGCAAGGGGCGCAATTTTTTCAGATGCCGAAGGGGTCAGGCATTTTGATATGAATTTGCGCTGCTTTAAATGTGCAGGGAGGACATCGGATGAAATAGGTCTTCCCTGTGCCAGGTTCACCGCCGACTGAAGGATCGACTTGAGCTCTCGAATATTTCCAGGATAGTCATATTCCATGAGCAAGCATCTGGCTTCTTCGTCAAAGGCAGAATCTTTTTTCGTGTACTCTTTTATAAATTTATCTGCCAAAAGTAAAATATCTTCTTTTCTTTCCCTCAATGGCGGCAGATGAAGCCATCCGCCCCTGATGCGGTAGTATAAATCTTTGCGAAAAGTCTTTTTTGCCATGAGCTTTTCCAGGTCTTCATTGGTGGCTGCGATGAATCGAACATCTGCTTTTTGCTGATTGCTTGTTCCCAACTTAAAGTATTCTCCATCCTGTAGAACACGCAACAGCTTACCCTGAAGTTCAGGTACCAGGTTGCCGATTTCATCCAGAAATAGGGTCCCGCGATGGCTATATTCCAGATAACCCCTACGGTTGTCTTCAGCACCTGTGAACGCGCCCTTGGTGTGACCGAAAAATTCCGCTTCGAACAGGCTACCGGTGAGCGAGGCCATGTTGACCGGTGTAAAAGAAAAACGCGATCTGGGGCTGGCGGCATGAATGGCCCACGCAAGGAGTTCTTTACCGGTACCGCTCTCACCTGTAATTAAAAGCGGAACATCACTTCCGGCGTGAAGTTCCGCTTCCTTTAAGATTCTTAACACTTTTGGAGATCGTGTAAAAATTGGTTTAAAAGGTTCGGCATTTTTAAGCCGGGGCAGGGTTCGGCTTTTTCCGATATCCAGAATATCCGTGAGCCGTTTTTTTTCCAATGCCCGATTCATTGAAAAAACGAGATCTTCCTGAGACACCGGCTTCAAGAGATAATCATATGCCCCTTTTTTCAGACACTCAACGGCAATTCGGGCTTCGTTAACGGCGGTGACCATAATACACTCTGTTCTCGGGCTTATATTTTTTATGATTTCAAGAAGATCGAGTCCGTCTATGTCCGGCATGGTCATGTCGATCAGGGCAATATCGAAATCTTCACCTTTTTCAAATAGGGATGCGACATTTAACGGGTTATCTTCCGTTCGAATATTTTTAAAACCCGAATTCAAAAGATGTCCTTTTAAGATTTCAAGAAAGTCGAGATCGTCATCAATGACAATGATTTTATTTTCCATATCTATTTTCTCTTTTTACCCATAGCATTCATATGATTTTATCTTATAAAAATTTTCCAGCCTGCCACACTGTATTGGCGTTGCTGAAAATTGAGGTTGCGAAACTTGAATATTTTACCCTGCGAAATTTATTTAGGTCTGCTGCTTCAATGGTTTCTATTCCAAAACAAACCATGCCAAAACGGCATGGTTTGTTTCAAATAGTGCACTGAAGTCGTTTCCGTGTATCACATATGCCAAATTGGCACAATAGCCAAGTAGAATCAAATTCATAAAAACTTAAGCCCTTCAAACCATCCGAAACTTATTCTATTGATATAATTGCGTTTGTCTGTCATTTTTTTGGATTGTCATATTCCGGCACGATTGTTGCTCATGTATGGTCAAAGGGGCGTTTTTTAAAGGTCTCGCTGCAGGGGTACAGAGGACGCAGAGAAATGTTTTTAACATCCCGCTTATCATAAATTAGACCTATCCTGTGGGAGCCCTGACAGGGCCTTCGCAAAGGGGAACGCTACGGGTCATATGAATGGCGAGCAAAAAGACCTCCCCATTAAGGAAGATTGAATTTGATGCCAAAAGTATTAACAAAGGTTAACCACTTACAAAAACACCCACATTGCAGTCAACCTACTGCACCCTTTTCCTTTGGTCCGCATCCTTGAACGGCAAAGGAAAATCCACTTGTCTCTGCGTCCTCTGAGGCTCTGCAGTAAAAGAGAACGACGTGTTTGTAAAACAAATTATTATTCTTTGCTTTTAGTTTTTTGCAAATCTAAGCTGCTTTTTGTCGAAAAGATCGGAGGTAATCATATGCAATTAAAGCGCAAATTCGATGCAGGGGAATTTGCCGTCCTTGCGGAAATGGAACCCCCAAAAGGGGTGGATGTCTCCAAAATGGTGACCCATGCCATGAGAGTTAAAGGAGATGTGGATGCCTTTGTGGTACCCGAAATGAGCAATGCCGTCATGCGGATGAGTTCCCTTGGAGGGGCAGTTATTCTGCAAAATAAGGGGATGGAAACAGTGATACAGCTAAACTGCAGAGACCGAAACCGGATCGCCCTCCAGGCGGATCTTCTGGCAGCTTTTGGATGCGGTGTCACCAATGTCATGGCGGTTACCGGAGAAGATCCCAGCTATGGAGACCACTTTCAGGCAAGATCGGTGTATGACATTGATCTTTTGGAACTCCTTGGGGCTATCAGGGGGCTCCAGGAGGGAAAAGATATGGCCGGAATCGAGCTTTCCGGCGCTCCTGAGTTTCTGGTTGGATCAACTGTGAATGCCGGCGCCAAAGGAAAATCTCCTGAACTGGTCATTGAAGAAATGAATAAAGAAATTAAGGCAGGGGTCCAATTTTTCATTTCTCCACCGTTATTTGATCTTTCCGCCATCGAGCCCTTCACGAAAAAGGTGGACATCAAGAAAGCAAAAATCATTCCCACAGTATTACTTCTCAAATCCTTGGGCATGGCCCGTTACATTATGCGGAATGTAGAGGATGTTTATGTTCCTGATTCACTGGTTGACCGCATTCGAAAATCTTCGGACAAAGTTCGCGAGTGTACCCTGATAGCGTCAGAAATGGTTTCATTATTAAAAAATGAAGGATTTAGCGGCGTCCATATCGCAACTCTTGGATGGGAAAATAAACTCCCTGAAATACTTGAAAGAATATAAGGATGGAAAAAATGGAGCAGACAAACAGTCAGAAGAAAAACAATGCCACCAAGACACAGGGAAAAGATCCCGTCGGTTCGGTCATGGTGCTCGGCAGCGGCATCGCCGGCATGCAGTCCGCCCTGGATCTTGCCAATTCCGGTTACTATGTGTATCTGGTAGAAAGGTCTTCAGCCATCGGCGGCCTCATGGCCCAACTCGACAAGACCTTTCCTACCAATGACTGTGCCATGTGAATTATCTCGCCCAAACTGGTCGAGGTCGGCCGGCATTTAAACATTGAGCTTTTGACAAACAGTGATTTGTTGGGGATTGAAGGTGAACCCGGACATTTTACCGCCCGCATCATGCAACAACCGCGATATATCGATCTTGACAAGTGCACCAGTTGCGGAGATTGCATCAAAGTATGTCCTATCGATGTATCCGATGATTATAACGAGGGCCTTTCTGAGCGAAAGGCGATTTACAAACAGTATGCCCAGGCGATACCCGGAGCATTTGCAATTGACAAACGGGGAACATCCCCATGCAGAGCTTCCTGTCCTGCCCATGTGAGTGTTCAGGGATTCATTGCCCTCATGAACGAAGGCAAATATCGTGAAGCTCTGGAACTGTTTAAAAAAGACCATCCGTTTCCAGGTATCTGCGGCCGCGTGTGTCACAATCCCTGTGAGGAGGTCTGCACACGGACTGAAGTTGAACAGCCACTGGCGATTAAACATCTGCACAGATTTCTGGCGGACTGGGATATGGCCCGTGAAAATTACTATGTGCCTGAAAAAAAAGAAGCAAAAAAAGAAAAAATCGCCATCGTCGGCGCGGGACCCGCAGGATTGACCTGTGCCTATTTTTTAGCCATTGAAGGGTATCAGGTGGCGGTCTTTGAAAAGTTTCCGGTTCTCGGCGGCATGCTTACCGTGGGGATTCCTTCCTATCGCCTTCCCAGGGACATCATTGATGCAGAAATCCAAGTCATTAAAGACCTGGGCGTCAAATTTAAAACCGGGGTTGAAATTGGAAAGGACATCACTGTTGCCCAGCTCAGAAAGGAGGGCTATAAAGCGATCTTTCTGGGTATCGGCTCCCATGAATGCAAGGTACTGGGGATCGAAGGTGAAGATTTTGAAGGGGTCTATCCCGGGGTTGATTTTTTAAGAGAAGTCAATCTGGGCAACCGGATTTCACTGGGTGATCGAGTTGCGGTTATCGGCGGCGGAAATGTCGCCATGGATTCGGTACGAACCGCGTTGAGGACCGGATCTTCAAATCCTTTTGTCATTTACCGGCGAAGTATGGAGGAGATGCCTGCGAGCGAGGAAGAAATTGAAGAGTGCCGTGACGAAGGCATCGAAATCATGCCCCTTACAAATCCCATCCGCGTTATTTCAGAAAATGGGAAAGTCAAGGCCATCGAATGTATAAAAATGGAACTGGGCGAGCCGGACGAGAGCGGCAGGCGCCGTCCCATACCCATCGAAGGATCTGAGTTTACCATGGAGATAGATACATTGATCCCGGCCATTGGGCAGGAATCCGACTGGGCGTGTCTCACCGATGAATGTGCCTGCACCCTCAGTGACTGGGGAACCCTGCGCGTTAATCCGGTGACCTTTCAGTCCGATGATCCGGATATTTTTTCCGGGGGCGATGCTGTCACCGGTGCGGCAACAGTGGTTGAAGCCATCGGCGCTGGAAAAGAGGCCGCTATCTCCATCCATCGCTTTATCCAGGGAGAAGATCTGCATGAAAACCGACAAAAGTCATGGGAAAGCATACAGGATGTTCCCACAGAAGGTTGCGAAAACATTTCCAAGGAAAAAATGCCCCACCTGGATCCTGCAGAACGAATGAGCAATTTCAACGAGGTGCAGCTTGGTTTCAGCGAAGAACAGGTTCGTAAAGAGGCGAACAGGTGCCTGGCCTGCGGCATCTGTTCCGAGTGCTACCAATGTGTAGATGCCTGTCTGGCCGAGGCTGTTGACCATGAGCAGGTTGCCGTGGAAAAAGAGATCGAAGTCGGATCCCTTATCTTATGCCCGGGGAGCAAACCCTTTGATCCTTCGACATTGGAACAGTTCTATCATTACCCTATCAATCCCAATGTGGTGACCAGCCTTGAATTTGAACGTCTTCTCAGTGCTTCAGGTCCAACCATGGGCCATTTGGTACGGCCTTCCGATCATAAAGAACCGAAAAAAATCGCCTGGCTTCAGTGCATCGGTTCTAGGGATACCAACAAGTGCGGCAACGGTTATTGTTCTTCGGTTTGCTGTATGTATGCTATTAAAGATTCAATGATTGCCAAAGAACATGCCGAAGGCGATCTTGATTGTGCCATTTTTAATATGGATATTCGGACCTTTGGAAAGGATTATGAAAAATACTATCTGCGGGCAAAAGACAAGGCAGGCGTCAGATTTATCAATGCCCGGGTGCATACCATCGATGAGATTGGAGAGAACAATGATCTTCGCCTTCAGTATGTCGACACCGACGGCGAACTCCAGGAAGAGGTTTTCGACATGGTGGTTCTCTCGGTGGGCCTCCAGATTGCCGAATCGACTGCTGAACTGGCCGGTCGATTGAACGTAGATCTGGATAAATATAATTTTGCGGTTACCGAATCCTTTGCACCGGTGGAAACGTCCAGGCCAGGTGTCTATGCCTGCGGCGTCCTGCAAGAACCCAAAGATATTCCGAGCTCCGTTACTCAAGCAAGCGCAGCAGCCTGTCTCGCCGGAGGATTTTTAAACAAATCCAGAAATACCAATACATTAAGTGTCGAAATTCCGGATGAAATCGATCTGACAGGGTTGGATCCTCGAATCGGAGTATTTGTCTGCAACTGCGGTGTGAACATTGCCGGTGTTGTAGACGTCAATGTTGTTGAAGAATATGCCAAAACACTTCCGTATGTGAAGTACGCCGGACAAAATTTGTTTACTTGCTCACAGGATTCCCAGGAAAATATGAAGGAAATCATTAAAGAGCACCGTCTTAACCGGATCGTGGTGGCGGCGTGCTCCCCTAAAACCCACGAACCGATATTCATGGATACGCTCCAAGCGTGCGGCCTGAACAAATACCTTTTTGAAATGGCCAATATCCGGAATCAAGACTCTTGGGTCCACTCGGATACGCCGGGAAAAGCATCGGATAAAGCCGAAAAATTGGTGAGGATGGCTGCGGCCCGGGCTGCGACACTCCAGCCGCTACATGAAAAAAAGATTTCGGTTGTTCAAAGGGCGCTGATCATCGGCGGCGGGGTTGCTGGAATGAATGCTGCGTTGGGTCTGGCAGATCAGGGTTTTCCTGTGGTTCTGGTTGAAAAAGAAGAAGAACTGGGGGGATTGGCCAATCGCCTGACAACCACCATAGAAGGCGCAGATGTCGGAATGTACCTGACGGAACTGATTGAAAAAGTGACATCCCACTCACAGATCCAGGTATTGACCCGATCTCTCATCGTAGGTTTCTCCGGATTTAAAGGCAATTTCACCACCGAGGTCCTGGTGGGGCCGGGTATGTATGAAAGAAAGATCGATCACGGCGTTGTTGTCCTGGCCACCGGTGCAACCGAATATCGTCCCAAAGAATTCCTATACGGCCAAGATGAAAGAGTACTGACTCAGCTGGAGCTGGCCCAACGCTTAAAAGAGAAGGGCGCTCAAGATCTGAACCAGGTGGTGATGATTCAGTGTGTTGGATCCAGAAACGAGGAAAACCCCAACTGTTCAAATATTTGCTGCCAGACCGCTGTCAAAAACGCAATTAAGATCAAAATGCAACAGCCGGATGCTCAAGTCTTCGTACTTTATCGGGATATTAGGACTTACGGATTGCTGGAAGATTACTACACGGAAGCGAGGAAGCTGGGTGTTATATTTTCCAGGTTCGATACTGAAGATCCCCCGGTTGTGGAATCCTCTGAGTCTGGGGTGGTGGTCACCTTTAAAGATCACATCCTTGGCAGCACTCTCGAAGTCAGTGCCGACCTTTTGGTACTCAGTGCAGGAATGGTGGCCGAAGACACCGAAGAGCTTGCCTCCATCGTCAAACTGGCCAGAACACCAGAAGGTTATTTTATGGAGGCCCATGTCAAATTGAGGCCCGTGGACATGGCGACCGAAGGAATCTTTGTCTGCGGTACCGCACACAGTCCCAAACTACTGCATGAATCGATCTCACAGGCATTTGCCGCTGCGTCCAGGGCCACAACATTTCTATCCCAAGCTGAGTTGACATTGTCGGCCGTAACGGCCCGTGTCGAGTCGGAACATTGTGCGTCATGCCTTATATGCGTCCGGTCTTGTCCGTACCAGGTACCAAAAATCAATGAGGACGGCGTTAGCGAAATCGATGTTGCGCTGTGCCATGGATGTGGTGTCTGTGCCGCGGAATGTCCGGCCAAGGCCATCGAACTGAACTGGTATGAAGACGATCAAATACTGAGCAAGGTGGACGCGTTGCTCGAAGGCGTTTTGTAAAATCGGCGAGGGTTCCACCGGTGTTTTTTGGTGGAAAGATTGAGTTCGCCAATCCATATTTTTTGACTCAAAGGAGGTATTATGAAGGAAGATTTCGAGCCGATCATCATCGCATTTTGCTGCAGTTTCTGAGGATACACCGCAGCGGACCTGGCAGGTTCCATGAGATTGCAATATCCGTCAGACATTAAAATCATTCTCGTTCCATGTACCGGCAAGGTAGACCTCATTCATATCCTTCATTCCTTTGAAAAGGGGGCGGATGGCGTCTATGCGGTGGGATGCTTGGAAGGTGATTGCCATTATAACAGCGGTAATCTCAGGGCCCGTAAACGGGTAGAGCAGGCACAAAAAATTCTGGACACCATCGGCATCGGTGGAGAAAGGGCTCAAATGTATAACCTCTCATCCAGTGAGGGACCGCGTTTCGCACAGATCGCTGTTGAAATGGATGAAAAAATCAGAAAATTGGGGCCCAATCCCATTAAGCTGGCCAAAAAGAGGGCTGCATAAATCCATCAAGATTAAAATGCGCTTTGGACATCATCGGGATTTTGGACTCAATATCGTTTTTAATAAATTTATGCCTTCATTACAATTTAAGCTTCAATGAAAGAGAGGGACTATGATTGTCGCAGACAAAAAACCCATCGAAGAAATTATCGAGGAAATCAAAGATCATGAAAAGATTCTTATCCTCGGTTGTAACGAGTGTGTCACCGTCTGTGAGGCGGGAGGGAAAAAAGAGGTCGGTGTTTTGGCTTCAGCCCTTAGGATGTATTTTCTTAATGAGGGAAAGGAAGTTAAAATCGATGAAGTCACCCTTGAACGGCAATGTGACCACGAATACCTCGAGGAGATCCGTGATTCCATGGATCAGTATGATGCTGTGGTTTCCATTGCCTGTGGTGTCGGGGTTCAATTTATGGCCGAAAAATATCATGACACACCCATATATCCCGGAGTGAACACCTGCTTTATGGGAGTCACTGAAAAACGCGGCTTGTGGACGGAAAGGTGTCAGGCTTGCGGGGAGTGTATTCTGGCAACTACAGGCGGAATTTGTCCAATCACACGTTGCGCAAAGCGGGTTCTTAACGGGCCTTGCGGCGGTTCGGTCCGGGGCAGTTGCGAAATTAACAAGGAAATTGACTGTGCATGGCAATTAATTGTCGATCGCCTCAAATCACTGAACAGGCTCGATGATTATGAAACCCTCTGCCCCCTAAAAGATTGGTCCACCGACAGGGCCGGGGGGCCCAGAAAAGTTGTCAGGGAGGATTTACAGCAATGAAAGCAAAGACACCAAGTAAACTGGAAAAGATCCTGGCCGCCGGCCACATGGCCGTGACTTCCGAGTGCGGACCTCCCCGAGGGAGTGACATGGAAGTCATTGTCGAAAAGGCCAATCTTATCAAGGATCATGTGGATGCCATCAATATTACCGACAACCAGACATCCGTTACCCGCATGTCCAGTCTGGCAGCCTGCATACAACTAAAATTGATGGGGCTTGAACCGGTATTGCAAATGGTAACCCGCGATAGGAATCGAATTGCGCTTCAGAGCGATATCCTTGGAGCGGCAGCGTTTGACATCTACAACATTCTTTGCCTTTCCGGTGACCATCAAAGCTTTGGCGACTGCCCGACCGGTCAAAACGTTCATGATATTGACTCCATGCAGTTGATTCAAACCGTCAGACATATGCGGGACGATGGAAAGTTTCTGGGAGGAGACGACATTAAGCGGCCCCCCCAGATGTACGTGGGTGCTGCAGCCAATCCGTTTGCCGATCCATTTGATATTCGGGTCCCGCGTCTGGCGAAAAAGGTTGCCGCCGGGGTCGAATTCATCCAGACTCAGTGTATTTATAATTTGGACAAATTTGAAGAATGGATGAAAGGTGTGCGCGAACGCGGGCTGCATGAAAAAGTTTATATTTTAGCCGGTATGACCCCCATGAAGAGTGTCGGGATGGCCAAGTATATGCAGAAACGTGTTCCGGGAATGGATGTGCCGGATGAAATTATAAAGCGTCTCCAGGGGGTTGAAAAAGGCCAGCAGGCTGCTGAAGGCATTAAAATCTGTATTGAAGCCATGCAGCGTCTCAAAGAAGTTGAAGGTGTGGCCGGCTTTCATGTCATGGCGATCGAATGGGAAGAAAAGGTCCCTGAAATCGTTGAAGCCGCCGGTCTCCATCCGCGTCCGAATGTCGATTAAGCCCGTTTAGAAAATACCGGAAGCAAAACCCTGTCTCGTTTTAATGAGGTAGGGTTTTTTAGCAGACTTAAAATGCAAAGAGCCTTTGCAAAACTGAAATAACCTCTAACTGGGCGTTCGGGTCCAGCACACCAAGTTTTCTAATAAGCCTTTGTTTATCTATCGTCCGTATCTGATCTAAAACAATTTACCCTATTCTTTTCTTGAATGTGCAAGGTACACGTGTGGGATAGTCCTTTCCAGCAGTCGTCATTGGGGCAACGATGACCGTTCGGATATGTCGATTCATTTCATTTGGGGAGATAATTAAACAGGTGTGGCGTTTCAAAGGAAAGTGGACAGATTTAGGGTATAAGATAGAGACGGATTTAGGTTATAATCATGAAATGCGATACATTGCATATATCCATATAGTATCTGCAAAAATCACACTAATTCTAATAGGTTAGATTATCTCAATATATCGCAAATTAACACATTCCAATTCCCCAAAGCGTTTCAAAATTTTGCTCTCCGCTAACTATATTTATTCATAAAAAAATTTATAGACAGATGATATTCATTATGTTACTGAATCTCTTCATGGCGGTTAAGGAGGGCACTTTTCTGCGCCATTTAGTGGAATTACATAGGCTTCGATAATTTGTACCCCATTTCGGCTTATTGTAATTTTGCTCATTAAACCAAGAGCCATTGCCATGGAGACATTTATTTTCTTAGGTTTAGCCTTTTTGGGACTTTTACTCTTTCTTATTCTACCCAATCCCCAAAATACCAAAATTGGATCCCCATGCTATGAGGTTAGACATATCGGTGAGCATGAGTGGCATAAAATTTCGGAGACAAAAGTCATGGAGAGACTGGTTGATAGTTTTGATCCAGTTACTCCCATAATATCCAGAATGCTGAAGGGAGAGGAAATCATTGTTTCGCAGGAAATTTATCGGGTACTAAGTCGTTAATATTAATAATATAAAACTGCGTGAATTTAAATCACGCCATCCTTCCTATAACTCAATCATGAAAAATATTCTGATGCTTGTTTCTATGTAACATCTTCCTTCTATTTATTCGCGATCATTTGATAACTCCAACATATCGGCAAAAATAGATCGATTTGAAAAGTTGTGATATTTAGAATATCTGCAATATTGGTCAACCTGTGGTATTCTCAATGTATTGCTCGATAGTTAATTAGCACAGTAACCCAAACCTAATTGCCAATAGGTGCAGACCTATGGATAAACATAATTTATCCAGAAGGAACTTCTTAAAAAAAACTGGGCAGGCCCAAGTACTGCCGGGGCTTTCAAGGAAGCGTACATCCGAATATACGATCACATTTTACAACCTTTCTGTATATCATT
>CALLDL010000129.1 GCA_937998305.1 uncultured Desulfobacterales bacterium | reverse complement strand
CGACGCATCCTGGATCGTCAGGGCATCGATGTTTAAACCCGCTTCCCCGAACATGGTTGCCAATCTACCAAGCTCACCCGGCACATTCTTCAAAAAAAGTGAAATTTCCGTTCTAACCATTATCTTCTCCCCATAAAATCGATTCTCGATTCTATATAGAACCTATCTCAAAAATGCGTCTAAGTGCCCAGGGCTGCGTTGTCCTGCGAATTAAAATACTCACGTACTCCGTGTACGCTCCGTTTTCAATTCACAGGACGCCTTGCCCTGAACCCTGATCCACATCTTTGAGATAGGTTCTTGTATTTTTTCCAACAAAACTAAGAAAAGATGAAACCATAAAGGTGAACATATAGGAAAAATAAGGAGGGAAGTCAACTCTCTTTAAATCGTGAGGAAAGGGAATTCGGAAAGTTTTGCACAGAAAATGCGGCCGATTAATGTAATATAGGCTGACCGCTTAACTGCATACGCTATGCGCTTTGCTCTATGCCTTTTGAGCCAGCGGCCAGTCACCAGAGGCCGGTAGCCAGCGACAGCTTACTCCTGCGGACCGCCGTAAAGCGTTTTTATTTGAGCACGATCCGGTGATCCATCCTTCAACAGCGGAAATTCGGAAACAAACTCAACGTATTGCGGTTTTTTATAACTGGCAATGTGCTGACTGACAAAGGCGATGAGTCCCCGGCTATCCAGTTTTTGTCCTTTTTTCAAAATACACACCGCTTTGATCCCCTCTTTCCAAACCGGATCCGGAACGCCGAATACAACGGTTTTATCGATAGCCGCGTGTTCCAGAATCGCACTTTCAACCTCTGCCGGATAAACGTTTTCACCGCCCGGTTTAATCAGTTCTTTTTCCGCTTTGCGACCCTCGTACCAGAGAAACCCGTCTTCATCAAAGCGGCCCAGGTCTCCGGTGTGGTGCCAGCCGCCCCGAAACGCGTATGCCGTATCCTCCGGCAAATTCCAGTAGCCCTTAAACACCAGGGGCCCTTTTACGGCAATCTCGCCAACTTCACCGGCCAATACGGGATTGTCATTGTCATCAACCAACCGCACATCCGCCAGCTGCAGGGTTTTGCCGGCCGAACCGGGCCGATCATTGTAACGTCCCAGGGTTGACATCGCGGATGTTTCGGTCTGACCGTATACGCAAAAAAAGGTGCCGCCTATCAATTTTTGATATCGCTCAATCGTTTCAGGATTTTCGATTCCAAGCACGGCCTGCAAAGACTTTATATCCTTGCCGGTTTTTTCATGCTCATCAAGCATGGAAGACAGTATCGGTGCAAAATCATAGAGAAACGTGACCTGCTTTTCAACAATTAGACCCACAGCCTGTTGCGCATCGAATTTGCCCATATTGACATTCAGCGCGCCGGCATGAAAGCTGGCGGATGCCATTGATAAACCGCCGACGTGAAAAAGCGGCAAAAGGTTCAGATGCACATCTTCAGCAGACAAATTCAACAAAAGATTTAAACTGATGTTGGCGCCAATAAAATTGCCATGGGTTAACAAAGCACCACGGGGTCTGCCGGCCACAGCTGCCGTATGCATAATAACCCAGCCATCATCGGTTGCAACATCGATTAATTCAAACTCACCCGGCCCATCCATCAAAGTGTTAAATTCTGTAAAATTGCCCCCGGGGGGCTTTAGATTAAAATAGTGTTTCACAGAAGACAGCTTCTTTTTAACGCTTGCGATCATCTCCTGAAATTCCGTATCCACAAAGAGGAGTTTGGGCTCACAGTCGTTCAGATTAAATAGGGCTTCTTCCGCTGAAAGCCTCCAGTTTATAACCACTAAGATAGCGCCGAGTGCCGCAGAGGCACCGTATAGCAGAAAATATTCCAGACTGTTCTTTCCTAAAACACCAATCCGATCGCCTTTTTGGACATCGATTTTCTGCAGGCCATTCGCCAGTTGATCCACCTGTTCCTTATATTCGGCAAACGTCAGTGTCCGTTGGTCGTCAACTTCAAACCAGGCCTGCCGGTCGTTAAAGCAGACCGCATTGCGATTGATCGAATCATAAAAGGTATAGTCATACACGGTCATAGAGATCTATCCTCGACGATGAATGGGACTATTAGGATAGTAAACCTCAAAGGCGCATGTCTCTTTGAGCTAATGAGACACTCAAATATGCTGCCGCTTCATGCCATAGATAACAGTTAACTTCAGTAGCTGAAGCAAGTTAAAGAAAGGGCTGTCGAAAAGTTGCGTGCCCCATGATCGCTTTAAAAACCCGGGACACGCAACTTCACTCCACACTGTAAAGAACTTTACTTTCCCATGTTCCTTGCTTTGCATTCAATTTTAAAACTAGGGCAAGGCAAGAGGCTTAATTTAGTTTATTATGGATAAGTGCCTTCAAATGCGGCTACTTTAGTTAGGCCGCCTGCTTTGAAAACTGCTGAACCCTGCGCTACCCCAACCGGGAATGAAAAATCAGGCGCTTGGGTCCAGATCTTTTCGATCACATCCCAAAAGCTGACTCCTTTTGCTTTCAGCTCCTGGCCGGCGACAATAAGCAAACTCAACTGCGCTCCCCTGAAATCGTACATTACCTCCACTTTCAACTGATTGGTCTTACCGGCCGGGATCCACATCGTTTCAGTGGAGTAGCCCGAGTTGAGTTCATAGCCATCAAGGACACAAGCGAATTTGAAATCATCCATTTGAACCGGAAATGAATTGGGGTTTTCAATGTTAAAGACAAAGCTATAATCCAAAGGAGCCGAATTGTGCCCGGCCTTTCCTTTGGTAGGCTTAACCTTGGGGCCGTAATACCACCACCCAAAGTAATGGGACACATCGACGTAATCCAGCGTAACCACCGGGGTTTTAAAATTACTATCACTGGGTTTACTCGTCGATGCACAGCCGCTCAGAAGCACGCCCATAATAAAGATACTCAATAAAGTAAGTACAATTGATTTTCTATGCATATTTGACCTCCCTCACTTTTTTTTAAGCGTTAGGTGAGCCATCTCTTTCTTCTCTTATAGTGCTTAACATCCCGAAAACTTTTTCTTCCTCCAAAATCGGTCATGCCCAGGTAAAAATCCTTGATATCCGGATTTTCCCTGAGTCTCTCAGCGCTGTCGTTCATTACAATCCGTCCGTTCTCAAGTACATAGGCATGGGGTGCAACATTGAGGGCAAGTTTGGCATTCTGTTCCACCAGAAGAATCGAGATTTTCTCTTCCCGGTTGAGCTTGGTAATAATATTGAATATTTCATGGATCAGAAGTGGCGCCAGACCCATGGAAGGTTCATCCAATAAAATCAGCTTGGGGCTTGTCATCAGCGCACGCCCGACAACTGTCATTTGCTGCTCACCGCCACTGATAAAGCCGGCAACTTCGTGACGCTTTTCCTTGAGTCGGGGAAAGTAGTGGTATACTATATCCAGCCCATCCTTGATGGATCGGCCGCGCTTCTTCATATGCGCACCCACTTTCAGGTTCTGCTCGACAGTAAGATGCTCAAATACACGACGGCCTTCAATTACCTGGACGATACCCGTTTTGGCAATTTTTTCAGGCCCCATCCTGTCAATGCGGTTACCCATAAACTCAATCGACCCGTCGGTAACCTCGCCGTCTTCGTGCTTTAAAAGACCCGAGATTGCCTTCAAGATCGTGCTTTTTCCGGCTCCATTAGCCCCCAGAAGTGCGATAATTCCACCTTCCGGGATCTCAATAGAGACGCCTTTGATCACCAGAATGACCTCGTGATATTTAACCTCAATGTTGTTGATCTTCAGGATCATATTATCGTCGGACAACGTATTTGACCTCCTTTGGGGGATTTTAAATTGACAATTTTCAATTGTATATTGAGATTCGGAATTTCAAATCCTTAAATCGCCAATTGACAACATTCAATCGTCAATTCACAAATCACCATCCCAGCCATTCTTTGGCCCATTTATCCGGCCAGCGGCTTTTCAAATCAACTTTCTCAACGATTTCGAATTTACCGTTCTTGACCTCGTAAATCGGTAACCCTGTAGCAGCACGGTGATCCGTCGAAGTATAGGTAACTGGCGGTGCTCCTAAA
>CALLDL010000128.1 GCA_937998305.1 uncultured Desulfobacterales bacterium | reverse complement strand
AAGATTGTATGGCAAACCTATTGATTTTTCAAAGATTGATTCCTGTTCTTTCTTTACGAACCCTTGCCACGAGTTCACGCGGTTTAAAAAAAGATTATCCATGGAGCGACTATTTAGAAAAACTCCCCGACCCCTCAATTAACTACAACTAATCAGGAGATGATCCTTAATATTAAACTTGCAATTTTTCATTCAGGCTGGTAGATATATTACTTATTTCCGGCTGGGGGTGTTCTGATTTTATCACAGAACTGAGAGCATACCCTTTGAACCTGATACAGTTAGTACTGTCGTAGGGAAATCGGAGAACCTTGCTAACGTTTTTTACCACACCATTTTCTTCATCGTTCTTCAATTTCCCATCGATATTTAAAATTGAGCCCTTAGTAGAGTTATCTTTAGCCTAAATTGGTCGTTTCAAATTGCGCCATTCTATTATAAATATAACCTCATTAAGAGGTTCAACATATTAAACGCATAGTAATAGTTTAGTCCTCTGAAACTAACCGACTTCAGAGGAGCTCCAGGTGTGATTAAATTTTTGACTGGAAGTTGGCTGACCCGCCTGCCACGTAAGGCACGAGCGGGCAGGGTGGATTAGGGATCGTTTTGAAAGAACCACAGGCGATTTAACTTGATGGATTAAACCTCTCGTTAAAACAGAGATCTTTATGAATAGTCCGGGCCGGTTCTTTCATTACGAGCCCTTATCCACGAGTTCTTTCAGCAAAAATTTAATTATACCTGAAGCGGTAATGTGTTCGAAGGCCAAGGTATTACAACACACGAAATATTGAAATGTTTTCGTGACAATTTTTTTGATTCAATCGTGTCAGGAGGTTTTTCATGCGAGTCGCCCTTACCATTGCGGGTTCGGATTCATCAGGCGGTGCGGGAATCCAGGCTGATCTAAAAACATTTCAGGCGCATGGCGTTTTCGGCATGAGTGCCGTCACTGCAGTAACCGTCCAGAATACTCAAAAAGTTTATGACATTCAGGAGATGTACCCCAAAATTGTCCATGATCAGATCACCTGTCTTTTCGACGATATTGAAATTCATGCCGTAAAAATCGGAATGGTCTCCAGTATCGAGCTGATTCAGGCAATTGCAAAAGCTTTAAAAACCGTAAAGCCACCACCGATCGTTCTCGATCCGGTAATGATTTCCAAAAGCGGATATCGTCTGCTGAATCAGGATGCCCAAGATGCCTTAATACAACATCTTTTTCCATTGGCGGAAGTCATAACACCCAACATTTACGAAGCTCAAGTGCTCATTGACAGAAAAATAAAGAACATCGATAATATGAAAAGTGCTGCGCTTGACATCCTAAAACTTGGGGCAAAAAAGGTGGTCGTCAAAGGGGGCCATCTTGAAGAAGACCACGCCACTGACATTATCTACGACGGTCAGGAATTTAAGAGGCTTCAAAGCCGTTGGGTGGAAACAAAAAATACCCACGGCACCGGCTGCACATTTTCTTCGGCCATTGCGGCAAATATCGCTTTGGGCAAAAATTTTTTTGAAGCCGTTACCCTTGCCAAGGCATACATCACCGGCGCCATCGAACATGCGTTGTCCATGGGAAAAGGCCATGGGCCCACCCATCATTTTTTTGATTTATATGCCAAGGCAAAATTAAACCAAGTTTTTTAAAGAGGTTTATTTATGCAATTCAATAACAGCTCAACTCACCGTAACAGTTCATCCCTTGGTCGATTTTTCCGCCAGATGGGACCCGCTTGGATTATTAGCGCGGTAGCCTGTGGACCGGCCACCATGGCCAGTGTATCCATTGCCGGCGCTCATTACGGATACCAGTTGTTATGGGTGGTGCTTTTAAGCGCCCTTCTGGCTTTTGTGGTTCAATTCATGGCAGCCAAAGTAGGAATAATCGGTGGAAAAGGGATTATTGCCCTGGTGGAGGAAAGCTGGGGCAATGTTTGGGCCTGGATTTTGATGATCGATGCACTCTTGGCGACATGGCTGGCAGCCGCCGTTTTGATGAAGGCCCTTGTGGCCACCACCGGTTTTGTCACGGGCGTGTCCACACCCTGGTGGTCCCTGGTATATGCGGTTCTTATCTTTTTGCTTGTTGGCGTAGGTGGATACCGTTGGGTGGAAAGCGTCTGTAAAGTCCTTGTGTCCATTGTGGTGGGCTGCTTCATTGTTACTGTAATAATGATAAAACCGGACCTGAGCGGAATGGCCAGAGGACTTATTCCAACATTTATCGGTGGTTCACGAGAAGCATTGATGATGGCCGGAATTATGGGTGGCGCCGTTCACATTACCATCATCGCCATGCATACTTATAATGTAAACGCCCGAAACTGGGGAACAGACGATATAGGTCTGGCTTGGACTGACACATTTCTGTCTATGTTCATCGCCTTCGGTATTTACAGTGTCACTATTTTCGTAGCAGCAGCCGCGGTTCTGCACCCTCATGGCATCGAAGTTAGAACAGCCTTTGATCTGGCCAGACCGCTTAAACCGGTTTTAGGTGTTTATGCCCATGGGGTTTTTCTCGGTGGGTTCTGGGCTGCAGTGTTCTCGACGATCACGCCAACCTATCTGGCTGCCGGTTATTTCATCGCCGATAAAATGAAATGGGAAATCAGCGTTCGCGATACTCGATTCAAAGTTGTTGTTTTACTGGGATGTCTCATTAGCCTTGTCGGCCCGTTGGTAAAGGGCAGTTTCTTGATCTTACTGGTGGTCATGCTGGCCCTCGGACTTTGCGGTACGCCCTTAGTGGTCTTTATTCTGCTTTTCTTGCTCAATCAGAAAAGCTGGGCCAAAGAGCATCGAAACGGATGGTTGCTCAATCTACTCGGGGGCGCAGCCCTGTTTATCACCACGCTTTTGGCCGTACGCTTCATTTTGACCAAAACCGGCATCTGGTCTGGATAATCGGATAAAATCGTGTAACGATTTTTAGATCATCTCCTGATTAGTTGTAGTTAATTTTAGGGTAAAATAAGTGAATCATCTCCAATTGAACAGTTGTGATCCCAAAGGGTACCAGGAGTCAAGGATTCAAGTAAAAAGCAAAAAAATATTCAAAGAAAGTAACCCAGATATTATTAGCAGGGGATTTAGATTTAATTGATAAAGGTGAATTGGGCACACTAAAAAGAGACATCGCAGAAATCGAAAGAATGTTAAAGGCGCTGATAAAGTCTTTAGAAAACAACCCCTTAAATCCTTGACCCTGGAATCCTTGGACCTTCTTCTCCAACTAAATTGGAGAAGAACCCGATTTTTTTAAAGGAACAGCTATGAACAACATGGAAAAACTGGAAGAACTCAGGCGATTTGCCGAAGAGCTTGGGGCTGACCGGGCTGTGGTTGTACCGACATCAGACTTGGTGATCCGGACCACTGCTTGGGCCAAATGCTTTGTCCCGGCATGCAAGTTTTATGGCAGCAGTATTATGTGTCCGCCTCATAATCCTTTGACTCCGGACGTTACGGCGCGAATTGTCTCGGAATTCCGCCACGGAATTTTGCTACAACTTGATGCCAAGGTTGACGACTTCGTGGGGGATCAATGGCGCAAAAAACATGTGACCACTGAACTAAAACATAAAGAAATTGTCGCCAAACTAGAAGGCCGTGCTTTTTACATGGGGTTTCCTCTGGCAATGGGATTCGCGGCCGGAGAATGTTCCCTATGTCTGCCCCATACGACCTGTTCTGTGCTGAAAGGCCGGGACTGCACCCATCCCCTCCAGGCACGGCCAGCCATGGAAGCATGCGGTTTCGACGTTTTCACTATCGCACGCCGGGTTGGATGGAAGATTGTACCCATCGGACATGAATCCAAACAGGATGCCGTTCCATGCGCCAGCCTTATCGGCTTGGTGCTTGTGGTTTGAGGATTATGCCCGATTTAATATTTAAGATGCCGGAGAGTTTTTTAAGGTAAAATCATATGGACAAAATCGACCATTACATGAACCGGCGAACCATCATCGTTGGAGACGTCAACTCCGGCAAGACTTCTCAAACTTTAAATATTCTTAAACTCTTCTTAAAGGCTGGCCATGCAAAAAAGATAGCAATTCTCGACTTGGCCCCCGGTAATATCCAGGGAATCGGTGGAAAAATGGAGCCGCCACTGGATGAGCCTTTGCTCTATTTAACGACGTCCATCCTTGCGCCCCGTCTTACGGGCAAAGACGAATACCACACCCTAAAGTTGGCAGAGAAAAATAGAACCGCCATAGAAAAACTGTTTTCGAAATTTTATCGAAAAAAAAGAGAAATCCTATTTGTCAACGATGTAACGCTTTACTTTCAGGCCGGTGATTTTGAACGTTTTATAAAAATCCTTGATACTGCTTCCACCCATATCATTAACGCTTATTACGGGCATACGTTTTCCGATTCCGAACTCACGAGCCGCGAAAAAAACTTGACGGAAGCGTTAATGAAACTATGTGACCAAATCATCAAGATGCCATTTCAAAAATTTTAAACTCAAGTTTCGCACCCTTCATTCTCAGCAACACCAATACAGCGTAGCATGCCGGAAAATTTTTTAAGGTATTATTTCAATATGTTAATTGTTCTTTTGAGATTTTTCTTCCATGAATGGAAACAGATGGAACCTCTTAACCCCCAGCAACCGTTTTTTGTCACGTAATTTGACGATATTTGTCACATTATTTTAATCAAACAACCTCGACAGTTGATCTAACTATTCATAAATATGACATATTTTCTCTATTGTTTTCTTGGTTTAATTTTTGCATTTTAACTGAAGTGGATGAAAATCATAAATGGAGTATACATATGAACAACAGTGTTTTAAAAAAAGTAATACTTCTTTTAAGTATTGTTTTATTTATATTTTCTTTAAGTGCATGTGAAACAATTAAAGCAGCGGTAAGTTTTAAATGGGGTAAAAGAACAGAATACGAACATCATCTTGAAGCAAAAAAGGCCCAAAAGGAATATCCCTCAACCTCATACCCAGGCCCATGGATAATGAGCAAACAATAAATGTTGGTCTTATCCCTTCCTGAAACGTTTACGATGCCCCTTGCAAACCATTAAGTTTTTATCCTAAAAAAGGTCCTCTTTGAAAGAGCCTGTTCAAGAATTGAGACCGAATTTTTTCTTTAATTTCTGGTTGACAATAGGCGGCACCATGGTCCCGATATCACCACCAAACATCGCTGCCTCTTTGATTATCGATGAACTGGTAAAGATCCATCGCAGACCGGTCATTAGGAAGACGGTCTGAACTTCTCTGTTTAATCTTCGGTTCATGAGTGCAAGCTGAAATTCATATTCAAAATCAGAAACCGCGCGCATCCCCCGAAGTATGGCAATCGAACCTTTCTTTGATGCATATTCCACAAGAAGCCCTTCAAAAGTTTCGACTTTAATATTCGGATATGCTTCAAAACTCGATTCAAGCATCTCTACCCGTTCTTCAACGGAAAACAGAAATTCTTTTACCGGGTTATGCAATATGGCTACGATGATTTTATCAAATATTTTAAGCCCTCTTTGCGCAATATCAACATGACCGTTTGTCACCGGATCAAAGGATCCTGGATATATGGCAATTTTTCTCATTTACTATCCATCCCTTTCGGTTTTTATATTTCTCCCAAAATAAAATCGTGTTACAATTTTATTAAATTTTCAAACGTCCCGATAGGACGGAATTTTCGCTTTGATTTAATTCCGAAGAAACGGGATCTCCAATGCGTTCCGACAAACAACGGGGAATTCAAATTTAACAAAAACGGTTTCATATCACATAGTTTAAGAATGAAACAAGCGTTTTTCCATATTTTCTCTGATCTAAAAGATCAAATGCCAAAAGATCTGTTGGAATCAGCTCAAAAAGAGAGTGTTCAACCACAATACAGGCTCCATCTTTCAAAGAATGACTTTTGTCAAGATTGAACAATGTCGGTTTTATCAAGTTTTTGTCGTACGGAGGATCTAAAAAGATAAGGTCAAATTTTTGTTTTTTTGATCTTATGCAATTTAAGTTTTGTCTAATATTCCATTTGACAATATTGGCTTTTTGATCAAGCATGCACGAATCAATGTTTCTCCTTAATACAGATAAGGCCTCTTTTCTATTATCTACAAATACAACCGATTCAGCGCCTCTGCTTAGGGCCTCGATACCCAAAGCGCCTGTCCCTGCAAACAGGTCAAGCACCGTTGCATCCAGAACACGTTGAGAAAGTATATTAAATATTGATTCTCGCAATCTGTCGGCAGTGGGCCGGATCGACATATCACGGACCGAATACAATTTTTTACCTTTCAAAGCGCCACCGATGATTCTCAAGCCCATAACTTTTTTATTCGTGCTCTTTATTATGCAACAATTATTACCTTGCATGAAAATTGATGAGAGCCATTAATTTACTTAATTGAACAGGGTTTAAACATGATCATTTGACCAAATATTTAACCCAAATAGTATATCATACGATTATAGTTTATCCTCATCTATTTTCACCCAATGCACGAGTCGGAGACTTTCATTTGCAAGGCATTTAAGGGTGAAGCCATAGTGAACTATTGCGAATCCTTAATAACGCAGCAAATAAAAGCCTCCGGCTCGTTCAAAATTCAGGATGTTGCATCCAAGACACCGGGAAGATTTAGTATTTTGAGCTTCTTATAAAGATAGCTCCGTTGGACCCCGATGGCTTCAGCAGTTTTAGTAACATTGTTGCTGTGTTGAGTCAGTTTTCTTTTGATAAATTCTTTTTCAAACATCTCCTTGGCTTCCTTTATGGAATTGCTCAAGAAAAGCTGGGCTTCAACCGATGTAAGATCATCTTTTGCTTTCGGATTATAGTGCGATGGCAGATCATATTCATCAATAACATCTTTATCTGTCATGATCGCCAGCCGCTCAACCAGATTTTTCAGCTCCCTGACATTTCCAGGCCATGAATAATTTAATAGAAGATCAAGAACGTTCTGGTTCACGACCTTTTTTTTGCTCCGATTTTGTTTGGCACATTCATCAAAAAATATTTCCATAAGCTGGGGAATGTCTTCGACACGATTTCTTAAGGGTGGAACTTCAATGGGTATGACATTCAACCTGTAGTAAATATCTTCTCTGAAAGCGCCCTTTTCGATCTCTTTTTCAAGGTCCTTATTGCTGGATGCAATAACCCGCACATCGATACTTAATGTTCTGCTTCCACCAACCCTCTGGAATTGCTGTTCCTGTAGGACTCGCAGTATCTTAGACTGAGACTTCAAGCTCATATCTCCGATTTCATCCAGAAAAATGGTGCCTTTATTCGCTAGTTCGAATTTCCCTATTTTTTTCGTGCTCGATTCGGCAAACGTACCCTTTTCTTGCCCAAACAGTTCGCTTTCAATGAGTTCTTCGGGAATAGAAGCGCAGTGAACGTCTATAAGCGGATAATCCACTCTTGAGCTGAGTTGGTGGATGGTGCGTGCAACCAGTTCTTTCCCTGTGCCATTCTCTCCGGTAATCAATACCCATGCCCCTGTGGGACCTGCTACGGCAATCTGTTTTTTCAGTTCTTGAATTAAAGGGCTGTTCCCGGTGATTGAGTGTTTTTCTAAAGTTTTTTTACGCAAATATTTGTTTTCTTCTTCAAGTCTCCTGAAATTCAGTGCATTGTTAATTGTCACAATAACTTTATCAATTGAGAGCGGCTTCTCGATTAAGTCGAATGCACCGAGTTTTGTGGCCTTTACAGCAGTTTCTATGGTCCCGTGTCCGGATATGATGATGACCTGTATGTGGGGATTGTCTTTCTTTATTTCTTTTAATGTTTCGATACCATCGATGCCCGGCATCCAGATATCGAGCAATACAAGATCCGGCGATTCAGTATCAACGATTTTTAATGCCTCATATCCATTGGCAGCAGTTGCAACCTCAAAACCTTCATCTGAAAGGAGGCCACTTAAAGACTGAAGTATGGAAGGTTCATCATCTACAATTAAAATAGAAGGATACATGTTTAAACTCCTTATTATCCGAAAAAAATTAAACTCGATTCAACATTTTTGACCTTAATTGAGCGCTTGTCGAGTTTGCCGGTCGTAAGATCCCGCCTTTCGGGGAGATGCAAGGCATGAGACATGCAGCCGTAGTCTGCTACTGCAAATGTCTCATAACATAGCAGATTCGGCAAACTCGGCAAGCCCGAAGGGTTTCAAATGGTGACATTTCTCCCCTTAAATAAATCCACCTATTAGATGAAACCCATTAGCAGCTTAAGTTATGTATATCTGTTTAATGATTATAGCTTTTCTATAGCCCTGTCATTATTTGAAACACTCAGTTTAGGTTTTAACGTGTTCTTTGTTTACACCGGCAGTTCGATAACAAATTTAGCACCCTTTGGCTTGTTGTCCTGAACGCGTATCATGCCATTATGATCAGAGATAATGGTGCTTACAATGGTAAGCCCTAAACCCATACCGGTCTTTTTTGTCGAAAAATAGGGTTCAAAAAGACGCGTCTTGCCTTCATCGGAAATACCCACCCCATTATCGGCAATCTCAATTCGCACGATCTTAAGAATTGGATCATGGGCCAGAGATATCACAATACTGCCTTCATTCCTTATTGAACCGATGGCATTATCCACAAGATTAATCATCGCCTGCTTTATCTGCTGCCGATCCAAATTAAGAACAGGGATATCATCTGTAACATTAAACTCAAAATTAATTCGAGGATGTCCTTCCTTATACAGTGCCAGGGTTTCTTCAATTATGGGGGGCAGATTACCGGGTTTCGGATTTGCTGTGGGGAATCTTGCAAAGGAAGAAAACTCGTCCACAAGATTTCGAATCAGTTCCACGTGATCGGTGATGGTTTGGGTACACTCATCAAAAATAGGTTCTTTGATGTGATCTGAATACTTTCGTTTAAGGCGTTGAGCCGAAAGCGATATGGGGGTTAATGGATTTTTGACTTCATGCGCAATTCGCCGGGCAACTTCACGCCAGGCAGCCATACGTTGAGCCTTCTCGAGTTCGGTCAGATCATCAAAAACCATAACCATGCCCATATGCTTACCTGCATCGTCTTTCAGGGCATTTACATGCATGATAAAACTCATCGGTCTTCCATCTATGGTTAGCTTTAACGGCAATTCTACGGCATCATTCCGTGATGATTTAAGATTCTCCATGACGTCTTCGGCAAGCTCTAAAAGTTGTCCATCGAGAAGTTTTTTATAGCTTTTCTGAAGGATATGTTCCGATTTGAGATTCAGCATCTTTTCAGCCGATTTGTTCGTTGTTGTAATGAATCCGCCGGCATCGAGTGTAATGACACCGGCAGAAACATTCTTCAAAACAATTTCCATGTATTGTCTTCTTTTTTCTATCTCAACATTCTGTTCTCGAAGCAAGCGAGCAGAAAACTCAAGTTGATCCCGTCCAATACGCAAATCCCTGGTCATTTTATTGAATGAATCGACAAGAGTTCCAATTTCATCATCAGCCACCATAGCGATATTAACACTTAAATCGCCTTCTTTGACTCTAAGGATTCCTTCAGCAAGTACTCTGATGGGTATGGAAATCGTTTTGGCCATGTAGAAGCCAAACCATACGGAACAAAACACCACCAATAAGGCGACAATTGATAGAGTGATGTAGTAGGTAACCTGGATCGGTTTTTTAAGAAGCTTTATCTGCTGATATTCTTCAAAGCCTCTTGAAATTGATGACATTTTTTTGGCAAGATCCGGAGGCATCAGTCTGGCTATCACCACAAAGGCTTGGGCATTGGTGGGCATTGAGCCAAAAGGAATCGTACCGATGGTTCTGATAAGTTCACCGGAGGGAATTCTTTCAGAAACAGTCCTGACACCTTTTGGCGGTATTTCTTTTTGAAGATTATCAGCAGAAATAACGTCAAAGCGCTTATCTTCCAGTTCCGGAGCGAGGGCAAATGTAATACGTGTTGCATTGTCTTCATAAATTTCTATGGCATTAAAATTAAACTCACGCTGGACGACCTGTACATAACGGGAAAGTGCCTTTTTGTTTTTCTTATCTAATAGTTTTTTTGTTGTTATCTGATACGAGATTCTTTCCATAAAAAAACGGTTTCTTTCTTCGGTATGCCAATATAGACTTCGCCCGACGTCTAATGAATTCTCAAGGGCCTGTTCTACTGGAACGTTAAACCAGAACTCAATGCTCGTTGTGATAAAGTTTATGGAAAAGAAAAAAAGTACGATGGTTGGTAAAAGTGAAAGGGCTATGAAAGCTACCACAAGTCTCGTTCGTAGCTTGGCCCCCATGACTTTCCGTTTTCGATCATAAAGCAGCTTTACCAGGTTTCTGAAAACAAGAAATATTAACAAGAGAAGTAATAACAAATTGATGTTTATCAATATAAACATCAGGATGGTATTGGAAACGGGGATATCGGCGCCGAAATGAACAATTCTGTTTTCAACAAACGTCAGCAGGGCAACCACAGCAATGATGATAATGCTAATAACGACTTCCCGCTTTCGTCTTTTTATCTCTTCTTCTGAAATAAAAGACGCCGTCTTTTTTCTTCTTTTATTGCTCATTATAACTATTTGTTTTAATAAATGAAGTCTACGGTATACCAATCGGTTTCAAAATCCCACAGAGAAACAAAAAATAAGACATAATGCAGATAAAAAGGAAGGGTTACTTTACTAAGTTCGGCCTTAGCCCTTATTTGATAATGCGCACCTTTTTCTAGTTGTTTCAGAGGGACAATTTTTAAGCTGTCAATTTCGCTCATCAGTTTTTTAGCCTCATCGAAAGATTTTGTCACCTGTGGCCCGCTTTTTTCCCAAGAGCGTTTTACAATATACTCTTCTTTCAGATTATTGTATTTAATTGTATTTGTAACTTTTATATCCTCTATATTATTGTCAAACCATAGATTGCGAATTTTATAAAAGCTTAAGTAATATGAAAAGGTCGTGGAAACACCACTTGAAATCGCCTTTTTCATCTTTTCTGTGAAAGCACCTTCAACATTAAGATAAACCAGAAGATCATCTCGTGTGTTTGTAACAATGATATTTGTTAACGTTGCATTCTGGGCAAAAGCCAAATTCTGAACACAAAAGATGATGCCAAAAAGTAAGACCCATGATTTTCGATTCATAAATTTTATCATATCTATTTTAGCTGTTGTGGAAATAAAATCGTGTAACGATTTTATGAAACTCCCGCAGGTGAACCCTCTGGAGGCGTATGAACCTGCGGGATCTTATCTTTTATTTGAATTCATCCCACGCTGTCCCGAGAGTTGGAATTTCCTCTTCGCTCCAAGGAACAGCGGGTAATTCAAATGTAAAAAATAAATTTTTTACAAGTAACTATAAGGGATAATAAAATATTTAATAGCTGATACCTTTTTAAATGGCAAGAGATTTTGATTGAAAGGAAGGTTGGTCTAAAATAAATATGAGGCCGAGTAAAAGATGATTCTTGATGGCAAAGTAAAAAGCTTCAAATTCAAGGCGCGCAAATCCCGAGGAATGAGGAGTACTTATCGTACACCGCAGTGACGAGGAATGCAGCGCAACGCAGAAGTTGGACTTTTTACGAAGCCGTCAGTCTTGATAATTTCAGGTTAGTCAGTATTTCTCACAGCGATTTAGCCGCTAAACACATATAGCTTATTGCTTACGAGGATCAGCCCCACAACAATCAAAACCACACCGGCCACCACATTGACATATTTTAAAACTTTTGAAGCCTTTTTAATAAAAATCAATAGGAAATTGATAAAAATAGAAATAATAATAAAAGGTATGGCCAGCCCGGTTGAATAGATGCCAAGAAGTATAACTCCCTGCCACACGGTTTCCTGGCTACCGGCAATAATGAGGATTGAGCCGAGTAAAGGCCCTATACATGGGCTCCAACCTGCACCAAAAGCCATTCCGATAATCAGCGTTCCCAAAAAATGTAAGGGCTTCTTTTCCAAAGTAATCCGCTTTTCAAAATCAAGCCCGGGTATACGGATTAAGCCGGTTAAATGAACCCCCAGTATGATAATTAAAATACCGCCGATGATCCTTATTAATTTTTTATACGTATACATCAAGCCGCCGAGATAGGAGGCTGAAGCACCCATCAAAATAAAAACCAGTGAAAACCCCAGAACAAACAATAACGTTGAAAGAAATACTTTTTTCCGAATTTCTGAATTATATTCTTCTGTCAACTCCTCTATTGAAAATCCCGTAATGAAGGTAAAGTATGCGGGTATCAGAGGCAGCACACAGGGGGAAAAAAAAGATAGAAGCCCGGCAACAAAGGCGGTTGGAAATGAAACGGTTTGAGTGAACATTATAGCCCTTAACGCACCAAATTTAAAAGTAAAGAATCCGGGTCCAGAGGCCCCGGCTTTGATATAACCCCGGAAGGGGCTGTTTTACTTAAAGCCGTACAAGTTAAAAGTGTCTATCTCTGGTTCGCCGGTTAACCGGTTAGCCAGTTGGCCGGCATTAAATTACGGGCAAACCGGCATAACGGGCCGACGGGCACAACCTTTTTTAACTATAGCTCACCTCAAACTCTTCCAGCGATTCTTCAGGCATAGCCATAATTCTCAGACTTGGCCCAGATGACCAGATTTTTCAAGATTAACTTAAAATCAGCCTCCTGCAATCAGGGAAATGAGAAACACCTCTGAATTATCGGGAATCAGCGTCTTTTCAAAATAAGGTCTGGAGACATGTTTATCGTTGATGCGTATCACCGCATAGTGATGCGAATCTTCAAGATCCTCAAGCAGATCTTTAATGGTCATTCCTTCATACCAGAACTGTCGTTTGCCGTTAACCCTGATCATCACCTAACTTCGCATTAAGCAATTCCAAAACCTCAGGAAAATCGATACCCAGGCGCGTCACGGTGTCAATAGTCGGAATTCCATTTGAAGTCCATCCCCGTCGTTTATACACCGCATCCTTGAGTTGTTCATATTGTGTCTCGCGAAATTTACGCAGGGTCCTGATTTTCTCTTCCGTGCTCATGTCTGTGATATCGACATGATGCTTTTCGACCAGTTCTTTGTCATAACGTTCGGGTCGTGATTCATATTCAACCGGTTTTACAGGCCCCATTGCACGATAGGGAATATTGTCATGCTCGCGAGTTCCGAAACCCATTTTGAGATTGAATATACGTTGGAAATTGTAAACCGCTTCGCTCATTCGAATAAGACCGTCGGGAGTCGTATGTCTTCCGGTAACTGCAGTGTAATATTGAGTATACCATTCTACGTGTTTCATGACCTTTGCCGGCTCTTGGGTATCTTTATTGTCCTCAGGGATGATATCGTTCCATGGAAGTTTACACAGTCCGCACAAACCAAACCATGTTCTAAACATTGGAAACCAGTGAAGCGCCTCTGCCTTTTGCTCAAAGGAAGGCATAAAATTGTGCACCATATCGAGAAAAATCAACCAGGCTTCATCATGCTGTGCTCCTTTGAGTGCAAGACCATATCCCCCCTGTTGGGCAAGCGATTCTTTGGTCATATATTCGGAAAACTCCAAACCCTTTGCTTCCATTCCAATATCTTGCATAATATTTAGATCAGCCTTATAATCTCGAGCGAAAATCGACTTCATTTCGCGAACCCCCCGGCCCACGATATGGCCAAAACCTTCACCTTGAGCCATTTGGTGAACGATCTCCAGTGCAGCCGCCCGATTGCCAAAGGAAAGGTTTATTCCGCCGGTATGGGTTTCATTAATCAGATCCATTGAAAAGCATTCCATTGCAAATGCGATACTTGTCCCCACAGAAATAGTGTCAAGGCCATAGGCATCACAGTAGAAATTCATCTCAATAATGGTATGGGGATCAAAGACACCCAGGTTCGAACCACAGCCGGCAATGGTTTCATATTCGGGACCGTCCACAAAAACTTTTTCTCCTCTGTAAGGTCCCGTCAGTGGAACAAAGTCCTTGACACCATGAGAGCAGGCCACCGTGCATCCCATCCAGCATCCATCATAGCCTGTATCAAAGATACGCCTGTACACCTCTTGACCAACATTATCTGCCTCTGGGTGCTGCCCATATTGAAAATTATTGGTAGGTAACAAATCAAAATCATTCATAATTGTGACCAAATGGGTTGTACCGATTTTTGCCATTTCATTTTGTTTGGGATCAAGATCCACAATTTCCCTGGAGTGTTTTTTCCCAACTTCTTTTAATGCGATCCCATCCGAAGGATTATTTGTTTTGACCGAAACCCTATCCCATCGTGCCACAACAGCTTTAATACACTTATCTGCAAAGACACTGCCGATTCCGCCGCGTCCGGCCTGTTTGTATCGTGCTCGCTTTCGCTTTAAATCATACCAGGTAAAATTCAAGCAGCCCATGAGAGCGTGCTTCGCACCCGGTCCCGTGGAAACAACAGAAATATTCCGAGGTTTTCCTTGGGCGAAGTGTTCTGTCAATGTGGATGATAGCGCATATGAATCATCCGGCAATCCGGATGTTTCAAAAATTTGTATTTTTTCATCAATGCCGTCGATGAGAATTACAATATCCGTTTTGGTCTTTCCTCTGATTTGAAGAGCATCAAACCCGGCAAATTTAAGATAAGGACCAAAATATCCGCCAACATTAGAATCAATAACGGTTCCTGTTAACGGCGAAATCGTAGTTACAATACTTTTGCCCGAGCCCGGATAAACGGGAGTTCCACCCATGGGGCCCGAGGCAATACATATTGCATTTTCAGGATCAGACCATTTCGTTGTCCCTTTAACCGCATTCCACAGCAACCAGAGATCAAATCCCTTGCCGCCAATAAATACTTCCTTCATTTTTTCGGTCACCGGATGAATGGAGATATCCGAATTTGAAATGTCGACCAAAAGGGTTTTATTCGCATAACCTTTATCAATAACCGACTTTTCATAATCAAATGTCTTTATCGCTTCAATTTTATATTCCGTCATCATATCAGCCCTTATTTTTTTTAAGTAAGTTCCAATTCGCCAAAGCTTATTGAGAAGCCGCTTTTTAACAACCGTTATTGGTAAAATTCCGTGTGACGATTTCCCCCAGTTCTTTGGATCGCTGGGTAGCAGCTTCCACTGCATTCATGAGGGTGGTTCGAAGCCCCCCTTTTTCTAGTGTATGAATTCCGGCAATTGCCGTTCCACCCGGCGATGTAACCATATCCTTTAGCCTGCCCGGATGTTCTTTGGTCTCCATCAATAATTTCGCAGCCCCCAAAATCGTTTGGGTTGAAAGAAAAAGGGAATCTTCCCTTGACAGCCCCACCTTGACACCGGCATCAGCCAATGCATCGACAATTAAAAAGATGTATGCAGGTCCGCTGCCGCTCAAGCCCGTGATGGCATCCATAAGGATATTTTCCTTTAGAAAAATGCTTTTACCCATGGAGTCGAAGATGGCCATAGAAAGATCAATGTCTTCCTTGGTGGCATTTGCCCCGGCCGCAATCACCGATGCACTCTCTTTTACAAATGCTGCAATGTTGGGCATAACACGAATAAGACGCAATTTCTTTTTAAGACACGATTCGATTGCAGCCAGAGGCACACCTGCTGCGATGGAAATGATAAGCTTGGACATATCCAGACAAGATGCTGTTTCTTTTAATACGGAAGCGATGATTTGGGGCTTAACGGCATATATAATAATATCAGAAAATTCTACAGCTTTAATGTTTTCGGTAAGTGTAACCACGCCATATTTTTTTGCAACGGATTCTAGCTTGTCCATCCGAATATCCGTGCAAATGATGTTTTCTGGATTGGATGATCCCGAAGCAATAAGCCCGCTGACAAGGGCTTCTCCCATATTTCCGGATCCGATGATACTTATTTTTTTATCTTTTAACATGAATTTTATTTCCCCCTTAATTTGTTAGTCCCTTAGTGCTCTAATTCGTAGATTCGATGACGTATTTTTATCAGTACAACTATCCCGTATAAGCTGAAATCCAAAAGTTTGAAGTGCCTAAAGTGAGCTAAAGTTGAGGAACGCGCTTTCAGCGCAATCAATTATAATTAAATTGATAGAATACCTTAACTTCCCCGATGAATGCGGGATAAATAGGCACTTTACACACTTTACACTTTTGCATACATAGAATGAATAAACCAAGTTATAAATACGTCACCATATTTACGAATACATGCACTAAGTAAAAAATGGGATTTTGTGGCATAATAATTGCTTTCTTCTAAAAAATGAGTTTGGTTGACATACATAAGGATTTCAAAGCAAGCGGATTACGGGTTATGCCAACTGTGGCAGAATTGCCCAAATCTGACAAAGCTCCAAAATTACAGTATACTTTTATCGTTAGATTATTTGGTGTGTCAACGATTTTGCCTGAAATATCTTGACTTATTGTTAATATATAATTAATTTTCAAGAAAAATATCTGATTTCAGAAAAATTAAGACTTATAGTTTCTTAAAGAGTCAAAAAAATGACTGGATAAAGAACCTTCGTGTTGCTTTATCCCATGAATCAAAAAAACGAAAGCGCATTGTTGATATGTTTATCATTGGCAATTTCATAAAGGCTGTTGCAATAATTCTCCATTATGTTCTTACCTTTTATATGTGGATCGTAATCGCTCGAGCAATACTTTCCTGGGTAAATCCGGATCCTTATAATCCAATCGTCCGTTTTATCCATAATGTCACCGAACCGGTGCTGTATCGAATCCGCGCAAAAATCCCCATCAACTTTGGCGGTATCGATTTTTCACCGATCATCGTTATTCTAGGTGTGATATTTTTACAAAACTTTGTCGTCAACAGTCTGTTAAGACTGTCCACAACTTTTATGTAATAAAAAAAGGAGGGTGATCTCTGATGAAAATGACGCCCCTTGATATTCAGCAACAGCAGTTTAAAATTAAGTTTAGAGGCTTTGATGTACGGGAAGTAGATACATTTCTTGAACAGATGGCGGATGCCTTCGAATCACTGCAAAGTGAGAATAACCGCTTGCATCAGGAAATCAAACGGCTTCAGCTTGAGACTCAGGGGTATAGAGAGCGCGAAGAAAGCTTTAAACGTGCAATGCTGAATTCTCAGAAAGTTTTGGAACAGATGAAGCAAAATGCCAGAAAATCAGCGGAATTGGTTGTTGCTGAAGCAGAGGTTAAAGCAGAAAAAATCCTCAGTAGAGCACAAAACAGACTTTCACAACTTCATGAAGATATAATAGAGTTGAAGCGACAACGATCGCAGATTGAGGTTCAAATCCGCTCCGTTATTGAGGGACATGCCAAACTCCTTGAAATTGGAAAAGAGGAATCTATAATCAGGGAAGAAGAAGATAGCAAGCTAAAACTCTTTAAACAGTCTGAATAAATAGGTAGATTGATATGGCAAAAATTGATGCGTTTTTCAAATTGATGCATGAGCAGGGAGCCTCTGATCTCCATCTTGTGTCCGGACTACCGCCCGCACTTCGTATTAGAGGCGACATGGAAAGGATTAAATATAAAGTCCTTGAGAATGACGAACTGAAATTGATGCTCTATGAAATTGCACCCGAGGCTAAAATAAAGCAATTTGAAGAAACCGGTGATATCGATTTTGGTTATGAAATACCCGGAGTTGCCAGGTACCGGTCAAATTTCTTTATGCAAAAAAATGGTTGTGGCGCAGTTTTCAGGCAAATTCCTGAAGAAATCATGACCGCCGAGCAGCTGGGCCTTCCGAATGTAATATCCAAACTGGCGTCACTTCCCAGGGGGCTGGTTCTAGTCACCGGGCCCACAGGAAGCGGCAAGTCGACGACATTGGCCGCCATCGTCGATGTTGCCAACCGCACCCGAAAAGACCACATCATCACCGTCGAAGATCCAATCGAATTTGTACACCAAAGCCAAGGGTGCATCGTAAACCATCGTGAGGTAGGAATCCATACCAAGTCATTTAGTGCGGCATTAAGGGGTGCTTTAAGAGAAGACCCGGATATCATTCTGGTTGGGGAAATGCGAGACCTTGAAACCATATCGCTCGCCATAGAAGCCGCATCTACCGGACACCTTGTTTTTGGTACTTTGCATACCATGAGTGCACCGAAAACCATTGATCGTATCATCGAGGTTTTTCCTGCAACCGAACAGGCACAGATCCGTTCAACCTTATCTGATGGAATTCGGGCGGTTATCTCACAGGTTTTGTTTAAAAGAATTGATAAAAAAGCCCTTTGTGTTGCCTTGGAAATATTGATTGCGACACCGGCAGCCCGAAATCTTATCCGTGAAGGAAAAACACATCAAATTCCTTCTGTAATTCAAACAGGGAAAAAATACGGCATGATTCTTTTGGATGATGCCATTATGGAATTGTATGAAAAAGGGTGGATAAGTGCTGATGATGCCTACCTCAAATCCAATGACAAGGGAAGATTCAGAAATTTTATAAAAAATCCGCCGGCAGACTTTACCGAGGCCTAACAAATTGTGAGGTTATATTTTGAAAAAACAGGAAATTGATCATATACTTGCAAGAATGCTGGATTCCTATGACAATGTTTCCGATCTGAATATTACCGTGGGAAAACCATTTCAGGTCGAGACTTCGGGCGATCTCGCTGTTGTGGATCTCGAGCCTAAGTTTGATGAAATCACCCCTTTTCAGTCTGAAATTTTCGCTCTTAACCTGATCAACCAGAGCCGGAGGCTCACCGAAACGCTTTTACTCGAGGGATCGTGCGATTCATCCTATGAACTTCCCGGAAAGGCACGCTTTAGAGTCAATATCTTTTCCCAGCGGGGGAATTATTCTGTTGTATGCCGCAAACTTTCCCCAAAAATTCCAACCTGCCAGGAATTGGGTCTTCCTGATGCCTTTTTGGAAATGGCTGAAGAAAAAAACGGCTTTGTCTTGATTACAGGTGCCACGGGCAGCGGAAAATCCACCTCGCTGGCTGCTATCCTCAATGAAATTAATGATGTTAGATCCGTTCATATCGTCACCCTCGAAGACCCGGTGGAATATGATCATCCACATAAAAAAGCCACATTTAACCAAAGGGAGATGGGAGAGGATTTCGACGCTTTTGCCACTGGCTTAAGAGCAGCCCTTCGACAGGCGCCCAAAGTAATATTGGTGGGCGAGATGCGCGATAGGGAATCACTGGAGATCGGTTTGAGTGCGGCTGAGACCGGCCATCTGGTTTTAAGTACGTTACATACCATGGATGCCGGACAGACAATCAACAGAATCCTCGGTATGTTTCCCACAGAAGAAGAAAATCAGATACGCACTCGAATCGCCGATTCAATCCGATGGATCGTGTGCCAGAGACTGCTTCCCAAAGTGGGTGGCGGACGGGTTGCCGCTTTTGAAATTTTGCGTACCAATCTTCGTGTTAAAGATTCAATTTTGCATGGAGAGTCAGAAGGTAAAACATTTTATGATATTATCCAGGCTGGAAAAGCGTTCGGCATGGTAACCTTTGACGATTATATCTTGGGTCTCTATGAAAAAGGGGTCATTACCCAGGATACCGCTATGGCTTATGCATCTCGAAAGGACGTGCTGGGCCGAGGAATTGACACCATCAAAACTGTCCGAGGAGAAGCCACAACAGACATTGAAGATTTGAAGGTTGATCATGATTATGGCAAGACTTCGCGTTGATCGAGTCTTGCCGGTTTTTTATCCGTAATATCCCGATACAGGCAAAAAAAATGAACATTTCATGCGAAAACTGTCGAAGCAAGTTTAAAATTCCGGACGAAAAGGTTCCTAAAGGACAAATGTTTTCACTGACCTGCCCTCAGTGTAACACCAAGGTCGTGGTCGATACACACTCCGACACTCTCTCTTTGTCAGATACCGATTCGGAATCAATAGACAAATCCAAACCCGAAAAGGAAAAAACGATTATTGATGAAGTTGACGCCAATACTTACGATGCTTCGGATAAACCTTTTGACTTCGTGGAAGAGGGTGTGAAAACAGCCCTTTTGTGTGAGCCCGATGCCGCCTTAAAAACGAAGATCAAAACGGGCTTGCATAATATGGACTATCATATCACAGCCCCCCAGTTGCCAAAAGATGCTCTCAAGCAAATGCGATTTCATGTTTTTGACATGGTGGTGTTAAACGAGAGGTTCGGCACCCAAAATCCGGATATGAATCCTGTCCACAGATATCTGGACCGCCTCAACATGTCCACCCGGCGAAACATTTTTGTGACTCTCATTACTGACCGTTACCGTACCATGGACAATATGACGGCTTTTAACAAAAGCGTTAACCTGATTATCAATCTTAAAAACATCGATGAAATAGAAAAAATCCTTAGACGCGGAATCGCCGATTATGAGGCATTCTATCGTGTTTATAAGCGAGCTCTTATTAAAGCCGGTAGGGTCTAATCTGAATTTCTCATGAAGAACATTTGACAGAAGGGAAAAATAAAGGGTTAAAAACCCGTTTAACCCGTATTGTTGTTTCTGATAACCAGTGAATCCCAAGCCTAAATTGAGCGATGAAATATACGTGCACAGACTATCGGATTGAAATGATTCTTGTGAGCCTCAAGCAGCGTCTTAAACAAGAAGACCTGAATGACGCGGAAAAACAGGATATCATTTTACAAATTGAAAAAATTGAAGCGGCGATGGGGCTCGATTAATATTGGATCGGCATCAGTTTATCTACTTACTATTGCTGATAATCCGCAACCCTTCCAACGTTAAGTTCGGTTCAACAACTTCTATGGTCTCAGATACCTGACACATGAGATCTGCCAAACCACCTGTAGCGATGATTTGGGGATTCGTACCCATTTCAGCCTTCATACGCTTGACCATTCCATCGACAAGACCTGCATATCCGTAAATAATTCCCGCCTTAATACTGCTTGAGGTATCTTTGCCGATCACGCTTTTGGGGGGAATAAAGATCTCGACCCTAGGAAGTCTTGATGCTTTTATAAAAAGTGCTTCAGAAGAAATCATGATGCCGGGACTAATTGCGCCACCTAAGTATTCCCCTTTTTCAGAAATAGAATCAAAGGTTGTTGCCGTTCCAAAATCTATCACGATTAAGCTCGTTTGGTATTTATGGAATGCTGCAACCGCATTAACGATCCTGTCTGCTCCGACTTCTGATGGGTTTTTGTATCGTATCGGCAGTTTTGGAGCGGACCTGGCATCCACCCAATGGGGTATATGTCCAAGATATTTGCGACAGAAAGAATCTAGAATGGTAACCATGGGTGGAACGACACAAGAAATAATGGTTTTGTGAATATTTCTGGAATTGATATTGCCTTCGGAAAAAAGATTGCTGGCAAGAATGTTAAACTCATCTTCAGTCGTACGCCGTTCAGTTCGTATTCGCCAATTTTGAACGAGATGTTTGTCGTCGTAAACGCCGATTACCATATTTGTATTGCCAACATCAATAACAAGGAGCATATGACAAAATCCTTTTTTTAACGAATTCTTTTTTGGTCAATAATTTTTACTTTAAAAATTTCAGGTTTTGCATCAGTCAGTGTGGTTTTAACCGGCAATGTTATGGTCGCACGCTTATTATAAACCCCCGGTTTCAATCCTTTAAGGTCAACATAGACCTGAACCCCGTTACTCCCGAAAAGTTTTTCGATCATATTAACAGGCCCCTTAACTTTTATCGTTATTGCCGGCGGCGTAATACGGTATACATACAAACTCCCATCTCCCTGAACTGGAATATTATCAAATGTTTTGGTTGCCAGCCGTTCTTTTATAAACACGGTTGCAAGAATAATTTTCGAAGAATCAACGAGCTTAAGATTTTGCACAAGGTCCAGAGCCACCTCTTTTTTAAAAGAACCGGATAATCCTTTTATATTGATGGGTTTTGTTGAAACCTTATCCATCTGGCCCAGCGTATCTTCAGATCCTCGCAGAATCACCGACATGGGTTCGGCTTTTAAACCAACAACCATAAATCCTTTGGCTGGCTTTCCGGTTAGAGAAATATTGACAGGAAGCTTTTTTTTAATTTCATTTTCCACTTTAACGGTGATCCAGTCGGGATTTATTTTTAAAATTGAAATCCCGTTGGGAAGTGAAATCTGAGCCTGATGTATTGGTATAACATTAACCCCTATATTTACCCCGGACAGGTCAATTGTATATTTTATCTTCAGATCAGAAAAGGTTCGTATGATTGACTTCGGACCGCGGACATGCACTTCTATGCCTGTAAAGGGGGCGTTTGTTATGATCAGTCCTTCAGGAATTTTTTCAGAGTCTACCGGAATAAATATATCGGCTTCCTGGATGGATGCATAAGGCCATAATAAAAATATGCCAACCCCAATAAAGAAAAGCAGAATTAAAACTCCTAAACTTCGGTAACTTAAAATAGAAAAGGTGCTAGGGTTGGTCATCGCAAGTTTTAATTAAGATAATTAATTGGTTTCCATCCAGAAATGGGCATTAATTGCAATTTCATGAAAATGATCAATAGGATATATCCTATAAAAAATTTTGTGCGTTTTTTATGGCATCTATTGTTTTTACGGTTACACGAGTGTTGGCAACATCGTGGACCCGAACGATATGGGCACCATTCAAAATAGCGGCAGCAACTGAAGCTTGGGTTCCGCTCTCTGTCATCGCCGAATCGGCATTGATCTCTTCAACAGTATTATTTTTAAGAAGATTTCGAATAAACGCCTTTCTTGAAGTCCCAATCATAATAGGGACTTTCAACGTTTTAAATTCTTGTAAGCGCTGAATTAATAAAAGATTATGCCCGACGGTTTTCCCAAAACCGATCCCGGGATCAATGATGATTTTTAATCTTGAAATTCCTTTATTTTCAGCTTGCTCTATTGCATTTTCAAAAAATGTTTTGATTTCACCGATGAGGTCATCATAAAAGGGTTCCATCTGCATGGTTTTTGGGTTTCCAAGCATATGCATCAAAACTACTGGAACCCCGTAATCTACCGCAACATTTGCCATTTTCGGATCGAAACTCAGAGACGATACGTCATTTATCATGGCAGCACCGGCTTTGATGGCCTGTTCGGCCACATCGGCTTTGGTTGTATCGATAGAAATGGGAATCGGTATGTGCTTTGAAAGTTTTTCAATCACTGGGACAACTCGCAGAATTTCTTCTTCTTCAGATACCTGATTTGAAAATGGCCGTGTAGATTCCCCACCAATATCAAGGATGTCCGCACCGTCTTCAAATAGTTTATAACCCTGAGCGACTGCATCATCGAATGTAAAAAACTTTCCACCGTCCGAAAATGAATCCGGGGTCACGTTCAATACACCCATAATGCAGGTGCGTTTACCAAAATCCAGGCGGTGTTTGCCCCATGCAAGGCTGTATGCTTTCATTTGAGATAGATTCTTAGAATTTATTGAAAAGTAGCTGAGTAAACAGGTGGTTAACTTGGATTAAGATGCCTCTTGATCGCTTTCAGAATCTGCTTCGGTTTCTATTTTTTCCGCGTTAACTTCTGCTTGGTTCTCTTTTACCGTTTCTTCGCTTTTTGGCTTATTTGATGGGAACTCAAATCCGGGTCTCATGGAGAGTATGAGTTCATCAAGCTCTTTCCCCATAACGGTTTCTTTTTCAAGCAAACGATCCGATAAAGCATGGAGAATATCTAAATTTTCTTTTAAATTTTTCTCAGCGCGTTTATAAGCATTTTCAATCAGCTTATCGACTTCAGCATCAATTTTTCTTGCGGTTTCTTCAGAATAATCCCTGTGCTGAGCGATTTCTCGCCCAAGGAAGATGTGGTCTTCTTCTTTGGCATACGACATCGGACCGAGTTCATCACTCATACCCCAATTACGTATCATTTTTTGAGCAATATCGGTTGCGCGTTTAATATCGTTAGAAGCACCGGTACTGATACGGTTAAAAACGATTTCTTCGGCAACCCGTCCGCCAAAAGCAACGGACAATTCACTTTCAAGCTGATCCTTGTATTTAAAATCGCTCTCTTCAGGCAAAAACCACGTAATACCTGCAGCGCGTCCTCTTGGAATAATAGTGATTTTATTCACCGCATCGGTGCCCGGCAAAAAGCGGGCCACAAGGGCGTGTCCTGCTTCATGATATGCCGTTGTTTTTCGGTCTTCTTCCCTGATAACTTTTGACTTTCTTTCCAATCCCATGTAAACTTTATCTTTGGCATCTTCCAGGTCAAACATATCAACCTTTTCCTTATTTCTCTTAGCGCCCAGAAGTGCCGCTTCATTGACAAGGTTTTCCAAATCAGCACCCGAAAATCCGGGGGTTCCCTTTGCCAGTATTACAGGATCTACATCAGGTGCAATCGGCGTTTTCTTCAAATGAACTTTAAGAATTTTCTCGCGTCCCAAGATGTCCGGCAGTGGGACAACCACTTGACGGTCAAAGCGACCGGGACGCAAGAGGGCCGGGTCGAGCACATCAGGACGGTTAGTGGCGGAAATAAGAATCACGCCCTCGTTTGATTCAAACCCGTCCATTTCTACCAGAAGCTGATTTAAAGTCTGTTCTCTTTCGTCATGCCCCCCTCCGAGACCAGCACCTCTGTGCCTTCCAACAGCATCGATTTCATCTATGAATATAATGCATGGGGCATTCTTTTTGCCCTGAACAAACAGATCCCTGACCCGAGATGCCCCGACGCCGACAAACATTTCTACGAAATCTGAACCACTGATATGAAAAAAAGGAACGTCAGCTTCACCTGCAATTGCCCGTGCAAGGAGGGTTTTTCCGGTGCCGGGAGACCCCATCAAAAGCACCCCTTTGGGTATCCTTCCTCCAAGACGAGTGAATTTTTTCGGTTCTCTTAAAAACTCGATAATTTCACCAAGTTCTTCTTTGGCTTCATCGATTCCGGCAACATCTTCAAACGTCACTTTTTTCGATTGATCAGTTTGCAAACGGGCCCGGCTCTTACCAAAAGACATGGCTTTTCCGCCGCCGGACTGCATCTGGCGCATAAAAAATATCCATACGCCGATCAGTACGATCATCGGAAACCATGACACCAGAATAGACATATACCATGGCGACTCGCTTTCAGGTTTGGCATTAATGGAAACGCCCTTCTCCCGAAGGATTTTGATTAGATCACTATCCTGGGGTGCATATATCTTGAAGCGATTATGATTTGAATCTGTGACATAGAGCTCTTGACCCTGTATAACGACATCAGAAACACGCTCACTATCCACCATGGCCAAAAATTCAGTATAACTGATACTTGTTTCAGTCAGATGCTGTTGATTGAAAAGGTTGTAAAGCATGATCATCATCAGCGTGATGACTATCCATAAAGCCAGATTTTTGTAAAAAGGATTCAAAAGTTTTAACCCCCTTAAAAGGCAATTAATAATACAATAATATTAATCATCATTGTTGATTAGGCAAGCAAAAGTTCCACCTTCAGTACATTTCTAGTTGAAGGCGTCACTTTTGCAGACTCATCAATTCTATGGCCGACCACCCAGATTATTTTCCCTCGGCTTAACAGTATGGGGCATTTTATCCGTTCACTTCGAGGTACTTTTTTGTCAATAAAAAATTTTTTTAGCTTTTGCGTTCCTCCAACTCCCAATGGTTTAAAAGCGTCTCCCGACCGAAAATTCCTTATTACCATGGGAAAACTTAAGGTATCCTTATCAAAAAAACTGGTGTGTTGTCCAGCATAACGATAATCGAACACCTTTTCCATGCGCATTTCAGTAAATTTAATATTAGCTCCAATTTCTCTTATAAACGCAGATTCAAGTTTTTCTATCTGATATTCAAACGAAAACGTGTCTGAATGGCTGTATTTTTCACTAACATCACGCAACATACGTTTTTCTTTAAACACATAGAGCGCATCCCGGTCTCTTTGAATTCTAATACGGTCAGGAAGGTCCACTTTTCCATAGGCCGATCCTTTCTCTAAAAGGCCGATTACAGAATTGATATTGACAAACTGAATACGCTTTAAGTCCCCCTTTACGTTTTCAATTGTTATTCTTATGATCCGCCTTTGCAGTGCAGGGTGGTATCGATTAAGCATCGAAACAGAAAGGATAATATAATTTTCTTGAACATCCAGTAAAGTTTTTTCATAAACAGGATGAACGACATCGTTAATCCATTCTTCTTCGGATCTTATAATTGACGAAAGCCGGTTTAGTGTTTCAGAAATTTTTGGATTGTACGCTGTTTTTAACAAGGGGATTAAATCATGACGCACTCTGTTCCTAAAGTACTTTGTGTCCCTGTTAGATGCGTCAGAAACATAGTCTAAATTGTTTTGACATAAAAAATCGATGATTTCGGATCGATTTGACTTTATCAACGGGCGGATAATCTTATGATCTCTTACGGGGGGTATGCCTGAAAGACCCTGCGTTCCACTTCCTCGAAAAAGATTCATCAAAATAAGTTCCGCATTGTCATCAGAATGATGCCCAACTGCAATTTTGTTGTAGTGCATTGTATTCGCAACATTATTTAAAAAGGTATATCGAACACGCCGGGCAGCTTCTTCTAAAGAAAGTTTGTTTTCGATCTGATACTTTCGAACATCCTTTTTATAAGTGTAACAAGGCAAATCATACTTTTTGGCCAGAACTTCAACAAACTGAGCATCTTTATCCGAATCATTCCGGCGGAGGCAGTGATTTAAATGGGCAACACCCAGTTTGAGAGAAAAACAAGGCGCAATTAAGAATAGTACATGAAGCAGAGCAACTGAATCAGGCCCTCCGGACACACCAATAACAACCGAATCTCTCGCTTTAAGCATTCCATAAGTTGCAATGGTTTTTTCAACAGTTTGTAATAACTTACTCAAGTTTACCATCCTGATATGGCTGAAAATCCGTTGAAATAGCAGGCCGAAATAAATCTTTTCAGGTATAACATTTCACGGAGGCAATATAAATTCGCTTTTTAATTATAGCATTATATTTCAGCAGTTTATATATATAAAATCCATTTGAATTATGATATAGTGGTCTGTGGTTGTCAATAAAAAACACGGAAACCGAGTCTTATCACTCAAGTTTCGCACCCATATTTTTGTTTAAATGGCGACGGCCCGCCTTCATCGGAATTCATTTAAATAAGACCCATCCAAGTAACGCCAGATAAGACCTCGGCAGAATTAAAGGGAGCGAAACTTGAGTTGAAGTTTTTGTTTATTCTTTCTTAAAATGAAAAAATCGAGTCCTTTTTTACCTTGAAAAAATTTTTTATCGATTATATTTATGATAACGGTTGTGCTAGGCGGGGAGCTAGCGGTGCCCTTTTCCCGAAATCCGCTTCATGCGGGGCTGAATTCCCTCTTAAGGGTTTGAACCTGGAAACCTATAGGCCAATTTGATCGGCCGCCGCGCAACAGACGGTTACGAACCTCGTCAGGTCCGGAAGGAAGCAGCGATAAGTAATGCGGTCTGTGTCGTGGATTGATCCCGGTCAATTTTTTGGCTTGTTATATTTCAGAAATGATTCGACAGGGGGTGCACAACCGACTTTTTCCCATGATTTTTCACATCGTCCTTCTATTCTCTAAATTCCTGAACCTATAATATAAAATTCCAATTTCCGGCTTGACAATATTCCAGACAGTCTTATTTTTTCTCCATATTATGATGTTGGTTCAAAGTTTTAACGGCCAATTAGTAAATATTCAAAAAAATCAGGAGATAACAACGCTGATGGCAAAAGGAAAGAAAGGCAAGATTCATTCGAAAGTTGAAGATACCGGAAAAGAAAATAACGCCAATAAAAAAAATGATTTAAATGAAAAAGACATCTCTGAGCCTCTTGACCCTTTCAAAGAGATGGAGGCCAAAGTTGAATCCCTTGAAAAAGAAGCCAAAGAAACCCACGATCGTTTGCTAAGGGTATCCGCAGAGTTTGAAAACTACAAAAAGCGTGCCGCACGCGAAATGAATGATTTCAGAAAATTTGCCAATGAAAGCTTTGTAAAGGCCATGCTCCCGGTGATTGATAATTTAGACCGCGCCATCGAATCTTCAAATAATAAAAAACACGCTGACAACTCAATGGTGGAAGGGGTCAATATGACCCTTAAAGAGATACTCAAAGTATTGGAGCAATTCGGTGTAAAGCGGTTTGACTCTATAGGAAATACTTTTGACCCTGGTTTTCATCAGGCGGTCATGCAAGAAGAAACAGAAGGGCATGCTGAAAATTCTGTGGTTAATGAGTTGCAAAAAGGATACATGATACATGACAGACTTCTAAGGCCTGCCATGGTCGTCGTCTCCAAAAAACCTGAAAGCCAGAAAAAAACCGACCAAAAAGAATAAAAGGAAACATATAAAAAAGACTATCGTAAATATTAGGAGGAAAACAAATGGGTAAAGTCATTGGAATCGATTTGGGTACCACAAATTCTTGTGTAGCGGTCATGGAAGGTAGTGATGCAAAAGTTATTACCAACCCTGAAGGAGGACGTACCACACCTTCCATCGTCGCTGTTTCAGAAGGTGGGGAAAGATTGGTGGGTCAAATTGCAAAACGGCAGGCCATTACTAATCCCGAAAATACGGTCTTTGCGGTAAAAAGACTTATTGGCCGACGGTATGCATCAAAAGAAGTTCAGAATGATATCAAAATACTTCCCTACAAGATTGAACAGGCTAAAAATGGCGATTTGCGTATAAACTTGAGGGGCAAATTGAACAGTCCGGCAGAAATATCATCCTTTATTCTGGCCAACATCAAGCATACCGCCGAAGAATACCTCGGCGAAAAAGTGACAGACGCAGTGATTACAGTACCTGCCTATTTTAATGACAGTCAGCGACAGGCAACCAAAGATGCCGGGAAGATCGCCGGACTAAATGTGCTCAGGATCATTAATGAACCCACCGCTGCATCCCTGGCGTATGGTCTTGACAAGAAAAAAGAAGAAAAAATAGCTGTTTTTGATCTGGGCGGAGGTACATTTGACGTATCGATTCTAGAAATCGGTGAAGGCGTTTTTGAGGTTAAGGCCACAAATGGCGATACCCATCTTGGCGGTGAAGATTTCGACTTAAGGCTTATCGATTATCTTGCAAGTGAATTCAAAAAAGATCAGGGAATTGATATAAGAAATGATAAAATGGCTTTGCAGCGGCTTAAAGAGGCTGCTGAAAAAGCAAAAATGGAACTTTCGACATCTATGGAAACAGATGTTAATCTTCCATTCATAACCGCCGATTCTTCAGGACCCAAACACCTCAACATAAAAATAACCCGAGCCAAACTTGAAGGACTTATCAGTGATCTTTTAGACAACCTGGAAAAACCCTGTCGTATTGCACTCAAGGATGCAGATCTGACACCCAATGACATTGATGAAGTTATTCTTGTGGGCGGCATGACGCGTATGCCGGCGGTTCAGGAACGTGTAAAGAAACTTTTCGAAAGAGAACCTCACAAAGGTGTTAATCCCGACGAGGTTGTTGCTATTGGTGCTGCCATTCAAGGCGGCGTGCTTAAGGGAGACGTTAAAGATGTTCTCCTCCTTGACGTAACACCTTTATCTCTGGGCATTGAAACCCTGGGAAGTGTTATGACGCGTCTCATTGAAAAAAATACAACCATTCCGACAAAAAAGAGTCAGATTTTTTCAACCGCAGCAGACAACCAGCCAGCCGTTTCCATCCACGTCTTACAGGGCGAGCGGGAAATGGCCGCCGGCAACAAGACGTTAGGTCGCTTTGAACTTGTGGGAATACCGCCTGCACCCAGAGGTGTGCCGCAAATTGAAGTAACGTTTGACATCGATGCCAATGGTATCGTCAATGTTTCTGCCAAGGATACGGCCACCGGTAAAGAACAGTCCATTCAGATCACCGCTTCAAGCGGATTGTCTAAAGAAGAAATCGACGAACTGATAAAAGATGCTGAACTTCATGCCGAAGACGATAAGCAAAAAAGGGAGCTGGTAGACGCTCGCAACCATGCCGACGCGCTGATCTATTCCACCGAAAAATCAATCAAAGATCTTGGCGACAAAGTTGATGCCGAAACCAAGAGCAAGGTCGAAGCCACCATTGAACCTCTTAAAAAGGCCATGGAAGGAGATGACACTGAAGAAATCAAACGATTGACCGAGGAAATGACACAGGCGTCTCACAAACTGGCCGAGGCCATGTATCAGCAGGCTTCCCAGGCAGACGCCCAGCACCAGGACGGAGCCGGGGGGGCAGCGGGTCAGGAACAGGAAGGCCCATCCGCACCCGATGAGGATGTGGTGGATGCCGATTTCGAAGAGGTCAAAGACGACGACAAAAAATAAACCCATTTAGTACTTTTAAAAAAATCCTGTGCGCACGCTTGTGCCACAGGATTTTTTTTAGGCCGGCAAACATTTCTAAACCGTCCCCCTTAAGCAATTTGAATTAAAATCTTTACCAAATCATTCTTTCTTGGTATTATTTTTTCACTTTTTTACCCCTTTATGCGCAAAATGTATGAACTAAAATAAGCAAGATACATCTTAAAAGGTGAATGTTATGCAAAAAATCAAAGTATTACTTGTGGCACTGGCAATTATGGTGATCGCTGCGACAGTTTTTGAAAGCATTTCTATGGCCGCACAGGTTACGAGAATTCATTCTAGCAGAAAATACGTCTTCATTAATGGCAGCATCGCTGACGGATTTGTAATGGGAGCCACGGTATGTTTTTATTCTTCTTCAGGTGAAGAAATCACTTGCGGCCCAATTGAGCAGGCTTCAGAGTCATTTGCCAAGGTTAGGGTAAACAACAGAATAGCAAAACAAATACGGCACGGAATGGAAGCAAGGCTTTCTGTTGAAGAAGATAGTAAAGAAGAAGCAACAGAGCCTCAGGGGTGCACCGATGATTCCGAATGCGGGGAATCCGGATTTTGTGTTAGTGGTAAATGCCAATGAAATTAAGTATGGTTCGGATTAACTTGCCTGCAACTCCTTTAAATCAGCAAAATAATCCAGCGATTCCGGGTTTTTCAGTGAGTCCTTGTTGAGAACCGGCTGATTGTGAACAACCTTATTCACCGCCAGTTCCACCTTTTTCATGTTGTGAGTATAGGGAATATCCGGAACCGAAACAATGACAGCAGGGACATGTCTTGGAGAAGCGTTGGCTCGAATGGTGGTTTTTACTTTATTGATAATCTCATCTGCCAACTCATACCCTTCGGCCATTTTGACAAACAGAATCACCCGAACATCATTTTTCCAATTCTGCCCCACCACAACACAGTCTTCGATCTCCTCTAAAAGGTCCACCTGGCGATAGATCTCGGCGGTGCCGATGCGCACGCCGCCGGGATTCAAGGTGGCATCCGACCGGCCGTAAATAACGACACCGCCTCTCTCTGTGATCAGAATATAATCCCCATGCCGCCAGATATTGGGATAAACATCAAAATATGCGTCATGATATTTTTGGTTGTCCGGATCATTCCAGAAATAAATGGGCATAGATGGAAAAGGTGCCGTACATACCAGTTCGCCCTGCTGATTGATGACCGATTTTCCGTTCTCGTCAAAAGCCTCGACCTTCATGGCCAGCCCTCGGCACTGAAGTTCACCTGCATATACCGTTCCCATTGGATTCCCCAGAGCGAAACAGCCATTTAAATCCGTACCTCCGGAAATCGAGGCCAATTGAAGGTCTGCTTTAACTTCTTTGTAAATATACTCAAAACCTTCGATGGAAAGCGGTGATCCTGTTGAAAGCAACGCCTTAAGCGGGGTGAGATCGTATGTTTTCCCGGGCGTTACTCCGAAATTTTGCAGTGCGGCAATGTATCCGGCACTGGTTCCGAATATCGATATTTTCTCGTCCTGAGCGATCTTCCAAAGGGCTCCGGGATTCGGATGAAAGGGATTTCCGTCAAAAAGAACCAATGTGGCGCCCACCGCCAAAGAACTGACCAGCCAGTTCCACATCATCCAACTGCACGTGGTGAAATAAAAGATGGTATCTTCTCTTTTTAAATCTGTGTGAAAAACAAGTTCTTTTAAATGGTGAATGAGAATCCCTCCGGCACTCTGAACCATACATTTGGGAAGTCCGGTGGTGCCGGACGAATACATGATGTAAAGGGGATGGTCAAAAGGGAGTTGTGCGAACTCGATGTTTAGATTGGATTCTGAAGACCGAAAATCCTTGTAATGAACGCCATTCGACAACCCCTTGATATCCGGATTTTTTTGAGTGTACGGCACCACCACTACTTTTTCAATGGAAGGAATCTCTTTGATGATGTTTGAAATTTTTTCCAGGCTGTCAAAGTGTTTTCCTTTGAAAAAATATCCGTCTGCCGTAAACAAAACCCTGGGTTTGATCTGGCCGAATCGATCCAACACCCCCTTTGTTCCAAAATCCGGAGAACACGAAGACCAAGTGGCACCGATACTGGCAGCGGCCAGCATGGCGATGATGGTCTCGGGCATGTTGGGCATAAAGCCGGCTACCCGATCACAGGCCAGGACACCGGCTAATTTCAAAGACCGGGCCACGCGTGCTATTTCTTCATAAAGCGTAGCATAGGTCATTTTTCTGGCCACCCGATCCTCTCCTCGAAAGACAAGCGCTGTCTGATCGTCTCTGAATCGCAAAAGATTTTCGGCAAAATTAAGCCTCGACCCGGAAAACCATTTAGTACCCGGCATTTTCGTTACATCATCAATGACCTGATCATAAGACTTTGATGCTTTTATTTCCACAAACTCCCATGTTGCCGCCCAGAAATCAGGAATATTATCTATGGACCATTGGTAAAGCGAAGCATATTCAGTAAAATTTTGATTGAACTTTGCATTAACAAAATTCATGAATCGATACATATTGGTGCCTTGGATTCTTTCCTCAGATGGTCTCCATAAAAGTTTGGCCATGGTCAATTTCTCCCTTAAACCTTTGTAGAATAAATCACATACAGCGTTTCAAGTTCCTTTTAACGCTAACTTAAAAAATTAGTCAAGAATATGCCTTGAAAATTTAATTGAAAACATCATAAAATTGGGCAAGAAAATTAAATTTAAAGGAGACAAGAAATGCGTATTGTTGACATGCGATCGGATACCATTACACAGCCGACACCGGCCATGCGGCAGGCCATGTCCGAGGCAAAAGTTGGAGATGATGTGTTTGGTGAAGATCCCACGGTAAACCGCCTCGAAGAAATGGTTGCCAAGCGGCTGGAAAAAGAAGCGGCGTTGTTTGTGGCCAGCGGCACCATGGCAAACCTGGTCAGCCAACTCACACACTGCGGCCGAGGCAATGAAATGATACTCGGTGATCAGTCCCATATGTTTGTTTACGAACAGGGAGGTTCCGCAGCACTGGGCGGCATACACCCTCACAGCCTGGAAAATAAGCCGGACGGCACAATGGCATTGGCTGATATAGAAGCTGCCATTCGTCCGGACAACGACCACTTCCCCAGAACAAAACTCATTGTCTTGGAGAACACCCATAACCGGTGTAACGGCAGCCCCCTGGATGTTCGCTATATGCATTCTGTAGCAGAATTGGCCCGTCGTTATAGACTGAAATTACATGTCGACGGCGCCCGACTTTTTAATGCAACAACAGCCCTTGGTGAGGATGCAAAGGATCTTGTTGCCCAAGCCGATTCCGTCAGCATTTGTTTGAGCAAAGGATTGGCGGCACCAGTAGGCTCTGTCGTTTCCGGAAACGCAGACTTTATCTCGGAAGCCCGGCGGAACCGCAAAGTCGTCGGTGGCGGTATGCGTCAGGCAGGCATTCTGGCCGCAGCCGGTATCGTTGCACTGACCGAAATGGTGGATCGCCTGGCAGATGATCATGAAAACGCCAGAAAGTTGGCTGAAGGTCTTGAAAATATGGAGAGCTTATCCATTGATCTGGATGTTGTGATGACCAACATTGTATTCGTTGACATAAAGAAAAAAGGGATGACATCACGGATAATGGCAGAAAAACTCGATCGTCATGGCATTCGCCTGCTCCCCACTGGACCGAACCGTTTGAGGGCCGTCACCAATTATCATGTGACTTCTTCGGATATCGACTATGCCTTAGATATATTTTTCGAGATATTGAAAGAGTTTTGAAACATGTTGTATTATGAAGTATTTATTTCATCAGAAACTTCTCAGAAACTTTTCTGCTTCTGATTCCAAATCATAAACATCCGCAATGATTGAAATAAAATTGTTTGGTGATAATTCAAGGATATTCTCAGCTACTTCTTTTATCCTGTTTTTACAGGATTCGTTTAATCCACCTACGGACAGCGTGGTAAGAAGATTTCCCAAGGCGATTACTGTCTGAAAATCTGATCCTTGCTCAGATATATGGGATAGATTATGATATTTACATGCATCCTCGACTTTGCTTGGCAGTCTCCAATGATGGCATAGCAGAGAGCCTAAATATGAGCTGGCAGGTAGTTTATAATGTTCTTCTGCTTCTGAGAATACACAACCATTTTTTTTACAATACCGTTTAAGCTCCTTGTAATGCTCAGGGAAAAATTTAATATATACCAACTTGCCAATATCATGGAGTATCGATGCTGTCCATAGATCTTCAGGATCTAAGTAACTCCAAAATTTCTTTGCTAAATACCTCGTAGTTAGAGCTGTAAAGAAAGAGTGGTACCAATAGTTATTAAGCTCTTTCTTTTCTTTGATTCCCATTGCATTAACAACACCGACAGAAATCACGATCCGTTGTATTACACTGAGACCTAAGTATGCAACAGCATACTTCACGTTTGAAGTCGTCTTGGGAAGTGAGTAATATGCACTGTTAACAACGGCTAATACTTGGGCAACTAGCGCTGGATCTCCGGATATGATTTGTGCTACCATTGCGCTGTCTGTTGCGTCATCTTGTACCATTTCCTGAAGACGTATCACTGCTTCAGGCAATGCAGGTAGGCTGCAATGCTCGCGAAGAAATGTTTTTGGGTCGATCTCTATTGGTTTTAACATGCGCTTCATCTTATTGTAATTTTACATAGTTCATTCTTTTAATTAATTCTTCCATGTTGGCCAGTGTTAACAATTCCAAACATCAGTGAACGTTTACTCACCATTTTACCAAAATCTCTCTAAGGTTATTTTGTGCGTTCTATAAGCTTTAATAAGCTATCGACAATACTATTAATATCTTTAATGTTTTTTATGTTAAATTTTGTTTGAGACAGAATCTGATCTTTATTGCCATAACATCAATCAAACACCAATATGTACTCATTAATATAACCGAAATTATTAAAATTACAGATATCTCACTTTGTCTCACTCCGGCAAAGCGCAGGTGAGGTCTTCCATTTTGGCTTTGCGGGTCTCCACATAATGGGCGGCCGACAGGGCAGCCATGCAGCCGTCGGCTGCCGCCAACACGATCTGGCGGGCATACCTTTCGCGCAAATCACCGACCACGTAAATGCCGTCGATGTTGGTGGCGCATTGATCATTGGTGATCACAAAACCCTCCGGGGTCATGCGAATACCGGCCGGCACCAACTGATTTTTTGGATCAAAGCCGATGAATATGAAGACACCGTCGATGGGCAGGTCTCGCTGTCCGCCGGTCCGGGTGTCCTGCAGAGTAACGGAGTTAACCCCGTCGGTGTCCGCCTTGATTTCCGTGACGACGGTGTTCCACAGAACCTCCATCTTACGTTCTGCCTCGACGCGCTTTTGCAGGATCATGCTGGCACGCAGCGCATCGCGGCGATGGACCAAGTAGACCTTGGCGGCCAATTTGGCCAGATAGAGCCCTTCTTCGCAGGCGGTATCGCCTCCCCCAACGACCACGACATTTTTGCCTCTGAAAAAAAAGCCGTCACACACACCGCAATAGGACACCCCCTTGCCGTAGTATTCATCTTCTCCCTGTATGTTCAACTTGCGGGGCCAACCGCCCGGGGCCAGAATCACGGCATGGGTTTGGATCACCCGTCCGCCGGCGGTGCGTACCGCATGAAATTCGAGGCCTGGCTCGATAACCGTAGCTTCGTCGTTGAATTCCTCGATGCCGTACACGCGAGCATGCTGGGCAAACTTCATGGAAAGCTCGCTGCCGCTGATATTCTCGAAGCCAGGGTAGTTTTCCACCGCGTCTGATTGGTTGAGCTGGCCGCCGAGGACCCCTTTTTCGATGAGTACGGTCTTTAAGGCCGCCCGCATGGCATAGATGGCGGCTGAAAGGCCGCCGGGTCCTCCGCCGATAATGACCAGATCATAAAATTCAGGTTGTGACATGATTTATCTCCTTATTTTCGCCGAATCTGAGCGTTTCAACTTATGACATGATAAGATGGCTGATCGATATCAACTTATCATCAAACTGTTATACCGACATGGAATTGATTGCGTCTTAAACCCATCGGTTAGAATTAAACCGTTAAGGACTTGTCAGAAGTTGAAACGCTCAGATTCGGTTTCTGCATGGAATAGGGCCAACCTCGATGCTTATTTTAAAATAAAATCATCGGAATTGGCAAGCCCCGTTACAGCAGAAAATGAGAATTTATACCAAATTTGAAAGAAAATATCCATGGCAGCTTTTTTTTACTTGACAAGAACGAACGGTCGTTCTATATTGTCGGCATGGCAAAAGGAGAAGATACCAAACTTATTGTTCTGGAAGCCGGTCTGGATATGGCAAGCCAATTGGGCCTTGAGTGTGTGACCATCGGAAACCTTGCCAAGACAACGAATATGTCCAAAAGCGGAGTGTTTGCTCATTTCCAATCCAAGGAGAATCTTCAGATCGAGATACTCCATTACGCGGCTCGACTTTTTTCAGAAGGTGTAATCATTCCGGCACTGAAAATCAAAGCCGGCACCCCAAGAATCAGGTCTCTGGTAGACAACTGGATTCAATGGGCTTCTGAATTGACAGGGGGCTGCATTTTTGTTTCTGCCAGTGCGGATTTCAGTGATCGCCCCGGAAAAGTTAAGGATGTTTTGCTGCATCAACAGAAAGAATGGATCAATTGTCTTAAACGCATTGCTCAATCGGCGGTTCAGGTTGGTGATTTCAGGAGAGACATTGATGATGACCAGTTTGCCTTTGATCTCTATTCTCTTCTGCTCGGCTTTCATCTTTATTATAATTTGCTTGATGATGCTGAAATCAGAAAACGTCAGGAAACCGCACTCGTTCGGTTGTTGGATAGTTACAAATAATAAGGGGGTAATATGGCAAAAAAGATTGTTAAAATGAAACCGCAAAGCACGAACGTTCGTCATATAAAAGCCAAGCAAAGAGGTACTCATGTTTTGCTGACAGCATTATGGCACTTTGCACCCGATGCGACGAAAAACATAATACTCAAACGGTTTTTTAAACCAACGTCCTATGCGCTCACACCCTTAGAAAGACAATACCTTGAAAATGGCACATCGTTTCATATTCATGTTCATGACAAAAAAATCCGATGCTGGAAATGGGGACACGGACCCGGCATTCTCTTTATTCACGGGTGGAACGGTCGCGGCGTAAATTTCACCCATTTTTTTAAGCCACTTATAAACGCCGGATACTCGGTAATCACCTATGATTCGCCCGCTCATGGACTATCAGGAGGACAAGTCACCAACTACTTTGAACTCTCTGATACGGTAAGATCTTTTTTGGATCCATCCCATGGCTTCAATATTCAGGGCATTATCGCTTATTCTATCGGTGCATCCGCGGCGATTAATTGCATTTCAAAAGAAAAACCTTCCATTGATGCCGTCCTTATTGCTCCGGCGCTTAAACTCAAAGAAATTTTGTTCAATTCTTTCAATCATCACGGCGTCCCCGAAATGGTATATCAGAGCCTGGTTGCCGAGATGGAAAGATACTACGGGTATGATGTGCATCAAGACAACCCTGATGTCCTTGCAAAAACAATCGCCACAAAGATGCTGATTGTTCACGACAAAGACGACCGAACAATTCCTTATACAGACTCAAAGATACTCTCAGAAAAAACAGATAATGTTTACCTGCACACCACCGAAGGTTTAGGACACAAACGAATCTTGAGAGATAACGCCGTTATAGACGTCATCACTGCGTATATTTTTAACGGACAACTTCAGAGTGATAAACAGTTGATGAAAAACGTAAACCCGAATTGATCGTAAACAAAAATAGAGTATCCTCGACTTTCACTTAATTAGGGGTAAACCTTTTTCCAAAGGAGAACCCACGTTGAGCGATTGTCAAGGTTGCCGCCCCAGAGAAATAGGCTCTGCATTTCACAGGGCAGGCAGATATAGGGAGAAAAAAGATGAGAGACAATAAAAATATTATAGAAGAATACCGCAATTCAGACTCCGAAAAACGCCTGTATTTTTTTCTTTCACATCGGTCGCTCCGAGATGAATTTTTAGAAATCGATCAAAGCGATACATCCGTTGAATTTTCAAAAAAGCCCATCAAAAATAAATGTCGTATGTGCGGAAATTGGGGGCAAGGCCTGATCCGAACAAACCGAAAGAAACAGGAACGTCCGGTATTCGACCACAAAACAACCCTGCATCACGCCCGTTGCAGGACCGGCGAAAAGAGAGAAGGAGATGCTTGAGATATGTTGACCGATAAAAACATCATCGGTTTTTACAACAGATTCGCGTCGATTCAAGGAGAAATGGGATTTCCGGACACGACCTTTGGTGGCTCTCCCTTCTCATTCCAGCCACGTTCCTTGTAATAATCGGTAATAAGTTGTTTCATTTGATTTTCGGTAATAATTTTTTGAGTTTCAGGTAAAACCTCACGGAAAAAGCGTCGGGGAAGACGATCTTCTTTAAGAGTAAGGCCTTCTCTTAAATTGAACCGTCTGGTATTATCCGTAATCTTAGCAGCAATGGATCGCATTTTTTCGCTATTAAGTTCCATGCCTGTTGTTGCTTTAAGTATGGTTGATAACTCCTCCCACTGATAGAGATCACGATAGAACCGACACAGAATTAGCGTATCAAAAATAGTTAGGCGGTCCTCCCATTCAGTAAACATCTTTGCCTTCCCGTCGATCTTTTCTGGATCGGCGATCCCGCTTAATTCGGCTTTGTAGAAGGTGGCACGAAGATGACAGGCTCCGCGGGCGGATGATGCATACGCCAGCCCCATTCCTTTCAACACCCGGGGATCGTAGCCTGCCGGCTCCAAACCTTTGACATGTATAGCCTGGTCTTCCATATGCCATTCTTTGGCTGTAAATTTGATACCGCGGGCCAATGTATCTCCAATACCACGACGTTTGGCAATATCCTCCAAAAGCTGCGCAATCGAATCGACCTGTCCGTAGTCAATTTCATAATCGATTTTACCCTGCCGGGAGGCCTCGATAGTCAGTGCGGCCAAATTGCCTGCACTGATGGTATCCATGCCAAGACGATCACAGATATCGTTTAAATAGGCGATTTCCTCGATGCTGTCGATTTCACAGAGACCGCCAAAGGCATAGATCGTCTCATACTCCGGGCCCTCTATTTTGAGTCCTTTGTGTCTTCCTTCCTTTACGGTGGAAAGCCTACCGCAGGCCATAAAGCATTTCAAACAGGCATGGGGTTTTACTTCACAACGATCATGAAGCGCTCCGGCATTGATATTCTCAGCATGTTCATATCTTCCTTTTTGCCAGTAACGTGTGGGAAATCCCCCGGCTTTGTTCATAATATCGACCAACATTGGCGTGCCCATGCTTTTATACGCCTTTACACCTGCATCTTCTTTTGAGCGTTGAGCCATGGATTTCCCAAAATCTTTCATTAACTCGATATCGGCAAACTCCTTCTTTCGGTTTCCCCAAAAGGCAATAGCCTTGATTTTCTTTGAACCTGTCACAGCACCTACCCCGGTTCGACCGGCGCTTCGCCAGTAATCGTTCTCTATTACCGCAAAGCTGACCTGGTTTTCCCCTGCCGGGCCAATGCAGACCACACCGCACTTTTTAGCCTCTGGGTGATTTTGTTTCACCCGCTGTTTAATTCGATCTTCGGTCTCGAAGGTCTCCTGTCCCCAAAGATCTTCTGCAGGATGAAAATAAACGGATTCTTCACAAATCTCAAGCCAAATCGGTTTCTTCGCAGCACCGTGTATTATAATCGCATCGAATCCTGTAGCGCTCATATATTCAGCGACCGTTCCACCTGAATAAGATTCGGAGAAATAGCCGGTTTGGGGGGATTTGGTATATACCCCATAACGGCAAGAGCCCCAGACCTTGCTTCCGGTAGTTGGACCCGTAGCAAAGATCAGATGGTTTTCAGGGCTCAGCGGATCGACTTGTGGTGGATTGTGGTCGAGTAAGAGATGAGTAGCAAGTCCTCTACCCCCCAGACAGGTTCTCAATAATTGATCATCTATCGGTTCGATACTGAAGGCTGCTTTATCCAAATTGATTTTTAAAATTTTTCCATAAAATCCATACATTGTTTTTATCCCCCTTACAGCTAATATTCGAACTAAGTACACGTATTCTTAAATACGGTTACGTATTAATAACTTGGTTTATTCATTCTATCCATAAGTTTGAAGTGCCTAAAGTGAACTAAAGTGCCTAAAGTTAAGGTATTCTATCAATTTTAATATAATTGATCGCGCTGAAAGCGCGTTCCTCAACTTTAGCTCACTTTAGGCACTTCAAACTTCAAACTTTTGGGCTTCAGCTTGTACGGGACGGTTGTCCTGATAAAAATGGTTAAAACCATCTTTAGTTGATCGTGGTGGAATGATAAACTGGCGGGCTTAATACCTTTGAAACCGGCTGCCGGTTCCTCAATCATCAAAAAGCTTGAGCTGCCGATCGTCGTTGTTGCGACTTTCTTTCTTCGACGACGCATCGTTTTTCTTTTGTTTAGGGTGATTCTGCGATGTTTTGGTCTTGGATGACGCATCCGATTCAGCCGAATCAAAAGTAATCTCCTGATCGCGCAAAAAAGATCCCGGGATGATGAAGCCCTCGGCTGTTTCGTACAAGGTGAACATTTCGGCAATCTCAGGACTGGAAAATTCGGGATCGCCGATCCACACATCACAGGTCTTCTGGATTTGGCCGGCCTTGTTGCCCACCGTAGATTTTTTGGTGCCAAAAAAGTCACAAATCTCGTCTGCCGTTAGGTAAACTTTATTGGTCGGGTCGAATAGGAAATTAATTCGCGCCACGGCATAGACAATAGCTGCCGCCCAGATCTCCTGCCTTCCCCGTTGAATGGAGAGCTTGCGCATACGGCCGATCTTTTCGCACAATTTAAGCGCCAGATCCGTGTACATATCGTTGAGCTTCTTCCGACCAAAGGCTCGAATCATCTCTTGAATCGCGGCCACCCGCCGGGCCTTGTCTCCCGAACGCGCCTTTTGGGGCTTTTTTTTCAACCTTCTTTCCAGCCCCAACTCGCGCCGAACCTTTTTTATCGCGTTGACACCGGCCTCGCTCATGTGGGAATCGGCGGCCATATGAAGCTCGGCATCGAGCAACAGGGCCATGACGCTCTCCCGGCCGTCCGTTGTTTTGACAGCCTGCCGCGGCGTCTCGCCGTCCAAAGCGGGAATGTTTTGATCGACCCATCCTTGCCAATGAGCCGCCAGCATTTCGCCGACGTAGCGACGCACTTCCGGATCTTGCATCAGCGCATTTTGATCCTGCGCATCCGTCTTGCTATCAGGCCCTGCCGCTTTCCCTTCGGCGGCAAAAGCATCGAACGATCGGATCTCGGTGGTTTTGTAAATTGCGGCGTTGCCCATTAACCGCTCAATCTTTTCACGAGCAACCTCGGCCCTTTGGGCGGAATTAACCTCCACTGTAAGCGCATTTTCATCGATGACCAGTTGGCCCAACAAGGTATTTTCCAACGCCTTACTCCTTTTATGACCTTTGCGGGACCATGGGATTTCCACGCGCAGAATGTGCCCCTTTGCATCCAACTTCGCCTCGGAACGCAGCCGGTCGGCGGTATCGGTACCGCACAGGGTATAAAGACGCTCAAAGGCCAACTCGGACGATTCGATTTCGTAATATAGGGTGTGAAAGATCAGCGGGTCTCCGTCGGTATTAAATAATTCAGCAGGACGCTGCATGGCCTCGACAAGGTCAAAATAGACTTCTCGGATCTCACAATCATACTCATCCAGTATATCGGTTGTAATAAGTCGTTTGCCTTGTTTCAGCCATTTTCGAAATTGAATCAACTCCGGCTTTAGCCTTGGCGGGATCAAAAATCGACCTGAGCTTATCAGCATGCCCACGTGGTCAATCTTGATCACTTGACCGAAGAGAATATTCCCCGGTTGGGTAGATTCCGATCCGGACCGTTCTAAAACGTCGGTCTGCTCTCCGGTAAAAATATCCTTTAACAAAAAGCCTTTGCCCGGCCGGCATTCGACCACTTCAAAAAAACTGAAAGGTCGGCGGGAATGGGCCTTGATCAGCTTCCGCTCCATGGAATCGAGCCGGTCTTTTTGCGATGCAGCGTAACACTCCGCAATGGTTTGGTCAGCCGGCCAATTCAGATCAAACGGTGTATCTTCGGGATCGTTAATCCAGTTAAAGAAAAACCAAGGCCAGAAAAGCTGGTGGTGATACTCAACAAAGTCTTCCTCCGGCGCTTCATCGGGCCAGACCGAAAATTCAGCCATGGCCACTGCCACAGCCGTCTCTTCAAAGAGTTCGACAGCGTAATTCATCAGCCGATCCACCAGCCGATTGTGGGTTTCACTGAGCCGCCTGTAGAGTAGATCCACCGGCGCGGGAGTTACCTCCAGACAACACTTTTTGTACTTTTTGCCGCTGCCACACGGGCAGGGAGCATTGCGTCCATGCTTCATTGATCCAGCCTCCCTCATGTTTACTGGCCGGTATATTATAGATTCAGTCTGCCAAAGTCAATTTTAGAATGTTTTTAACAAGGACTCAAGGGGACATACATAAGTTTATAAGTTGATTGTAGAAATTGGGATCAAAGCTTGACCCGTGCTTTAAAATCAAATCAGCGGAACAGGTGTGCCTTGTCGCGGTCGAAAGCGAGAATCCATATCAAATTGGAAAGGGGTCAGCGTCGTATAACATCGAATTCAGGCGTATAGACCCGGATCGGCATATCTTCCCATAGCCTTTGGCAAAATGAGGCGCGGATCTTATATCGACCGGGCAAGATGTCGCTCGGTAACTTCCAAACGATCCCCATCATCTGGCCAATATCAGAAAACTGCGGGCATTGGCTTTTAGCAGCAATTGCAAATGACGGTTTAAAACGGGCAATCTCTTTTGATTGACCATCCATTTCTGCTTTCTCCAAAACAAATTCAGGGGTTACGCCGATGGGAAATGCCGTCATTCGGATGAATCTCAGGTCAATCATCTCTCCTGGGAGATAAATGTCATAGTCTGTCACGAGCCCGATTAGTTTGTTTTGTGTTGAAATATCCGTTCCCACGCCGGATGTTTTCTCATCCCATGAGCGCGCAGGTCCAACATCAATATGTACAAGTTTTCCCTTGTAATAGCCTGTTCCGCCGAATCCGAGTTTTTTAACAGTGTTCCAGACGCGCTTTGATGAAGTTCCCTGAATTTTTATGTCTGCCGCCATTCCATATTGATGGAGACTTGCTTTTGCTGCAAGCCTTCCCTTGTTGCGAAGATCGGTATTGTATTGCGGGCTTCTCCATCCGGAGACAATGGTTATCCGTGCCCCTGGATGAAGATTGTCTTCTAAATAGTCGAGAAACTCGATCAGCCGCAGGGATATGGTGGAAAGCGGCCTGTCTTTTTCCGCCCCAAACAGACGATGAATTGTTTTGAGGGCCTTGTTATCATAGATGCCCTTGCTTTTCCGGTATTGACCATTGAACGTTATCCCGTTTTTTCCGCTTAAAAGGTTGAGCCTCCCGTCGCCGTTGTAAAAGTAGCGGCTGACATCTGTGACGTTTTCAGATAAAGCGATATCCACAGCAATGAGGCCCAAAAGGAACAGAGCTACAATTCCAAATCCTAGTGTTGGTTTCATATGCTACCTTAAAATCGATTTTGAAATAATGATCTGTTTTGTTAAATTCTGTTTTCTTCCTTTACCCTCAACTTGACAACCAATTCTTCAGGCAATGGAACTGATTTGTGGGCCTTTTGGTCGGTATTCACCCACACAACTTCACCCTTGACCAAGGCTATTTCGCCGTTTTTCGGAAATATTTCAATTAAAAAGGTCATGCTGGACCTGCCGATTCGTGCTGTTCGGACGTACACTTCAATTTCATCGTCAAAATGACTCGGGGCAAAAAATTCTACGACAACCTTGATTACATGGAAGTCTGTGCCGGTGTTCCTAACATGCTCAATGTAATTAAAGGGAAGATACCGAAGATATTCGTTGATAGCTGTGTCAAAATACGTCAGGTAATGAGCATAGAAGACGATGCCCTGTGCATCTGTCTCTGCATAGCGAACACGAAAGGGGAAAAAAAATTTAAAATCGGATTTGGCCATGATTCAATACTCCGGTTAACGTAGATTGTTTCTAAATTTTTCTGCTAATCGCTTAAATAATAGATTGTGGGACAACGATAATTTAAATTACCATCTTTCTGCTACCAAGGTTGATCTTTTATGGCTACTATTTATTGTCCGCCGGCCGACAGGAGCCTATGCAGACTAATATCGTTACACTTCTTTTAAAAACGATGCAATGTATATTCCTAAAAATAGTCGGTTAATAATGAGAGTTAATATCAAATGTTAAATTTGGCTTTTTATAGCTTTGAGTCAAAAGGCTTTCATTTGTTGGAAGGTGTATTAATATTAGGAGGGCCAGTTTCAATACGCCACTTTTTTCAATTTCTGTGCTCGCCCTGTGGAATGCAGAGCCTATTCCTCTGGGGTCAAGCTCAAATTTTAACCTGGCTCTGGAGAGGAAAATATTACTATGACCACCATTGTCGGGCAAAGATCAGCTAAAAAGAAGGCGGACAAGCTTCAGGAGCGGCGGCACAAACTGCTGGCCCTGGTGCATATTGCCAAAAAAGAGATTCCCCTTTCAGATGACGAATATCGGGACGTGATTGCATATTGGGGTGTCGAATCTTCGGCGGACATGTCTATCCCGGAACTCGAAGAACTGGTGAGATACTTTGAATCTTTGGGATTTAAAAAGAAGGTGCCGGATCTCAGGGACCCGAGATCCGGGGTCGGCCAGATAAAAGCGCTCCAGGAACGGGTCAGGGAAGAAGCCAGGAAACTGAACAACGGTGAAGAAAGACTTAAAGGACTGATAAAGAAAATCGCAAAGGAAAACGATCTTAAAGCTTGTCGAAACATAAAAAAGTTAAAGCAGCTTCTTAAGGTGATTCGGTTATTACAAAACAGAGAAAGCCCCTAACAAAGAAAATATGATATCAGTCAGTTGCTCCTGGGATTTTACTTCCGAAATTGACTACTTGCGAAAAGCCAATGAAATCAATTATTAATCTGATTTCATTGGCTTTTTACGTCCTAGATTAAGTTGGGAAATGTTAGGTTATTTTAGAAAAAAGCAGACACAATAGGTACAGAAAAAGCACAGTCTTACAGACACAGTTTTCAAAGTAAAAATCCAATGCGCTGGATTTCGTTAATTTTAATTGTGTTTACAGGCACTTGAAAATCAGGCGCAGGGGATTCGAGAAAATACAGACTCCCTTGCGCCTACTGAATTAAAACTTGATATGTATAGTATAGTAATATAAAATAAATTCAATGTTTTGGGGGATAGGCAACGCGAGCTGACAAGACCGGATATCCTGGCCGGTCTTCCCCCGAATCAACACCAGGCCGTTACAGGAGACGCGTAAAGTGAAAAAGAAATGGTATACATGGCATGATTTATTAGATCATTGGGGGATAACAGGATCTGAACTTTTAGAAGAATTTAAAAAAGGTCTTCAACCATATC
>CALLDL010000127.1 GCA_937998305.1 uncultured Desulfobacterales bacterium | reverse complement strand
ACATCACCCGAAGGCCACCTTCGCTCATTCCGGAATTTCACTATCGACAGAAAAAAACGTGCCGCCATTTAGTACCGCCTCCACCGCCTTTATTAAATTCCCGGCTGATGAACGCTTTAGAATGTAGCCCGATGCCCCTATCGGTTCAATATCCCACATAATGAAACGGCTCGATCTCGGAAAGCTGCTGGGGGGTGAGCGTTTTAAAACCCGATGCCTCAATCAAATCCTTGGCCCGCTCTATATCGTTAACATCAATAACAAAGACTGCATTTTTCCGACTTTCTATAACAAAGCCATAGCCATTTTCGATATTGACATTTTCAGCAGAAAGGGTCTGTAAAAGCTTGTCAAGCCCACCCGGACGATCCTCGATCAGCACGGCAATAATTTCTTTTAGTTCCACCGAAATACCTTCTTTGGTGAGCGCTTTTTGACCCTGTTTGGGATTGTTTACAATAAGATTCACGAATCCCGAAGCTCCGAACGAAGATATCGTGGCTGATCGAATATTAATATTTTTTCGGGCAAGAATTGACGTTATTTGAGAGAGGACGCCGGGTTTATTTTCTACCGGTATTGTAAGTTGATGGGCTTTCATGACTTTTTTACTTTCCTATCCGTCGATCATCACGGGTTGTTTTGTGTTTAAAATAAAGAGTTTTTCTCTAAAAATATAGAAAAACAATCTAAGTGTGTCAATACAATTCAAGGTAAGAAATGTAATGTTGACGGAAGAGGGCAAACCGGATATTGATAAAACTCGACCTATCGTTTATAGCCCCGAAGCGCAGAAAATCAACGGTATCGATGAATTTTTCGGGTTTCCTGTGAACACTGAGAGATGACTGCCCAATGATGAAGAAGATCATTGTACTTATAGTCCTTCTACCTTGCCTGGCCATTGCCGGAGACCTTTCCAGGGCGGATTCTGTTTTGGTGAAAAAACATGAGAAGCGGCTGTACCTTATGAAAAACAAAAAGCCGTTCAAGATATATCGGATCGCATTGGGAGCAAATTCAAAAGGACCCAAAAGACGAGCAGACGATGAACGGACGCCGGAAGGAACATATATACTTGATTATAAAAATCCCGATAGCGATTTTTACAAATCCATACACATATCTTATCCAAACGATCAGGACATCAAAAGAGCCAAAGAAATGGGCGCTGCTCCGGGTGGGGATATCATGATACACGGTCAAAAAAATGGCGCTAAAAATTTCGAGCGTATCCATCGGTACGTTAACTGGACGGACGGATGTATTGCAGTAACAAATACCGAGATGGATGAGATATGGGCATCTGTAGATGTCGGTACGCCCATAACGATCGAGCCCTAAAACATTATAGCGTCTCCTCAGTCCTTTTTTGAGACCTTTGAAAAACGCCCCTTTTTGTCCAATCCCTGCGTTGGGCTAAAATTTTAATCCTCGAAATACCTAATGTATTTTTGCCTGCCTGCCCCGTAGGTCTGCGATCGTACTGGGGTGGTTAAAATTTTAGCCTGCCTTGGTTTTGAACAAAATTGAACATCTACAAAAATTTTCCCCGGCCGGCTGCACTTTATTGAACTTTTTGAAAATTAAATTTGAATTCCCTGCTGCAATTGGACTGAGCTCGCCGAAGTCTTGTCCGAACGTAGCGAAGGTCCAGTTCCGCTTTTAGGGGGCGGGAGTTTCATAAAATCGTTCACGATTTTATTTTGCGTTGATCTTGGCCGCCATCTTGGCATTGAATTTGGCAGCATCGATGATAAATCTGTCGTGGGTTCCTTCAGATATCTTATCGATGCCGTCATCGGCAACAATTGAAAAGACAAGTTTCCGGCCGTCCACTTCTTCTAATTTAACATTTACCGTCACCGTCAGGCCAGGGGGGGTAGCAGCGATATGATTTAGTTTCACATCAATACCCACTGTTTGTTCACGGGGCCAGTCAATATGAGGATTAATGGCCTGGATACATGTCCACTCAAACAGTCCCACCATAAACCCGGTGGCCAAAACCTCCGGCATGGCTTGAAACTCGGGAGATTCAGGAAGAAGATGAGGTACGGTTTTGTTTTCCGGGACCTTGAATTTAAATGTATAGGTCAAACCGGGTTGCAAAGAATTTTTCATGATTCACCTCCAAGGGTAGTTTTTTAGTTTGGCATAGAAACCCTGGCCCTTCGGACCAGATCAGCGATCAATTGGCTTTGCCTGAAGAATCGCTGGAAGAGTTTGAAGTGAGCTAAAGTTAAGGAATTCTGCCAATTATATAAAATCACCGGAGCGGAGCGACTCCATAACTTTAGGTACTTTAGATCACTTTAGGCACTTTGAATTTGTTCGGCTCTAAGTAAACCAGCCCCTTCCAGGGGTTAAATTAAAGCCGCCCCTCTGGGGTCGGATCTTTACTACGTAAGATTTTTATTGTTCATCGTCAGTATTTCTGTTAATTCTATGTTAGTCAAATTAATTGTTTTAATAATTCTAATTAGTGAGACTTATTTTAAATGGAATGGCAACAGATCCTGGGGTTTTACCATGTAGCTAAGCTGGGCAGCTTTACAAAAGCGGCCAACACCACTTTCCGGACCCAGTCGGCAATCAGTCAGCAGATTAAAAACCTTGAAGAAGAATTAGGGTGTCAGCTCTTTGAAAGGATCGGCAAACGCAAGTTGCGCCTGACTTCTGCCGGCAACAGGTTTTTTAAATTTTCAGAGACAATTCTGGAAAGACACGCTTCTCTTATTGATGAAATCAATGAGATTAAAGGGCACCAAAAAGGTCGTTTGAGAGTGGCCGCACCTTTCACAACGCTCTTCCACTTGTTTCCGCTCGCCCTTAAGGAGTATATCAAACAATTTCCTAATGTCGAACTGACCATCCTGGATCGGTCACAGCTATATATTCTCGGCCTTATCAAAAATGGAGATATCGATTTTGGTCTTGTGTTGGAATCCATTGTTCCAAAGGATCTTAAGGCACTTCGTTGGAAGAAGGTCAGAACCGTTGTTATAACACCTGTGGGCCACCCCTTGGCCAAAGTGAAAAGAGTCACATTGAAACATATTGGAAAATATCCTCTGATTTTACCCCCCATAAATTTAAAATACCGCAGTAGTTTAGAAGAGAGGTTTCAAAAACTGGGCATTGACTATCACATCGTCATGGAATCTTCTAACGTCGAGTTAAGTTCCCTGTATGTAGAGATGGGACTCGGCATATCTTTTGCTACGGTGGTGAAGGACTTGCCGGAATTGAAAAAAAGAAAGTTGGCGTTTTTACCAATGGATCATTTATTTAAACCAGATTATATCGTGGTGGTTATGAGGAAGGATAAAACCCTGATTTCATACAAGGACGCCTTTGTTAAAATTCTGTTTGAGATTGTATAGGATGGTATTTTTCAAGATAGGCAAGTCTTTCTTCCTTGGATTTTTCAGATAGATTCTGGCATTTTTTATAAAATGCTTTGAGGTCGTAATTGCAGTCTTTAAGAAGTTCTAAAAATACCGGTACAAGATCATGATAGGTGGATACGGATATCAATTTTGCATTATTCATCTTTCGATCGATCCACAAATCATAGCCTGAATACCCGCCCCAATGCTGTTTCAACAACCGGTATTCATTCTTTAACTTTTCAAATACGGCTGCCTTGGCATGTCGTTTTTCCGGTATGGGTAAATCCTTGGCATACAACGTTCCAAGCTCTTTACGATATTTAGTCACCAGCTCGATAAACTGACGCCGGCGCCGGTAATCCATTTTGTAATCATCAGAGGCTTTCAGATTATCTCTTGTTGCCAGCCAACGCCGCAGACTTTCCTGTTCAACGGCGATTGCAAAACTTTCATTAAAGGTGGTATCGTCCGCTACATAGAGAATATGATGGGACAGTTCGTGAAAGATCAGCGCCGCCAGTTTAATATCTCTGCGATAGATGAAGGTGCTGAAAACCGGGTCATCAAGCCAACCCAATGTTGAATATGCTGCAACCCCTCCAATGTAAACATCATATCCCTGCACCTCCAGTTGATGACCATAATCGAAAGCGTCTTTTTTTGAAAAATAGCCTCGGTATACCGCACAACCGATAACCGGATAGCACCAGGTTTTAGGTGAAAAAGAGAACTCCGGAGTCGCCCACATATTCCAGCCGGCAAAGGGTCGTTCCAGTTCTACGAAACTAAGATACTGATCCTTAACCGGCAGAAAAAGTTCATCCTTTGCAAACGTCCGGATGTCCATCACCAGCCTGAGTTTTTCTTTTAGTTTTTCGGACGTATCCGGGTTGTCGAGAAGTTCATGGATCGGCTGCTTTTTGTTGAGAATATCGATTTGACCGGATATCAGTTGCTTATAATATCGCATTGATTCACAGCCTGTTAACACTGCCGCCAAAAGCACGCAAGAAATGATTTGAATCCAAATCGATTTTAAAAACATAACAAGATAGTTCGCTCCGCTCACAGTTGGAATAATGGAACAAAGGAATGATGGAATAATGTGTTCAGGGAAAATGGGAACGTGGATTATTGTAAAATTCATATTGACAGTGAATTAAATCAACATTCCAATATTCCATCATTCCATCATTCCAACATTCCATGCATGAGTTAAATAATTAAGCCTCGAAACCCTATTATTTCAAATAGATCTTAGAATTCAGAGACGTTAATTCAAGACAATAAATGGTGAACGATGAGTCCTCTCATCTCATTCCATGCATCTTTTCCAATGGATGATTCATCAATGATCAGATGATGCATTTTTTCTTTTGCACCTGTCGTGTTTTTTTCTACCGGGTGCAGTTTCCATTGATGGAGTCCCCCAATTTTTATGATGCGCTTTAATCTTCGATACGAAACCAGTTCATCTTGTTTGTTTATAAAAATGATGGTTGGCACGTTCAGTTTAGGGGCCATGTTTTTATTAAAATGTTCGATGCCTTCAAACAGTGCAATATACCCTGCCATGGGTGTTCCCTTATTGGAGCAATACGACTTTATAAAAAAACTAGGGATCACCAGTCTCGGAAACGGGGTGAGTAATTTTGCTAAATAATAAATTTTATAAATATGTAATGCCGGTGCCAAAAGGACCATCCGGTTAAAATAAACATCCGGATATGAAGCAAACAGAGTAGCACCCATGAGACCGCCCAGTGAAAAACCGATCAAGAACAAAGGGACTTGTTTCTCAAGACTCCTTTTCCCGGCAAGGCCATAGGCCCGATGTGCTTCTTTGATCCAATATTCATACGAGACTGTTTTAAAGGCTTCCATCCGGGCATTACTGCCGTCGACGTTCGCCTTTTGAGTATAATTTTTTCCATGCCCGCGCAATGACAAATTCAAAACATCAATGCAAGAATGGGTGAGCAGAGCAATAATGGATTCCATTTTTTCGGGTTGCAAATTAAGCCCATGAATAACCAGGGCCACACCGTTTATTCTGCCCGGATGTATGGATTTGATCCACTCAACGCAATCCTCATTGGATCGTATTTCCTGAGAATCGGGAGGTGGTGTTAAACATTTTTGGTTCTCATTCATGAAAACATTGAAGTAGTTGATATATTGCGTTGCTGCCAAAAGTTAGCGCTTCAACCGGAATGCGCTCATCTGCGGCGTGTATCAGTCCGGCAAAGTCTAAACTTTCCGGCAATTGCATGGGTATAAAACCATATGTCTGAATGCCGATTTTTGAAAAAAAACGTGCATCGGACGATGCGCTAAGTAGATACGGAATGGGGATGCCGTCCGGGTCCAGGGCACGCAGGACAGCCGCCAATGTATCAAACAATCCCATATCCGGTTCAAGGGGGCCAGGATCATAGCGGATGACCTCAAGTTCGACATCGTCATCGATAATTTCTTTTATTTCTCCTATTATGTTTTCCGGTACATGACCGGGCAGTAGACGACCATCCAGCATAACCTCAATTTCACTGGGCAACACATTGACTTTATCTCCTCCCCGCACAATGGTGGCATTTACCGTGTTGCGAAACATGGGGATGAAATTTTTTCCCTTTGCCCCAAGCAGTTTTAACACCCTGTCCGTGAACAAAGGATTCAGCAATTGCCGCATCACCATCCTGCCCGGAAACGGCAAAGTAGCGGCCATTTGTTCAACCAATGTATGGACAACAGGGGTAATATGTACGGGCAAGTATTTTTTTTCAAGCTGAGTCAGCATTCTGGCAAGCTTTGCCATTGCCCCGTCTTTCATGACCAAGGCGCCGTGGCCGGACCGGCTTCGGATGGTGGCCTTAATACTGCAAACCTGCTTCTGGATGACTTCTATTGGAAAAAACTTTTTTCCCTTGAAATACAATGAAAAACCGCCAAATTCACTGATCGCATATCGAATCCCTTTAAAATAATTCGCGTGATTTTCCACCAGAAATTTAGCGCCGAAGTCTCCTCCGGCTTCCTCATCGCTCATAATACACAAAACAACATCACCCGCAAGATAGACGTTTTCATATTTCGCACGAAGAAAGGCACAAAGCATCATCGCAACGGCGCCTTTCATATCCAATGCCCCGCGGCCCCATAAAAACCCGTCGACGATTCTCCCTTCAAATGGCGGGTATTGCCAGACCTGACCGGTCGTGGTCACCACATCCACATGTCCGTATAACAGCAACGGCGGTGCGTTGCCATTTCCTTTTATGCGGCAAATCAGGTTGGGTCGCGCCGGGTCCTGGTAAAGTATCCTGGTGTCGATGCCGGCAGACTGGATCAAACGATTTATGTAATCGATACATTCCGCCTCTTTTCCAGGAGGGTTGGTCGTATCAAAACGGATCAGGTTTTGCAGAATCTCTGCCTGTTGTCGGTAACGATGGGAATTGGCATTCACTGTTATTTCTTTCGATTAAAACCAAACGTGTGTCATCAATCATGTTTTGAAGAAATGTTGCAAGAATTCGGGATAAACTCAATAAACACATGATTTATAAAGAAAATATAAAATAAATATTACAGAAAACAACCCTATAAGTCAAGATCGTTATAAAGATGCCCTGTTTTTGAGTGATTAAGATTGATTTAACGGAAGTTGGAGCAGTCGGGATAATCGCGAAATTTATACCTGAACTTTGAACGAGTCGGAGACTTCTATATTTCATGCAAGATTCGGGTTGTAATCCCTTTTAATTAAAGTCCTCACCTTTAGGCAGCACCAGTTAACCCTTGACACCTAACTTTACCTCAGCCTATATATTCCTCGTTTTGTTTACTATCCATTGAGGTTCAATTTAACCAAGGGGGGACCATGATGAAAAGATTATTGATATTGTTGACTGCAACGCTATTTCTAACTGCATCCTGGGCATTGGCCGGGCCTGTCAAAATCGGCATGATTACTACCCTTTCCGGAGGCGGCAGCGCTTTGGGGATTGCCGTTCGGGATGGATTCAAACTGGCCATCGACCAGGAAGGCGGCAAGCTTGGCGGTTACCCGGTTCAATTGATTGTGGACGACGATTCCCGTAAGCCCGACAAGGCAAAGCAGATTGCGAATCGGTTCATGAAGCGCGACAACGTAGATATCCTAACCGGTATTATCTGGTCGAACCTTGCCATTACCGTTGTTCCCAAGGCCGTGCGAGAAGGCGTCTTTTACATCAGCCCCAATGCAGGTCCCTCGCTTCTTGCCGGAAAAGGCTGTCATGAAAACTATTTCAATGTTGCCTGGCAAAATGACAACCTTCACGAAGCTATGGGCCAATACGTCAAAGACAACAACTTCAAAAAAGTCTTTATCTTGGCGCCAAACTATCCGGCGGGCAAGGACGCCCTGAGGGGTTTTAAGCGTTTTTACAAGGGAAAACCCATTGCCGAGGTGTACACAAAGTTGGGACAAAAGGATTACGCTGCGGAACTTGTCTCCATTCGCAGCGCCAAGCCGGACGCAGTTTTCTTCTTTTTGCCCGGAGGCATGGGGATCAGTTTCATCAAGCAGTACAATCAGGCCGGCCTGACCAAAGATATTCCTCTGTTCGGCCCTGCCTTTTCTTTTGACCAGACCATTCTGAGCGCGGTCGGGAACGCCGCTCTTGGCGTCATGAATTCCTCCCAGTGGAACAAGGACATCGACAATCCAGCCAATAAGAGGTTTGTTGCCGATTTCAAAAAAGCCTATGGACGTCTGCCTTCTTTGTATGCCAGTCAGGGATACGACGCCGCACGCCTGATTGCCAGTGCCATCAAAGCCGTGGGCGGAGATATGTCGAAAAAGGATGCTTTCCGAAAAGCGCTTCGAAAAGCTGACTTCGATTCTGTTCGCGGCAATTTTAAATTCGGGCCGAATCATTATCCAGTCCAGGATATTTATATCAGGAAAGTTGTTGAAGACGACGGTGTGTTAACCAACCGAATCGTCACCAAGGCATTTACCAACCACTCCGATGCCTATGTGAGCCAGTGTAAGATGAAATAATTGACATGTATCTGCTACTCTTTTGCCAGCAATTCCTTAACGGCCTGCAATTCGGAGTGATGCTGTTTTTGATGGCGTCCGGGCTGACCCTGATTTTCGGCATTATGGATTTGATTAACCTCGCCCACGGGTCGTTGTTCATGGTCGGAGCGTATTTGTGTGCAACGGTTTTTCAGCAAACAGGCTCTTTTATGCTCGGTCTTCTTGTTGCGCTTCCAGGTGCTGCCCTTGTGGGAATTGTGGTAGAAGTCTTTGTGCTCCGAACCCTTTACGCCCGTGATCATTTGGACCAGGTTCTGGCCACGTTCGGGTTGATTCTGTTTTTCAACGAACTGACTAAAATCATCTGGGGACCGCGAGCACTGTTCCTGGACGTACCCGAGGCATTATCGGGCACCATCGAAATCATTCCCGGCGCGCCCTATCCAACCTTTCGTTTGGCCATCATCGTCGTTGGGATAATTGTGGCAATCTTTTTATATTTTCTGATTACGCGAACACGTCTGGGCATGCTGATTCGTGCCAGCGCCACCAACCGGGAGATGGTCGGCGCCCTGGGGGTAAACGTCAATCTGCTTTACACCCTTGTTTTCGGTTTGGGTGCGCTATTGGCCGGGCTCGCGGGGGCCATGGCCGGTCCATTGTTTGCGGTTGAGGTCGGCATGGGTGAGGATATCTTGATTCTGACATTCGTGGTCATTGTCATCGGCGGCATCGGTTCCATACGGGGGGCACTTGTAGGGGCTATACTCGTGGGGCTTATCGACACATTGGGCCGAGCGTTTCTCCCTGCCCTGTTCAAGCTGTTTTTAGACCCGGCCACAGCGGACGGCGTTGGCGCCTCCCTTGATTCCATGGCCATCTATATTTTGATGGCGCTGGTGTTGGCCTGGAAACCAAGGGGATTGCTGCCGGCTCATGAATAGATTTCAACTCACCTTGAAGACCTGTATTCTTATTGCCGCCCTGGTAATTTTAATAGGGCTCCCTCCAGTTGCATCTGCGTTGGAAGCGACGTTTTACATCGGGTTGTTCAGCCGAATTCTGATTTACGCCCTGGCGGCCGTAAGTCTGGACCTGATATTGGGATATGGCGGCATGGTGAGTTTCGGGCACGCCGCCTTTTTCGGAGCCGGCGCTTATGTCGTCGGCATCCTTGCCTTCCATGGAATCGAAGGGTCTGCGGTTATCAGTTGGCCATTTGTGATCATGGGCACAGACAACGCGCTGATTTCATGGTCGGTGGCAGCCGTTGCATCGGCAGGGTTAGCGTTTGTCATCGGCGCCATCAGCCTTCGCACCAGCGGCGTATATTTTATTATGATCACTCTGGCTTTTGCACAGATGATGTATTTTTTCTTTACCTCCCTTGAATTCTACGGCGGTGACGACGGATTGAGTCTTTTTACCAGAAGCCGGCTTGGACATATGGACCTGAGCAACGATGCGGCTTTCTATTATACATGTCTTGGGCTGTTGATCGGATTTCTTTTATTCAGCAGACGCTTGGTGAATTCGCGATTTGGAATGGTTATTCGCGGCTGTAAGGAAAACGAGCGGCGCATGGGTGCCCTGGGATTCCCGACCTATCGTTACAAACTGGTCTGTTTTGTCATTGCCGGAGCCGGAGCCGGTCTTGCAGGGGCTTTGATGGCCAACCAGACCGAGTTTGTCAGCCCGAGTCTTTTGCACTGGACCGTTTCGGGTGACATATTGGTGATGGTAATTTTGGGAGGTGTCGGTACGCTTGTTGGACCGGTATTCGGAGCGACAGTATTTCTGCTTTTAGAGGAGTTTCTTTCCCGTTACACCGAGCATTGGATGCTTTTTCTCGGGCCCATTTTGATCTTTGTGGTGTTGTTCGCCCGTCGCGGTCTTTACGGATCTTTCGTGGAAAGGAAAGCGGACAATGGATGAATCTATCTTGAAAGCTCGAGGACTCACCAAAGCCTATGGCGCGCTTAAAGCCACAGATACGCTTTCTTTAGAGATACGGACCGGCGAGATTCATGCCATTATCGGGCCCAACGGCGCCGGAAAGACCACCGCCATCGGCCAGCTTTCAGGAGAACTCACCTCTGATGAGGGAACCATTTATTTTGCGGGCCGAGATATCACCCGGCTTCCGGTACATAAACGGGCTTGTCTGGGGTTGGCGCGGTCGTTTCAGATTACGTCGATTCTTCTTAATTTTACGGCTGAAGACAACGTGGCCATGGCTGTTCAGGCCCGTGACGGGCACTCGTTTAAGTTTTGGAAATCTGCACGAACTGATCGAAAACTTCGCGTTCCTGCGCGTGAGGTGCTAAAAGAGGTGGGCCTTGCCGATCGCGCGGATATTGTAGCAGACCGTCTCTCCCATGGTGAGCAGCGGCAGCTGGAGCTGGCCATGGCACTGGCCACACGCCCTGCCTTGTTGCTCCTGGACGAACCCATGGCAGGCATGGGTCCGGCGAGTTCACGCAAAATGGTAGACTTGCTTCAAACTCTCAAAGGGCGGCTGACCATTTTGATGGTGGAGCACGATATGGACGCCGTGTTCACCCTGGCGGATCGGATCACGGTGCTGGTTTACGGCCGGGCCATTGCCACGGATACACCGGAAAACATTCACACCGATCCCGCCGTGCGGAAGGCATATCTGGGAGAAAACGGATGATGCTTCAGGTAACCGATATCCAGACCTTTTACGGAAGAAGCCAGGTTCTGTTCGGGGTCAGTTTAGCGGTAGACGCCGGTGAAGTGATTACCGTCATGGGCCGCAATGGTATGGGCAAGACGACACTGGTGCATTCGATCCTGGGTTTGACGCCGCCTAAATCGGGCAGCATCCGATTTGAGGGGCTGGAACTTACCAATCAACCCAGCTATGTTGCGGCCAGAGCAGGAATTGCTTTGGTTCCTGAAGGCAGACAGATATTTCCGACACTGACGGTTTGTGAAAACCTCATCGCTACAGCCGCCAACCGCTCAGGTGCAAAAAATCCCTGGACACTTGACAGGGTGTTTGAGATGTTTCCCAAACTGGCTGAAAGGAAACAGTCGTATGGCAAAACCCTTTCCGGTGGAGAGCAGCAGATGCTGGCCATCGGCCGTGCATTGATGACCAATGCCAAACTGCTTATTTTAGATGATGCCACCGAGGGACTGGCGCCGATGGTTTGCTCGGAAATCTGGAACTGCATCGAACAGCTTAAAGAAACCGGGCATGCGATATTCATCATTGACAGAAATCTGAAAGCCTTGATGCGCATTGCCGATCGGCACTACATTATGGAAAAGGGACGTTTTGTTTGGTCCGGAGATTCGGCAGCATTTGCCGCTGAACCCGAATTGAGGCAGCGTTATTTTGGGGTATGATGTGTGAAGGTAAGGAACCTGACTGCAACTGTATTTAAGGGTTATAGCGTCCAACAACTTGAACAGCAATACAACGCCCGGGCAGCCGTACCGGACTGTGAGGCGATTTTCGAGAAATGGAGCACGTGCAGCGCTGATTTCCGCCGGCAAAGTAACTGCGAATTAGACGTTCCTTATGTATCCGGCGAGCGGGGCACCCTCGATCTTTTCCGGCCCCGGCAGTCCGATGCGCCGGTGCATATGTTCATCCACGGCGGATATTGGCGTGCCATGGACAAAAGCATTTTCAGCTTTTTGGCCCAGGGGCTGGTCCATCGGGGAGCACTGGTGGTGATCGTAAATTACGCACTTTGTCCCGCCGCATCCATGGGCGAAATCGTACAACAGATTCGCATTGCCTGCCGATGGATTTGGCGAAACTGCACAAATTATGGCGGCAATCCCAATGCCATCCATGTTTCAGGGCATTCCGCCGGAGGACATCTGACGGCCATGCTGATGGCGACGGACTGGTTGGACTTTGGTTCCGATCTCCCTGCAAATCTTATCAAAAGCGGTGTCTCAGTCAGCGGTCTGTTTGAACTGGAACCACTGCGTTATTTATCGCTCAATGATGATCTCAGACTCGACAAAAAAAATGCTCGTCTGAACAGTCCTATATTTTTGAATCCACAAGTTAAGGCACCGTTTTCCCTCGTTGTGGGAGGAAAGGAGTCAGATGAATTCCAGCGCCAGTCATACCATTTTTTCGAAACGTGGGGTGAAAGAGGTGCCAGTGTCGAGTATCTCGAGATGTCGAATCACAACCATTTCACCATCATTGACCAGATGATACATCCGGGTAATCCCCTGACCGAACTGATGCTGGGGCATATGGCATTGGCTGAATAAATCTAAGGCTAACTCACAGGGGTTTTAAAACTTGCTTTTCTGGATAAAGCGGTTGAAGAAATAGAGGGGGCAGGCCTTTATTCTATACGGATTTGGGCGTAACGTTAAGAATGAAGACCTGGTCTTGAGATCGTTATTTTGGTAAAAAATGAAAATCGGCGTTTATAATTCCTCAGGCATACTTGCGTTATATGGAATATTCTTCACAATCCGAAAAACTTTTTGAACAGGATATGCTGCCGACCAAAAGTTCCTGTAATTGAGATAACGTCTCACAGCAACTCGAACACTCGGGGAGACTGTTTTTGATGGGGCATTCTCTGCAAGGACTCTTTGTGATGTAGCCAATGTCGATATCCAATCGGTTTTCCCTTATGCACTGTTCTTCCATGTGATCCTCCTTATGGTTTTGGTTATCATATGCAAAAATCATACAAGATCTAAGATATCAATTGAAAAAACATAAAATAATATAGATTTCAATTATTTGGACGGAAAAACGAATTGCGGACCAAAATTATTTGGTCATATTTTGACAATATTTTGGCGGATTTTGACGAATTTGCGCAAGTTTAGGAGGAAAAAAGGACCATCCGTGAAGGGGCGAGTTTATTTTTTGTGAACCCCGAAGGTTTAAATTGATAATGCCTATTGTATCCCGTGCCTAAAAGAGATCTTTTCAAACATTCTTACAAGCCCGACAGCAAGGGCATAAACGGATTCAATATTGAGATTGTCTTCCGCTGTTGAATCAAAAAATATGTTGAGACTGGATTCGAGTCCGTCTTCCGGCTTCCAATAGCAAATCAGGATCGGCACTTTCGGCAAAGGATGCAAGACAAGTGAGATATCAGAAGCATAATGATTTTCCGCCGGCTTTCCGTTGAAAATATGAATCATGTCTTCAAAAAGATCCGTATAGGTATCAGCGACTTTCTTCAAGGGTTTTTCACATCTCTGTCCAAAAAGCCGATACCATGTCTTCCCGCCTTCCAACTCCCTGAATGGAACCCATTTTCCTGAAACAGGGGTTTTCGCACCATCTATGATATAGTTGAGTACGGGAACCAATATCCATGAATGGACATGGATGTCGGTGGTAACGTTTCCTTTTGAGTCAAGACTAAAGTCCTTGCCGAGGATCTTGATCGTTAATTTACCGTTAGAAAAGCTTGCTCCTAATCTTTGCGCTGATGCAGCTATATCTATTGTGGCAATTTTTCTTTTCAACTGCTCCAGTGATTCGTCCATATCCTGTTCAGGAGTCGTCTTTTTATCGATTTTCCCGCCAAACTGCTCAATTATATCGCTTTCGAGACGAGGGCATTCATCAAGCTGTTTTTGACCTTTGAACACTGCGACAGAAAAAGCCAGGCATGTTTTTTCGTTACATTTCCTGCAATTTGATTTTTCGAGCAACTTGAATATTTCCATGGGATTATTTGGTTGAGGCACGTGGTTTTCCTCCTTTTTCATTTAATAATACGAGACAATAATAATTCTGGCCGATAAGGCCTCAATCCATACCTTGTTCTGCACTAAACAAATTTTAAGCACATAATTGAATAAAAAACATCGCCCATTTGGGGGGTATCATTCATTTTTTTTAAATTTTTTATGGAAAAATCATACAATTTTGGTAATATGCCTTTCGTAGTGAAACGAAGATCCCGTTATCGGGGGAATATGGAGCATCCTCGACTTTCGCTCAATTGAGGTTAAATTATCAATGGTTTCAACTACTTTTTACCGTCCTTGATAATTTCGCCAAGTAAATTATCCACGATAACCGGGCTATGGAAATATGTAACAGACGGTTCCGATCCATACTTTTGAAGAATAAATTTTTTCCATTCATCTGTGTAGAGCGTTTGGGCGGCTTTTCGCGATTCCCACAGATATACTCCCCCTGCTGTCTCTCCATCCTCTGAAAGGATGTAATACTTGCGAATAAGCCCCTGAATTTCGATGTATTTTGATGCGGTGCTTGCAAAAATACCCTGAGCTTTATCCAGAGACAAAGTTTTCGAAAGTTTAATTTGAATGAGTGTTGTGATCATTATTATTATTCCCTTTGTTGGATGTTTTTCATGTTATATGTGGGAGAATAAATTAGGTTCTTCTCCAATTTAGTTGGAGAAGAGGGTCCAAGGATTCAAGGGATCAAAGATTCAAGGGTTTGTTTTCTAAAGACTTTATTAGCGCCTCTAACATTCTTTCTACCTCTCCTATCCCTTCATTAAGCATATTTAATTCTTTAGTATTTCACTTGAACCCTTGAATCCTTGACCCCTTGTACCCTTTGGAATCACACCTACTCGATTGGAGACGACCCACTTATTTTACCCTAATCAACTACAACTAATCGGGAGATGATCCATATATAATTGTCCAAATCAATCTCTGCCCCTCTCGCCGGTTTCAATTTTGATCAGTTCGCCATTTTGGAAGTACAGATATCGTATGAACTTATTGGCACCTATATTATAAGTCCAGCGCTCCATCCGGATCGGCTTTTCGATTCGTTTGGGGGCTATATATCGCTCGGTTTTGTAATCGTATATTTGCGAAATAGTACTGTTATGATCCTCTTCCCATTGATCACGTTTATCCGGATGATCACACTTGTCCAACACCTCTGCTTTGGTATCTCCTATGGATACTAGGCGGCCTTGACACCTCAAATATGAATCCGCCGCAACATCGTTTTGGACCAATAAAACACAAATGAGTGAAAGAAATAATGATATTCCTTTTAACCTCTTATGCTTGATTGCCGATGTATTCATCTTCTCAATTTAAGCACCAATGAGCTATTTTCAAGCAGACAAGACTAATGGGAACCTGTTGATATCGCCGGCATGGAAGAATGGAATTTGGTTTCTCGTTAAATTGGGATTTCCGGATTAGGGTTTGACATTATTAAACATATTATTCTAATAAGGATTATAAAGATTCTCATTAATTTTCATGCAAGATTCAGACAGTTATAAAATCAACCATTATTAAGGAGGGTAGGGTAAATGAAAGTCGTCGCCTTTAATGGAAGTGCAAGAAAAAATGGTAATACCGCCATTCTTGTTAATCGTGTTTTCCAAGAACTTCAAAAAGAAGGGATAGAAACCGAACTGGTGCAGTTTTCCGGAGAGAAAATACGTGGGTGTATCGCTTGTTATAAATGCTTTGAAAATAAAGATCAGCGATGCTCGGTGAGCAATGATCTATTAAATTCATGTATTGAAAAAATGATCGAAGCCGACGGCATGATTCTGGCTTCTCCCACATATTTCGCCAACATTTCGACAGAGCTAAAGGCTTTAATTGATAGATCCGGAATGACGAGCATCGCCAATGGTGGAATGTTTAGACGCAAAGTTGGTGCAGCCGTTGTTGCGGTTCGCCGAGGTGGAAGCATTCATGCATTCAATGCCATAAACCATTTCTTCTTTATCGGTCAGATGATTGTACCCGGCTCGACCTATTGGAACATGGGGTTTGGTCTGGACAAGGGCGATGTGGAAAAAGACGAGGAGGGGCTTCGTACCATGGAAGTTCTTGGCGAAAATATGGCTTGGTTGTTGAAAAAAATTCACGGTTAATCCGTCGTCATCTCAACGACGAAGCCGCTCCGCCAACCCGCCTGCCATGCAAGGCACGAGAGGGCAGGCATCGTTATACGAGGAAGCACATCCCGTGAATACGCACGGATTGTTCATCCGTTCGAGGGGCGCAGGGAGCTGTTTCAGGCGGATCGGAAGACTATTTCTTCAAATCATTGTGTAATCGCTTTTCAATCTCCTGAAGAAGATCACGGTTGGGCGATTCTTCTTCAGAAGCGCCGCTTGCAGTAGAAGTAAATAATGCCAACTCATGTGAAGTATCTGACAGACGCTTAATTCGCACTTTCACAGTTTCGATTTCTACACCCCGTGCGATAATGACGAACACATTGAATTTTGGTTGTTCAATCTCCTCGATGACGTCCAATTGGGCCCAGTCGAGAGCTTCATGCGTGGCTTTTAGCAGCTCACTAAATTGAACATTTTCAAAAACCATAATTTCGGCGCTACCCGAAACATTTACGTCTCTCAAGCCATAGGGCTTGGAACATCCGTTGATGTAAAAAAGGCCTATCGTAAAAGCGAATAAACAGAAAAAATTAAAAAGTCTCCTTGTCCACATTTTAAATCCGTTTTCCTTACTCGTTTTTTAATTCGGTTTGATTGTCATTCTCAGAGCTTTCCTCGGAAGATTTGTCCTTTGAGTCTTTATTTGTCTCTTCATCAGGATCTGATTTAAGGTTCTCAGGTTTTGTTTTTTCTTTTTCTTCACTATCGGGGGTGCCGGTTTCTGATTTCTGATCAGATACGACAGGGTTGTCGGAAGGTTCTTCATCGGTTCCGGAGCTATCCTCTTTTTCAATAGCCTGTGAGGTGGGAGGCCGGTGTTCCGAAGGAGGGTAAGGCCGACGTTGAGGAACCGGAGCCCTTTCAAACGATTGGTCGGTTGACGGGGCCAGGGATGCGCCTTCAGAAGCGGTTTTATCATAGATAATAATCTTAATTTTCTTGCTCGAAACGTAAATAATTGCACTGTTTAGATTTCTAAGAATTCGTTTCAGCCCCTTATGCAAAGATACTTCTTCTAAAGAGGCAGTAACCCGGTAATTTTGCCATTTATTATCCAAGCTAATATCGTAACCGGTAGCTATGGAGACTTTGTACAACACGTCCCCCAAGGGTTCATCCTTTACAGTCAGGGAAATGAGTTCATCGCCGGCATTAGTTTCGTTGGCAGCCGATGATGAAATCGGTAAAAATAAGGAAAGTGTGGCAAAAAACAAAAGGATAATCAAAGCGATGTAATGGTGGGCAAAAACACTGACATAGTGTTTCATGTTCAACATCCTTAAAATATGCCGGAAATCAGCGTTAGGGAATATTTTGGAATTTGACATCAAAACTCGGCGTTAACCGGAACAACATTACATAAAATTTCCCATTTAACAAGTTGTCGGAAAAATATTAGTCCATATTCTGTGTCGCGGTCAAATATAATTTGGTAATTTTTACAGGTCCAATTTACACTTTAATATTGTTTGAATACGTCATTATAAAAAATCTTTAACAGATTTAAAGATGGAATCAGCACATTTTGGGGCTGGATTTTGTTATAAATACCAAGTAATTATGAAAGAGTGGTCGCATTAAATCTAACAGACTTGCATCTTTTGGTTGGAATGATAGCATAATCGTCTGCCACTTGGGTTTGAAAATACCACAACAATTTGATAGATATAAAAAATAGTTTTATGATAAGGTAACTTCTGTTGTTTTGGCCGATTGATATTCGCAAAGCCCAATATGAATATTGATAGGTTATAATAACAATTACAAATGTTTAAAGGAAACCATGCCAATGAAATTCAAACTCGCCTATATTATTCTTGCAAGTTTTATCTTATCCGGGCTCTTTCTTTGGAATTGTGCAAAGTCTGATAAAACTAAAGCATTGAAAAGCAAATCCGAGTTTTACTTTAAAATGAAATCAGTAGATGAAGGGCGCTTTTTGGTAAAAAAATTAGGATGCAACGATTGTCATACCGCCGGATATCTACAATCAAAAGGGAATATTCCAGAGAACCAATGGTTGACGGGTGATACCATCGGATGGCGCGGACCGCTGGGAACGTCCTCCGGATCAAATCTTCGGCTTTTAATCGACTCTTTTAAAGAAGAGGAATGGATAGAAATGGCAAAGACATTAAAAAGCAGGCCCCCCATGCCGCACCCCATCCTTAATTCAATGAACAATGAGGACCTTCAGGCCATTTATTGGTTTATTCGATACCTCGGTCCAAGTGGAAAACCTTCTCCAGCCTTTGAACCACATGGTTAAGGTCCACCCATAAATGGCATCTTCCCCGATAGGGAACTCGGGATGTTCCACCGGCCCGGGACGTCCTTCTCGTTTTTTTACAATCTCGCGCTACGCCTGTCTAAGATTCCGCAGTCTTTTCAGGGCGGTTGCGAAAACCCTGCGGCTGCGGCCTTGCCCTAAACCAAAAACTTCAATTTCTGAATGGACACTAGTTCGTCTGCATTTCTCATTCTTTAGAAGAAAAATGATGTTTCGTTTTGGTTTTAATTCTACAATGGACCCTTTTAATCCGTGTTAAGATGAATGCTGGTATTTTATCCTTTTTAGCAAGTCCAGACTTGTGGGTCATAAAAGAAAATCTTATTTCGCTTGGGCAGTTTTTAATCATTTTCTTACACCTATAAGAGGCTATAATTTATTTTTGGAATATTAAACATATGCCGATTGTTATTTTTTTCGCATGCCCCTCCGGGGCGTAGGCCTTACGGGTCGGAGGCTTGATATTGAACAAAAATCTTCATTTCTGAATGGAAACTAACTAATATTATTTTTATTCGGCAATAAGAAACAACAAGATAAAACCACAATGTATTATGTCAATAGAATTTTAAAATAAAAACCCTCGGGATAGGTTCGTACGGCTGAATGGCTATTTCTCCTCGTCTTCAATTCTACGTTTCCAATAGACCATCACGCCATCTTTGCCAAAAGAAATTTGGACAAGCTCCCAGCCCTCCCTTCCCTGGTTGTTCAGAATAGCAGTCAAGATTCTTGTCTGATTTTTCGAGACTTCATCAATACCGCATCGGCCAGACTTAGAACAAAAATAGATGATCTTGTCAAAGGTATCCGCCGAATGCTTGGTAATCTTATATTCAAAACATTTCATACGGCCTCCTTTTTCATTTTTCATTTATGATTCTTGTATCTCTATTTTTCTTTCATTTTAGCAATAAATTCCTCGAGCTCATCTGCTTCGTCAGAGCCGAGATCACGCAGAATTTTCAACTCCTTTTCCGCCAAATCAAAATTTCCCATCTCGGCATAAGCCTCTCCCAGATATTCGTGGGCTTCAGCTAAGTTAGGGGCAAGATTAATGGCCTTTTTGTAAGCTTTTATTGCCTTGTCAAAATGCCCTTGTTTTCGATACGTATATCCCAAATTGCTCCAGGCTTCAGCATATTTGGGGTCGGCTTTAACGACGTTCTCGTAACTTTTAGAAGCTTCTTTGTAATTACCGGCTTCCTGGAGTTTCTGACCTTCTTTAAAATGCATATTGGCTTTCATGGGTATTCCGGATGTAGACTTTTCGGTTTTGGGCGGCGCACCAGCTCCGTAAGCATTCTGACCCAAAACCCAGAAAACGCCTAATAACATTGCTGTCATAATTTTCATTATATTTTCGAGATAAGATTTTGATAGAATTAGTGTTTTCATACCTCCTCCTATAAATAGCGACTCACTGATCAATATGATTAGATATAAATAAAATGCTTTAAAATATTCTCATTAATTTTCAAGCAAGATTCAGGTATTAGTTCACATCAGTTACCTTGAGTCCTTTTTTCTCCAGATCCTTCACAATTCCTTCAGCCTCAGAGGATAGAACTCTCAACACGATGATCCAATCCCCCTTCTTTTTCCTGGGAATGGTTATGATACTCAACAGAGGGGTTGCGTGATCGTCCAGTACGCCGATGATTTCTTTCAGTTTACCCAATTTGTTACCCAGACCCTTCACTGTTATCCGGGCCCCCTCACTTTCCAGACCCAGAACCTTTGAGAGCACACCAGCAATATCATGTTCCGTTATAATTCCTACCAGTTTGCCATCCTCCACTACCGGAAAGGCAGCTACCCCGTGTTTTTTACCCAGCCATATAACTGTCTCAACAGGATAGTCCGGAGGAATTGTTATAGGATCCTTGACCATAATATCGTCCACCGTCATTTTTGACAGGAGATAATTAAGCTCATATATACTCAGAGTTGTCCCTGATGACGGGGAAGCCTCCAAGAGCATGTGTTTGGTCACAAGACCGATAAGTTTATCTTTTTTCATGACTGGCAGCCGCTTGATGTTCTTCGTCCTCATAATATTTTGGGCTTCCATAATGGACGTCCTTGTCTCTATGTTGATCACATCTGCCTTCATAAAATCTCTTACTTTCATAATTATCCTCATTTATTCTTCAAAGAATAATTCAACCGTCTTGGTAAACTCAACCCGAGCTTCCTTCTTGTACCATTGCCTTCTCATCTGCCTTCTCGACGTGGCAATTTTTATCAGCTTATGCGTTGATGTTGTAATGACCAAACATAAGGCCACAATGTAGCATTTCAATATTTTTTATGAAAAACAAAAAACTTTTATATTGAGCCTACATACAATTACCTAAAAGTGAAGGTTTGTAACAGAAATGAAAAAATGGATATTTCATTAATGAGATCGGGTTAACAAATTCAACTTAAAACTGGTGAGGATTTTTAATTTGTGGGGGATATAAGGGAAAAAAGTGATATTTTACTCAACAAGGGGTTATGTCATAAGATATAATCAATTGAAATTATTGGCATACCCGTTGAACACTTTTATTTAAACAAATGACGTGAAATCCCGCACCGCGGGGGCAGGATTCCCCGTAATAAATATGGGCGCTTTTGTTTGGAAAGGGGGAGCTATAGGTCAAAAAAAGAATGGGTTGCCCAAGCACTCCCATACAAGGACAACCCAACTTACAAGATGATTGTTCATATATCGCAGAATACGACATGTCAAGATTTTTGTTCAAAAAATAAATCACATTCATAGTTTGTTTAAGCGTAGCGAAAATTCCGGATAGCGGGACTGGGGGATAGGCATTTTAGCCCGCCGAAGGCGAATAAATCCGCCAGGGGCGGACAAGCCTCTCGCTTATAAGATCCCGAAGGTTCAGCCGCCTCTGGAGGGTTTACCTGTAGGAGTTTCATAAAATCGTTACACGATTTTATGATTACAGTAAAAAAGCCCCTGGATGCGGTTACCAGGGGCTTGAGGAGGTCAGGCTACTATAGGTATTTTAAGCCTAACGAATAAAAAAATAGTTAATATTTATTCGATCTTGAAAGCCTGGTCCTTTCCCGCCAAGGCGGGATCTTCGATGGGCCAAGCCTGTCCCGCATTGCGGGGGATTCTTTATAAAAGACAAACTTAAATGTAACTTGAGGGGTTCGATTTGCCTAAAAGGTAAGATCAGTTCTATTCTGGAATATCAACTCCATGCTTGCGAATTTCATTATAAAGACGGTTTTTATCTATCGGCTTAATCATGTAACTGGTGCAATCTGCTTGGGCCGCTTCTAAGATCACATCTTTGTCAGTATTTGCTGAAGTCATAATTACCTTAGATTTGGCGTGTTCTTTTACTCCATGTTGAGTTTCTAATTGTCTAATTTTTTTCAGGGTCGAAATTCCGTCAAGCTTAGGCATCATGATATCTAAAAAGATCAATTCATAGTGTTGATTATTTTCAAGGGCTTTTTTAACGACAGTAAGAGCCACATTGCCATTAACAACAATATCAACCTCACCGATGGGGTGTAGAAACGAGTTTAATATCCTCATCGATGTAAGTTCATCTTCAACGAGTAGTATCTTTATAAATTTATTTTTCACTTTTTTTGATTGTGGTCTATTTTGAAGTTTGTTTCATAACAGTTAGGGCACTTCGCCATATAATTGTCAGTTGAAGACTTAAATAAAACGCCACCCTGCAATCCAAATCCTACTGACGTTGGTGTTATCTCAATGATTGTCTCGCAACCGCAGTCTGAACACTTATCTTTTAATACAATTGCCGATTTCTCTGGATTAGCCTCAAACTTTTTTTTTAATATTTCAATCATTATGGATTAAAATCTTTATTAATAGTCCAATATTCTGATAATATTAATCATTTCGACATTTTTTCTCTACTACTAATCCACTTCTTTTTTGCTTGCCAGGTTTGATAGACCATACATCAATTGAAATCTTATTTAGAATGCTCATTAATATATAATTATAATGCAAAAAGCAGCTCTAAGTAAATACTAATTAATCACATGTTTATTGTCAGGTAATTTCTTGTATTAATTGAGCGTCGAAAGGTGGGTCATGAGGTTGGTTTTTGTGTTTGTTAGGCCAAATTTCTTTCGAAGGTTATTGCGATGAAATTCGATGGCTCTGGGAGATGATTGTATCAATTCGGCAATCTCTTTTGTGGTTTTCCCCTGCTTTATAAGACCTGCGATCTGAATTTCTTTTGGGGTTAAATGATAATAATCAGAAGCCATTTTTTGATAAAATGGAGATGTAATTTCCTTT
>CALLDL010000126.1 GCA_937998305.1 uncultured Desulfobacterales bacterium | reverse complement strand
TCAAGGACAATCATTGTAAGAACAATTGGAGGCAAATTTTTTTATGACCAGAGGGTTAAATCTTTTTGGATATCTTGATGGAAAACCAAATATCACGCTAGTTGCGATTAATTGAGAATATCACCAAAACGGGCAACTTGTGATATCATCCCTATTATTGAAAACATCACAACATTTTTATCGCACCCAAAATTAAAGATTGGCGGTATCGCAAAATATTGAACTCTCAAGATATTTACGAATGACACCTGTAGTGTTTCAAAGATATTGATTGGCCCCATAAAGGGATTGATTAAATTCTAAATAAAAATTTGGACCTGGCTGCATTCCAGTTTTGATTAAAATTAGTCAACAGATGAATAGACTTTATCAACTATGCCTTGCGAAAATAATTCGTTTGCGGCGTTCAATCGCTCGCGATAACCAGTGTCGGCATCTAAAGCCTGGCCAGCCAACTCAAGCGCAGCCAGGTTTTCAAAATCTACCATCCAACAGATTACGCCATAGTCGCCAAGCATTTCTAAAAAAATTTTTACATCGGCGCCGCCTTCAAATTTTGCTTTTGTATATTCTCTCGTGTCCTTAGCCCATTGAATTGCTTCTTGATGTTTCCCTCCTGCAATTCGAGCTGTGCGTATCCATCTAATCATTTTTCCCCCCTTTTTTGAATGATCGCCAGGCCCTTATAGTTTAAAAAACGTCTTGCATGGAATTAACAAAAAAAGGTTACAATTTGAGTGCATTCTCCATTGGATCTTCACCCAAATTTTTTGTTAAAATTTATGAGAAAATAGCGTCTATTTGAGTCCGAAAGGAAAATTAGTATTTGAGGGATCGCTCAAAAGTTGAATAGGAATAGCAGAGAGAATCAATAATGGAAATGAACTTAAGGCGCGAGATTGAGTCTCAGGAAGCACACCAATGGCAAACAAATATTTGAAAACAGATTTAGATGTCAAGAAAAATATATTTATCTGGCAGAAATTCAGGTACTGCAGCGGGTGGTGATACATTGCTATCCAAGGTCGGACCAAGCTATGTAATTGTATTCACGTCAGATAAGCAAAAAAACGACCTTTTTTTCGCTTAAAACGCTGTTTTTGGTATCAAAATGATAGCTGTAAGGATTTGACGTGCGTTTGATTTATTGAATTCAGAGTAGGCGTCCCGATTGAATTCGCTGCGCCCAGGTTGAAGCCCACTTCCTGTGGGGGTGATGCGCAACCCTGATGAAATCCACTTCGTATTTCATTGGGCGGGCATTCAACTGGGCGAGCTCCATATTTTCGATATCCCAGTGGAATCCTCTAAGGACGGCCACCATAGGTGGCATTGCACAGGGCAGGCAGATATGTTGGAACATACAAGATATCTGCACTTTTAAAAGAGCAGCTTTTTTGCATTGGGCCCAAATGATTAACCCGCAAAATTCCAAAATTCCACGGACGAGACCGACAGTTGGCTATTGAGGGATGATTTATTTACACGGAGCTTGGTAGGCTGCTGATTATTTTTAGAAAAGGGTTGACATCTACATTTCACTTATTAAATTAAAAATTCGGTGCTGTGGAAGTTGAGCTGATATATTTGATCTAAATTGCACCATTCGGGGTGGCTTTTCGGAGCCACCCCTTTTATTTTGTTAGCTCATATTTCCCTGTCAACCAGCCCCCTAATACAGTTTTTACTAATTTTATATTGCATGTAGAAGTAAAATCGATATAGTTTGGTTCTGAATGTATACCGGATAACAGAGGGGGAGACTGAGCTATGAAGGATCTGATCACTGAAATCATACAAGCACTTGTTGATCAACCGGAAGAGGTTTCTGTTCATGAAATTGGAGGCAGCCACACCACCGTATTGGAAGTAAGCGTTGCAAAGACGGATATGGGAAAGGTCATTGGCAAAAAGGGCAGAACAGCCCAAGCAATTCGGACCATATTAAGTGCTGCTTCTGGAAAGACACGGAAAAGGTACATTCTTGAGATTGTTGAGTGACGGCAGGTAACCACACCGGGGGAAGCGCCAGTTTTTATACAGATCTCGTAGATTTAACATTACAGGCTTAGCCTGTATGAAATCTTGAGGTGTGATATAATCCCCATTTTTGAAGATATCGCAGCTTTTTCATTGTGGCCAAAAGTAACGATTTGGCGGAGGTATCTCCATTCATCTTTACTGAATGTGTGTCCACCATTCTTTATTTTCGGCCGCACTCTCTATATTTACAATCTCACCAATAAACGGGATTGTTAGCCCAACATTATTTTCTTTTGCGGCCTTTATGATTCTAATAATTGGCTCGTCCCAGGGATGTAACGCAAGATTGAATGTGGCCCAATGAACTGGTAAAAGTAGTTTTCCCTGCACCCCGATATGTGCTTGTACTGCTTCTTCCGGGTTAATATGAATTTCCGGCCATTTCTCTGAATATGCGCCAACTTTAATTATGGTTAAATCAAATGGCCCATAAGCCTCCCCTATTGCCTTGAAATGGTCAGCATATCCAGTGTCTCCACTGCAGTACACACGCTTCGATTTGCTTTGAATGACCCAGCCCGCCCACAGGGTTTTATCACTATCAAAAAGTCCCCGTCCAGAAAAGTGTCTGGCAGGTACACATGCTAATGATAAGTTGTTATATCTTGTCTGTTGCCACCACGTTAACTCTTCTATTTTTTTCTTAGGTACCCCCCAAGCCCTAAGGTGACCGCTTACTCCTTCTGGGACAAGGAAATAAGATCCCTGCCGTGATAATATTTTCACAACATTTTTATCCAGATGGTCATAATGATCATGTGTGATCAGAACAAGATCAACTTTAGGTAACTGTTCAGCGGTTATCGGTGGTTGACTGAAGCGCTTAACAAATAATGGTATCGGGGACGCGTATTTTGAGAATACAGGGTCAATCAAAATCCTGCATCCTGAAATTTCAAGAAGTACGCTGGAATGACCCAACCAGGAGAAGGTAAGACCTTCATGAATTGTTTCTGGAAATGATTTCTTGTTCAATACCACAACGGGAATATCACCATTCGGTGTAGTCCTTTCTCCTCCCTTTATCCAATCCCATGTTACGGATAAGGAGTTTCCATCAGCAAGCATCTGTGTGGAAATCCAATTTTTATATTTATCTCCTGACTTTACAGGTGTGATAACTTGATTTGATTCGGCTTTTTTATTCATATCGTTACCTGCGTATACGTGTTCCGAAGTCAAAGTAGAAAATAAGCTTGTCAGCAGTATGATAATAAAGTGGGATAACATATTTAAAAACCGATTAATTACAGATTTTATATTACTTTAGATTAATCCCTAACTACTGATTTATTGAGAATATCACCAAAAAGGGCAACTTGCGATACCGCCATCATTTTTGAAAATACCCCAACATATTAATGGCATTAAAAACCTTAGATAAGTTTGAGATATCCCCGGTTTTCAAACCTGCAAAAAAGGTGTGAGGTCCATGACGTATCACAGGCTACGAGCAATCTCTCAACGATTTGTAAATCTGTGCCAGGATACATTTACCGGCATCTCAGCTAGGGTAAAATAGAGTTTATTATCTATCACTCCAAGATTTGAATTCTTCGTCAGAGGGAAATATTCCTTTCCAATCTCCTGTATTCAAAAGAATTGATATCTTCCCGTCCCTCTTTTTCTGGTAAAAAAGAAGATCATTTAAGCCATCATTGTTCAAATCAGAAATATGCATAAATGGAGATGTAACAATTCCCGATTGAGTGAAGGGTTTTGAAAAGAGATCCTCATTTAATGTATTCAGAAAAATCTCTATTTTACCATCGCGGGCTATTAAAAGATCTATCAGCCCATCCCCGTTAAAATCACTTTTTAGGGTTGGCCATGTCCCACGAAAATTGATTCTATGAGTTAGATCGATCTGATAGTCCGTTTTTAATAGAAGATCAGCGTCTTCAGGATATCGATTATCGCTTTTGAGCAGGTAAATGGATGTGTCCAAATTTACTCGCTTGGAAATGAGATTTTTAACGATTTTCCAAAAACCGAGCTGTATTCTGGAGAAAAGCAGGTCTGTCCTGCCGTCTCCATTTACATCCACGATGTTGACCCCGGGTGTAACACCGGACACGGTTATTATTTGGTCGGCTTCTGCTGAGAATGGAAATTCAGAAGTTGGTTTATTCAGAAAAATAAAAATAATTATTTCCTGTTCTAGAAATTTTCCTGTGCCTCTGGTAAGTGTCAGTATTACATCCACAAATTTGTCTCCATTCAGATCTACTGGTGAGGTAAGAAATGATAGATTTGTATCGGCATCCTTCCCTGAAGGACGAACAGGAAAGACGTTTTTGAATGAAGGTTCAGGAGAGAAATGTCCGTCGTTTTGTTGTAAGTGCACAGTTAATGACTCCTGCTCGGTGAGAAGCAGATCCTGAACGCGGTCACCATTAAAATCCCCCACAAAAATTCTGGGAAGACGAAATTCGGCATGTATAGAAAAATCCCTAAATGCACCAACATCTTCATTGTCACTAAAGAGAAAGGCACGCGGTGTAACAGTCACCATATCAGTCTTCCGCCATTTTCCGTCATCGTCTCTCCCCAAAAAAACAAAAGCCTTAAATTGTGGTAAAAGCAGCATTTTCCGGCTATTACCTTTCCAATCTTCAAGCAAATGCGTTCGCGGTAAAGACCCGGTTTGCGGAGAGACCGTGATGGTAGGATAAGAAAGAAGCATATGAGAGATTTTAGAAAATTTACCATCTTCGCCTTGTGGGTAGTAACTAATACCCAAGTCGGTGAGATAGAAAATCTCCTTACCTGGGGATGGTGCTATATCTCCCACTTCAAACATCGTGGCCGCATGGTCTACTTCCCATCTTTGACTGGCTGTTTCTGAATACTGCGTTGATGTTTCAGTTCTATAAACGGAAATCCACCTTTTCTCATTCGGATAAATGCCCGTTTTACTCAATACGACTATTTCGACTGAACCTTTGACGTCAAGATCAGCAGGCATGACAGATAGGATCTTACCATCAATCGTAATAGACTGGACAGAAAAGAGGTCAGCACTTTCGCTATATCCCTCAACAGAAAGCAAACAGAACAAAAACAGAATGGAATAGAGCAAAGATCTTGTCGATTTGCAGAAGCATTTGCCTATATGGGAGAATGTCATTTTTTAAATCGCCTTCAAAGCATTCTTTGCCCTAGCTCACCAATTAAGCTTTAATCTGATTCTTCAAAGAATCAATACTATATGACAGATCTGGTGTTTGTTTTGATATATTGAGAGTATCAGATACCAACCAAAAGAAAAAGGCAGAGCCAAACAGCTTTGCCTGAATATACTTCTATTTCAGAACTCAATCATATTGATTTGAGTCAGGGTCGTGAGGCGTCTTGTTCCAGGAGCATTAACGAGATGCCAGGCGACATACTGTTCCGAATAGAGTTTGTCTGACATGCCGTCTACCGGTACGATGATATTTAATTTCCTCATTGCAGCACCAATGGCTGTGCCAAGCACAGCCCCGTTTGCAGCGGTACCCACTATTATGACGGTCTTTATTCCTTTTTCCTTTAAAATCTTTTCCAATTCCGTACCATAGAATTTATCTACAGAGGATTTGACGACCGGTTCTCCGTTAAGAGGGGTCACCTCTTTCAGTATAGTTTCCTTGGTTCCCCTGCTGGTGAGGCTGTAGACAATGGGTATCCCTTTGGCTCTTGCCTTTGTGACCAGGCTCTTGATTTTGGGAACTGAAGCTATACACCGAGGCCTTCTTTCTGAATTGCAGGTTCGCTTTTCAATGTCCAAAACCAGAAGAGCGGTTACATTGGGATCTACACTGACCGGTTTGAGCTCCGGCGCCTTCGGAGCCTTGACATCGGCCCATTCGTCAATGATAGACCCGCCGGCCCAAGTTGGGTTAGAAAAAGTCAAAAGAACACTAAATAAAATTATTGCCGCCCCCATCGTTCTTTGTATCTTCCCTTTCATAGTCCCTCCTTTTTCCTTGGCCATATTACCCTCGAGATGAGGACTTATCGGTAGAAAATACGATATTTCACTTTAGCCTGAAGTTGTGAGCATATATTCAAAAATACGCAATATGGGACATGATTACTAGATTTGATTAGCTTACTCTGTCAGAAAACCAAATATCACCCAAGTACAGTAACTATGATGCAAAGTGCAATGTCTTTTGCAGGGTAGTGGCATATTAAGCAATTTGTCAACCACAACCTAACAGGAGGCATTTATGAAAAGTATCACTAAGCAGATTCAGAGCGAAGAACTATTTGGCGGTATTGATCTGCATAAGCGCAGATGGCACGTCACCATTAGAACTGTTGATGTTGAGGTTTTCAGCAGCAGCATTGCCGGAAAATGGGAGGACCTGCGGAGGCTATTAAGTCGGTATAAGCGTTGTCGGATAAACGCCGTATATGAAGCGGGCTATCTTGGATTTTGGTTGTTTGATTTATTAACCCAATATGGTGTTGACTGTAGCCGAAGAGTCCTGATCAACACTTAACTCCATAGAAAACTGTTCGAAGTCAACATATTATTCCATGCTATAATCCCACCCAAATGTCACATTGTGGTAATATACTGAAATCTCTTATTATTTTCGCCATTTTAATTAAAGCTTTTGAGCTTTGCAGCCGATGTATAAATTAGACATTTCCTAATTTTAATGAATGGAAAAAGGTGATGATTTAATCGGGAATCAATGAATATTATGGATAAAAAGGGCACAAAACTGATTTAGAGTTCATGTAGAAACTTATTTCTGATGCGGTTTCAGTTACGCTTGCTGCTATCTTTTGCGCATTTTTTAGAAAAAAAATTGAACGCACCGCTGTTTACGGAAAAACTGGAACGCTGTTCTGATTTTCTCTCCAAATGGTACATAGCCCTCTTATCAAACAAAAGATCATTCTGACCAGTTTAAAAATAATATGCTTTCGCCAATTTGATTGCCGGATTCCTGAAAAGCTCCCGGGCAATGAATCACAAGAAAAAGCCTAATGATCCGGTTGGTATTTTTATAGATTTAATCTGCCTTTTGATAAGCCTGAGGCAGTACATCCAGTGCCGAGTTGGCGCCAGAATAGCTGGCTATCGATAAGCAAGGAGACAGCGATGGATGATAAGATTCTTTTTGTTGATGATGATGTCATGGTCCTATCCGGGCTGAAGCGTCAGTTGAGAAACCAATTTAACATCGAGACCGTTTTAAGCGGAGACGAGGCGTTAGAAATAATTAAGACAAACGGTCCCTATGCGGTGGTTGTTTCCGACTTTTTGATGCCCGGAATGAACGGTATTGAATTGCTTTCCAGAGTCAGGGATGTCAGCCCTGAGACGGTGCGAATGATGCTAACAGGGTCCTCTGATATGAAAACTGCAATAAAAGCGGTAAATGAGGGAAGTATTTTCCAATTTCACCTAAAACCCTGTTCGGCAGACATTCTGAGGCAGGCGATAAAGACAGGTCTTAGGAAGTATCGAAAAGCTACCCGGGGTCATATGCAATTGAATAAGGTCAAAGAATCGTTGGCCCATGCCGGAGAAGTCCAGCGAACACTCATACCAACTGCTGCTCCTGTAGTGGAAGGTTTTGACTTAGCTGGAAAAACTATCTGGTGCGACGAAACCGGCGGTGACTATTACGATTTCATAGAATGCGGAGAATGGGGTCAGGGAAAAATCGGAATTGTTGTCGGAGATGTCTCGGGCCATGGCGTTTCATCCGCTTTATTGATGACCGCGGCACGGGCATCTCTCAGGGAGCGCATCCGTGGTGAAGGGGGCCCGGCTTGTGTTATTCCCGATGTTAACAAACGAATCTCGCGTGATATTGGGGATTTAGGTTTTTTTATGACTCTGTTCTACGCTGAGATTGATATTAAAAAAAAACACTTTCGCTGGGTGCGGGCCGGTCATGAACCGGCTATTCTTTATGACTCTCACAGGGACTTTTTTGAAGATCTAAGGGGTCAGGGATTACCCTTAGGTGTATCAGAAGATTCTGTTTACGAAGAATCAGTAAAACACATTAGCTTGGGGCAGGTTATTTTGATCGGAACTGATGGCATAAAGGAAACCTGCAACGCAAAGGGGGAAATGTTCGGAAAAAAACGTTTGAAGAAAATTATACGGGATCATGCTCAAAAATCGGCGAAAGAGATCTTAGACATCGTGATTCATGCATTGGAGCATTTCCGTTTTCCGTTAGAGACGGAAGACGACATAACATTGGTGATAATCAAGGTTCTATAGTAGCCTGGTACTGGTTTTGAGAGGTCAATGCAAAGCTAAAAGGCATCACTTGCAAATACCGATAGAAAGGAAAAAAGATGGCGAGGGATAGATTCGACGGCAAAGAGCGAAGAGCCTATGTTCGGCTTAATACAGCCCTAACAGTCCGACTCAGATTTTCCGGAGATCAACCGGGTAAAACTTATACTGCAAACACTAAAAATATAAGCCATGGCGGCCTGTGCATAGAGGTTCCCAAGAACCAAAAAGAACTGATTGAGAAGTTCTCCGCTACTAGAGAAAATTCAAGTATAAATATAGAAGTTTTAATACTGAACAGTACCGTAGAATTTTTCGCAAAACCCGCATGGATCAACTGTAGATTGGATAGGGCAAAGAAATCTACCAATAAAAATCCAGTTCTATTAGCGGGGATGGTTTTTAACAATCTTACTGAGGACACCAAAAAGCAGATTCACGATTACATTGTTGAAGAATTTGTAAAGTATTACGACAAGGCCGTTTAGACTGAGTTAAAAGCGGATTGCAGCTTCGACTATACAGTGGGGAAAAGAATTTATTTCAGATTTCTTGTCAGTAAACCAAATATCACGAAAGTACCGATACATTGATTGAGAATATCTGTAAAATACCGAAAGTGCAGATATTCGAATATATCACAGCATTTTTATGGCTCTAAAGACCATTGATGAGTTGGATCTATAACAGTTTGTTAACACTCGCCATCACCTGCGTGAATGGATCGAGCCGGAACTCCCGGCAAAGTAAATTGCCCGGTTTTGTGGTTTTGGCTTTCTATTGCTTTTTGGCGATAACCGCGAATTCATTTGCTTTTATATCGAATGGTGCACCGGCAACATCTGAATAAAGCTCATCGACTGTAAATCCGCACTCCGCAAACTCTCTTTTAATTGCTTCGGCGCTGAAATACTGTAACCAGTTATAGACAGTCCACGTGCGATCCGCTTCAATAAGTGTATATTTGTCAAGTACCACCTTTTCTTTCTCGTACTTGAATGTATTCAGAAATCCATAATACTTATTCGGCGACCAAAAACCATCGAGAAGATTGGTTTCATACTTAGCAATTTCCTCCCTTTGTTCAAAGGCATTCAGTGAATACACATCGAGAAGAACAGAACCACCCGGTTCCAGAAGCGTCTGAAATTTGCTCAGCATTTTTTTTCTTTGAGAGGGGCTTAAGGCGCAGAAGTCACACATGATCATCAAGATTAAATGAAACCGATCATCTGTTTCATAATCGAGGTAATTCTCCGTTACATAATAGATTGATAATCCCTCTCTGTTTGCGACTTCCTGTGCATATTGAATTGACCTATTTGAGAAATCTATCCCGGTCACACGTGCGCGTAATTTTGAAAGCCTTGATGCGTAAAGTCCGGGACCACAACCGAAGTCGGCAATCTTCGTACCGGCTGTTATGCTGAAATGAGAGGTTATCCACTCAACGGACCGTTGGATAAATGCCTCATGACGGGATGCAACATCAACTTCTTTGTTCAGGTGGAAAGAGATCATTTGCTTTGATGTATGATCATCTGTCCACAGGTCATTTGCCGTATAGAACTCAAACGCCTTAGGACGTTTATTTATTTTTTTAAGCGCTTTAAACATTTCTTATCCGATCATTTTTTTGGTGCAGACCTAATGAATCAAGGGTTTGGGTATAATTGCCTGCGTAATGTTATCTGTTCCAAAAAGCCAATGCGCCGCAAAAAACAAGGAATCAGAAGCTGCAGATTGAGAGTATCACTACTTCACCCATATTGCAGATATGCGAATTGGGCAATAAAAAATCCCAGATCGGATTGCCGATCAGGGTCTAAATATATGTCCCTCCGTTAGGGTCTGTTATACTGAAAGGTTCTGGTTTCTTTCTAATGCAAAAACTTTGAAATTTTTAAATCATGTAATTTCATGCTTGACCATTTATTTATTCTAACCCAACCATCACGTCTTTCTTCCTGCGACCTGCGCTCATGCAAGGCCTTTCTTCTTTCGGGCCCTTTGTGAAAGAACCGGTGCATGCTGAAAATCCTACGTCTGTCTTTACCGGCGCGCCTTTCTGGAATGATACGGAGAATCTGCGGCATTGTGGGCCTCCTGTGTAATTTGATACAATTGTAAACGGGCAGCCCACTGTATATTTGGGCCTCCACGTTAAGAAGGAGAAAGATGAATTAGGCAACTTATTGCCCCGCTCATTTATAAAGAGACAGAATATTGAGATGTGGTTACATTATTTGCCCAACAGATAGCATCAGAGTACCCCCGACCTTATTGATTGCATATTCGCAGGACCGTTAGAATGTCAATAAAAAAAAGGGATAGTTCCATTTGAACTACCCCTTATGAATGATGCTTCCAAAATGCCGTTAGTAATTTCTCTGCTGGTACCAGCCTAAGAGGCTGAACAAAAAGTCAGAAAAATTGAACAAACATCCCAGAAGACACCGAATAATTTAATACCATGTTTTAAAAGTTCAAGGGGGTGTGTATGTTTTTTTCGCGGAGGTATAGTTTGATAAGCATTGGGGATTTCATAGTGATGAAACCAGAAGTGCAGCGCCGGCCGGAAGTGTGGACTAAGTTGTGGGAAGGCATCGCAA
>CALLDL010000125.1 GCA_937998305.1 uncultured Desulfobacterales bacterium | reverse complement strand
CATATTGTTTTTAATATGTTAAATTAAATGTGCAGATACCTTACCAGAAAACCTAATGCCATCCAAGTACTGATTGAGAATATCTGAAAAACACCGAAAGTGCAGATATCCAAATATATCATAACTATTTCGGAATTGGAAAGGGCAGAAACGAATGGGAAAATTATATTGTGTGCTATCAAAGTGCTATCAACTCGCCGTAAAGCCACGGATGACAAGGATTAGTGCGGGTTCGACTCCCGCCGCCTCCACCACGCTTCGCCATAAAGGCTACGCGTGGCAGGCCACTGACAGATTGGATAAATAAATCGAACTTCAATAAAGCACACAATTGAGAAGCGTGCCCTGCGTAGTTCGATAGAACGAAGCGGGGCCTCAGAAAGAACCTTGCTTAGCAATTAAAATTTAGTATAAACGCAGCATGAACTACGTCTATCTGCTCCGCAGTATACCGAATCCCGATCAAACTTACATCGGTTTTACTGAAGATCTCAAAATCCGCCTAGCCGCTCACAATCACGGCCAATCACCGCACACAGCTAAATTCAAACCATGGGAATTAATCACCGATCTCGCCTTCAAAGACAAGTCCACAGCCCTGGCTTTTGAAAAATACCTAAAATCCCATTCCGGAAAAGCTTTCGCCAGTAAAAGACTTTGGTGACATCCTGATTTTCGGTTGTTCAGAAGTTTACCAGCACGGTGAAGATGAAGATTAGCAATACTTAGATTTTGCTTGCCTGCTAAAAAGCTGCATTTCTTTTCATCACCAACTCCATCGCCTTAAAATAATCCCTGCGAACCTTTTCATTTGAAACCTTACAATATCTTTGGGTGCTTACGATATTATTATGTCCCAAGAGCTCCTGAACTGAAACAAGCATAGCATCGGCATTTAATAGCTGTGTGGCCATAGTGTGCCTCAAACGATGGCAAGTGATATTCACCCCTGTCTTTCTCGCATAGTATTTAAAGCGATGCTGAATAAGGTTGCCAGATTTCTAATCTAAAAAAGCCTGCACAAAATAACAAAATTGCGAAAACTTGCAAGTAGGGCTATTTAAAAAAGCAGCAAAATGTATTTTCAAACTTGTCTAAATATATTTACTTGACAAAACGTGCAAGTTGGTGTATTTAGTCAAGTTATGAAATGTTCAATTGAAAAACAAGCAATGGCGGAAGTCCCCGGTATTCTCGCAAACTTTCTTGAGTTACCGGAAAACGATGTGAATGTTGTTCCCCAACAGGGTAAAATCGGTCCGGACTTTTCGGTGAAAGCTTCCGGGTACCATTTCCTGGTAGAGTGTAAGGGCACAGCCGCTAGAGCCCCATTGCTAATGTCCTTACGGCAGTTCTCAGAAATCAAGGATTCCTTTAAAAAGGAAGCCATTCCTTTGATAGTAGTGCCTTACATGGGTAAATCAGGGATGGATTTTTGTCAGGAACACGATTTGTCGTGGGTTGATCTTTCGGGTAATGCCCACATCAAAGCTCCAAGGCTCTTGATTCACGTCGAAGGCCGGAAAAACCGATTTAAAAGTGTTGGTAGACCGGCTAATGTATTTGCACCAAAAAGTGCTCGAATTGTGAGACTTCTGCTCATTGAGTCAGGAAAAGCCTACAATCAGCGCGAGATTTCGCAGATAACAGGTCTGGATGAAGGTCATACCAGCAGAATTGTCCGTAGACTGGAAGAAATCAACCTGATCGATAGAGATGAGCAAGGATATTTGAGGCCGTCGGATCCGAATCAGCTTCTTGATGCCTGGCTTGAGACTTACGATTTTTCCAGGCATCAAATCATCAAAGGACATGTTGCAGCTCGATCGGGCGAGGAGCTCCTCAAACGGATGTCCCAGATCCTGGCCGAACATAAAATCGATTACGCGGCAACTGGATTAGCCGGTGCCTGGCAATACACCCATTTTGCTATGTTCCGTTTGACTACACTCTTTCTAGCCGATCCGCCTAGAAAAAATATTTTCGATCTGCTTCATTTTCGGGAGGATGATCGCGGTGCCAATACCTGGTTGGTTGTTCCCAATGATAAAGGGGTTTTTTATGGATCATCATCCCACAACAATATTGTATGTGTCCACCCGGTACAGATATACCTCGATCTCAAGGGACATCCGGAAAGATCGAAAGAAGCAGCTGCAATAATTCGCCAGGAAAGCTTAAACTGGGGGCGGGATGACTGAAAAACCATTATTTGCCATTGATTATAAAAGAGAAGATTTAGAGTTGGTGCGGCAAACCTGCCTCTATGTTGCCACGAAACTCGGCGATTTTTTAGATGATCTTGTGGTCGTCGGCGGACTGGTGCCTTCGCTTCTAATTCCGGATGAATCGCTTCCTGCAGAAGAAGATGTCCATATCGGAACCATGGATCTGGATCTGGGCCTTTCTTTAGCTCTCCTTGATACGAAACGATATGAGGATCTTACGCTTAGGCTTTACAGAGCCGATTTTAAGCCGGACGAGAACGAAGAAGGCAACCCTACATTTCAACGATGGAAGATTACGCCGGCCACCGATTTGAAGGTGACTGTAGATTTTTTGATTCCGCCAAGCCTTGCAGCTGACAAAGGAGGGGATCTACGCCATATTCAAAAAGATCTTGCTGCGGTCATAACGCCAGGCCTTCGCCTGGCCTTTCAGGATAAACAGAAGATTTCTTTAAAGGGTGTCACACTGTTAGGTGAAAAGGCGAACCGTGATATTTGGGTGTGCGGCCCGGGTGCATTTGTCGTGCTGAAAGCACTGGCTTTTGATCAGAGGGGTGAGAGCAAAGACGCATATGATCTTTATTTCGTGATCCGTAATTATGGCAGGGGTGTGGATGACGTCTACAGATGCCTTAGCCCCTTGCTAAAGGAGGCGGAAACAAAAAAGGCGCTTGAAATATTGAATCGTGACTTTTCGGAACCGGATGGCGTTGGCCCAAGTCGTGTTGCCCAGTTCCAGTATAGAGGGCTGAATGCTGACCTCCAGGCAGATGTCGCCGGTTTCGCCAAAGAGTTGTTGTCCAGATGCAGTCATGCAACATGATGGACACCATTTAAGAATACATTCAATATCTGATATGAGCAAAAATGAAGATCGAATAAACGTGATTGCTGACGATCGTGAAAGAAAAAGCGAAGTCATACAGTTTCTGTCGGAAATGAAAAACGTTTCGGTGGGTATTAAGCGCCTTTCTCTTGGAGATTACCTTGTTGACAATCGGCTGGTATTTGAGAGAAAGACGCTGAATGACTTTGCATTATCCATTATTGACGGTAGACTTTTCAGC
>CALLDL010000124.1 GCA_937998305.1 uncultured Desulfobacterales bacterium | reverse complement strand
CCAACACTTGATATTCAAAAAGCCATGTCTGTAATGGTGCATAGGTCAGATCTATATATGAACGACACGCACCAGGGCAGGCTTTAGCTCACTTCAAACTCTTGCATCAATTCTTTTGGCAGAGCCAGAGAACTCTGACTCTCGCAATGCGGGACAGGCTTGGCCCATCTTAGATCCCGCTACGCGGGGGAGGACCAGGTTTTTTATGACGAAATAAAGATTGAGATTCTCATTAATTTTCATGCAAAATTCAGGTCAAACCAATTTGAGATGCTTGGCCTGTTCGTAGAGCTGTCTGGCCAGCCGAACAGTGGCCTGATCCACCATACGCCCTTCAACCGCCACGGCACCCAGCCCCTTTTCTTTGGCCTCCTTGTGGGCGGCCAAAACTTTTATGGCCCTGTCGACATCTTCTTTTGACGGAGAAAAGACCTGGTTGATGATTTCGATCTGATCCGGATGAATGGCCCACTTCCCATCGTATCCAAGGGCACAGGCCAGGGCGGCACTGCGCTGTAATCCGGCAGGGTCCTTGAAGTTTCCGTAGGGCGCATCGATGGCCAAAAGTCCGTGAGCCTTGGCCGCCATGACGATTCGGCTCATTTCAAAATTCCACCGGTGGCCGGGATAAATCTCTTCTTCTTTTTCACCGTGTCCTGAAATCGACACCAGCCGGGCGCCGATGGAGGCCGAATAATCCACGATGCCGAACACCAGGGTGATCAACCGGTCACTGGCGTTGGCGATCTGAGACACCTGTTCCAGACCTTGGGCACTTTCGATGATGGCCTCGATATTGATACGGTTCGAGAATCCCTTTGCCGCTTCAATCCCATCAAGCATTCGGCAGACAAAATGGATGTCTCCGGGATGGTTCACCTTGGGCACCACCACAGCCTCGATGCGCGGACCGGCTGCTTCTGCCACCTCCAGAAGATCCCGGTAACCGAAGGGGGTGTCCAGTCCGTTGATTCGAACGGTGACGATGGTGTCCTGCCAGTCCAAAGCATGGATGGATTGAATGGCCCGGGCGCGGGCCGATACTTTGGCTTCCACGGGAACGCTGTCTTCCAGGTCGAGCATGATCACATCGACGTCTCGTTGAGACGCCTTGACATGCATCTTTTCAATGTGGCCGGGAACGGAAAGTGTCGATCGCCTGAGTTTCATGATGTTGTCTCCTGTGGCCCCTGGCCCCTGCTATGCTTCAAATTCGAGTCGGGTCACCGATATAATCAGCGGCAGGTCAAGCAACTGATCAGCAACGGCATCGGAAATGCGGACATTGGTTTTGAGGTAAATGATGTTCATCTTTCCGGTTTCTTCCCGCCCCAGATGCATCTGGTCGATGCTGATTTTTTTACTCCCCAGAAGTGTCGAGAAACTTCCGATGGCCCCCGGCTTGTCAAGGGTGTATATCAGCGCCAGATGACCTTCCGGGATAAGTTCGAGCCGAAAATTGTTAATCTTTACGATCCTCATTTTATCCTTTCCGAACAGGGTTCCGGAAACGGTATTCGTTACTTTCGGCGTCGAGACACGGACGGTAATCAGGTTGATATATTCTTCGGACGTATCACTGATGATCTCTTTGATTTTTATTCCTCTGTCCTTGGCCAGGACTTGGGCGTTGACAAAATTGACATCATCCTTCACCACGGGCGCAAGCAGGCCCCTTAGCACCGCTGTCGTAACCGGTGAAAGGTCGAGATCTTTGAAATCTCCGGCATATTCAATGGAAACTTTTCCAATGGGTCCCCGGATAAGCTGGGTCTGAAGGCTGCCGATATGATCCGCCAGGGTCAGTAACGGTGTCAGTTTTTTAAGAAGATCACCGGTGACCGATGGAACATTAACGGCGTTCATAATCGTGCCGTACTTGAGATATTCAATGATCTGACCGGCCACATCCACGGCCACTTTTGTCTGGGCTTCTTGGGTGGAAGCACCGAGATGAGGGGTGCAAATCAGGCGTTCATGTTCGATCAAGGGGCATAAGCCGGGAGGCTCTGTTTCAAACACATCCAATGCAGCGCCGGCAACTTTCCCTGACTCCAGGGCAGCATAAAGGGCATTCTCGTCGACAATTCCACCCCGGGCGCAGTTGACGATCATGACCCCGTCTTTCATCTGCTCGAAGGCGTCCTTGTTCAACAGTCCGATGGTTTCTTTGAATTTGGGGACATGCACCGTAATGTAATCGGACCTGCGGTACAACTCTTCCAGGGAAACACTTTCAAAGCCGGTCTTTTCGAGCTGCTCAGGCGTAACATAAGGATCGTAAACAATCACCTTCATTTTCAGGCCACGGGCGAGATCGGCGACAATGGATCCGATTTTTCCATAGCCGATAATGCCGAGGAATTTATTGTATATTTCTCTTCCCTGCAGTTTTTTCTTGTCCCAGCGTCCGGCCTTTAACGATGCAGTCCCTTCGGGAACATTGCGCGAAAGTGCCATCAACATTCCGATGGCGTGCTCGGCGGTTGTAATCACGTTGCCTCCCGGTGTATTCATCACAATGATCCCGCGCTTGGTCGCTGCCGGAATATCCACGTTGTCAAGACCGATTCCCGCACGGCCCACAACCTTAAGGAGCGTTGCAGCGTCCAAAAGATCCTCTGTCACCTTTGTGGCACTCCGGATAACAAGGCCGTCATATTCCTGGATAATGCTTTTGAGCGCCTCGGGAGCCAGTCCGGTCTTTACATCCACTTCAATTCCTTCTTCTTCCTGAAACATTCGGATACCGGCTTCTCCCAGGTTGTCGCTGACCAGCACTTTCATGATATTTTCTCCTCATTGGGGTTGATGTTCAAATAGGTTTTACCTAAAGTGAGCGTTTCATCTTTTTGAAATGGTTAATTTATGTATATTTTTAAGGTATTCTACCATTCTGAATTTCAAAAATTTGAAACCCTGCGGGATTTCCAATTTCACCGCATCTACTGCGTCAGATGCCGTTCCGCATAGACGACTATAGCGAAACGACATCTTCCTTGTATCTGTGGCAAACTTGAAAATCGTCAATTTAGGTTTTATTTTGCCTTGAAAAACCTGGTGCTTCCCCGCCAAGGCGGGATCTTCGATGGGCCTTGTCTGTCCCGCATTGCGGGAGTCAGAGTTCTCCGGCTCTGCCGAAATAAATTGATACAAAATTAGAAGCACCAAATAATAAATAAATTCCAAATTTCAAGCATCAAATAACAATTAAATCACAAATTCTAAGCACCAAATTCCAAAAAAAATATTGAATTGCAATATTAAATGACCAAAACCTTCCAGGGCGAGATTTTGTTTGGCTTTTCGAATTTCGATCATTGGAAATTATTTGATATTTGTGATTTGGTATTTGTAATTTCAATAATTCAATGAATTTCCAACTAAACAAATCTCATCTGGGGATAACCAACGCCGATTCATCTGAACCCGGATTCTTTACTCTACTGTTGAAAGCCTGATCCGCAGGAACCGTTTAAGATCCCTCATCGAGATGGTCAGGGTTAGATGGTTCTGCCTGGAAAAACAGGGGTAACCCAAAGCCGGATAATTGGGATCGAATACTTTACTCAAGGCCTTTAAATCTCAATTGAGATAAGATTTACTCGGTGAGCTGCCAGTCCGGGAAAAGTTCATCCCATTCTTCATAAATCCTGCCGGGGTCACGGCGGATATCAAGACGATTGGCTTTTTCGAAAGCAGCCTTTGCTTTATTAAATTCAGCCTCGGGAATGTTGCCCTGTTCGAACAGTATCTCCGCCGGTTCAAAAGTTTCCTCTGCTTCACGGGGAATCACCCTGACAAGGCCATGGTAAAAGGCCTGCAAGAGTGAGGCCCTGAGTGCTTTCGCAACTTCTCCTCTTTTCTGTCCGGGTTTGACTGTGGCATTTTTACTGAGGTAGCACACCCGAGAGCCGTCTGATATCAGTCGCTGTTTATTTTCATCCCAGCTCATGTTGGACGGGACAATGAGAATACCCCGTTTTCCAAGGCTCTTGAAATTAATGAGCACGGGTTCATACTTTGTATACGAATCCGGATATCCCTTCTGTCCGTGCGGCCCACCGGGTCCGGTAACCAGTGCGAGGCAGATAGAGATTTGATCCTTGCGCACATCCGGCTCGACAGAATCGAGTTTGCCATCGATGGCGGCAACGATCAGTTGGCCCAGATTTTTAAGCCGACGTGCCACAACCTGCATCTCGGGTTCACCTGCCCGGATATTCATTTCGTAGACCAGTATACCCACCGGTTTTCCAGTCTCAGGATCGATGGATACGCGACAGCCGGGGTAGAGAATACATGGCCGGAGAATAGCCTTTTTCTTCATCTCCTCTACAAAGGGCTGAATGACTTTGTCACCCACCAGCTTGATAAGGTCAGGTGTTTCGGCAGGGTGCATGCCGATGGCCCCCATTCCCCCTGTAACCGGGTTGGTCTGGCTCGGGGGCCCTTCAAAGCGAAGGGGATAATCCATGGCCGTAGGAAGAATGCAAAAGTTGCCCTTTTTGTCGATCAAGGCGGTAAAGCTGATCTCGATTTCGGATTTCCAGGCCTCGATCAACAGCGGCCATTTATTGTCTCCGTGCCGTGTCTTATAGTTTTCGCTGTAGTCCTTCAGCAGTATATTTCGCACATCAAGGATGTCTTCAATCCGGAAAACAGGTCGGGAACCTTTGCCGCCGGCGCTGTAAGGATACTTGAAAACCGCGCCACCATGGTTGCGTATGAAGTTTGTAACAATGCCCTTGATTTGCTGCAGATCTTTCGCATCCGCCACCTCGAACGGGGCAACAGGCACACCGGCTCTTTTCATCCAGGTCTTTGCCTTAACCTTATCCCCCTCGATGAAAGCCGCTTCTTTTGTCAAGCCGATGACCCGGTCACCATAGCCCGCTTCAATGAGTTCATCTACGATGCCTTCATAAATGAGATCTTCAGGCATAATAACGACACAGTCAATTTCCTTGCTCTCAAACGCCGTTATAATGGCAGACTTGTAATCTTCAAGTGACTTTCCCGGGACGGGGAATATTTTCAAGGCCCACTTTTTCTTTCCCCTGACGGCATCCATTACCGGACCCATACCCGTCATGCCTTTGATTATGGCGCCTATAAACTGGTCTTGTTCAACTGTCGATACAGTATAGGCACACATACAGGTTCTACCATCCGGGCCAACAAATCCGATCGTCTTTTTTGCCATAACACTCCTTCCTTTTTTTGCACAAGTTAAGGGTATTAAATATTCACAAGCTTAGTACTTTTGTCAATACTTGATATGGCATGATGGATCCTATTTTTTGACATTTTTGTTAATTGATCCGTTAAACCTTCAGCTAAGCTGAAGGTCCCAGCTTTGCTATGCAGGTATGTGAGTTTATATTCACCGCCCTGCCTGTCCCGTATGCGGGGCTTCGCTTGAGCCACCCCAGTACCATCTTCTGGAGCTGCGGGGCAGGCAGAGGACGCAGAGAATAATAAATTTTTATAAAAACCCTCTTAGGGATGGTTATTGACCCGGGTTTCGTCCCGATCATTGCCGAAAATTAAGGGTGCGAAACTTGAGATATGAACTTTATGTTGAATTTGCGGATAAAATGAAATATTTGAGGACAAATAAAAAATGGTTCTTCTCCAAATTAGTTGGAGAAAAGGATTCGAGGATTCTAAAAAATTTAAGGGGCACCGGATCCGCCGGTCGACGATGCCGCTTTGTCGATGATCCCGCTTGCGGGGCGGGGCGGTGCGGGGCGGTGAGGTTTATCCGCCCCTGGAGGGCAAATAAGCTCGCCACACTGCATCGGCGGATAAACCCTGATCCCTGAAACATTTAACGAATCAACAATTAAACCTAACTAGTGCCCGAAAGAAAACTAGAATTTTTCGTTAAGATCAAGGAAGACGAAAATTTTAACCACATTCATACGGATAGTATTTCGAGGATTAAAATTTGAGTCTGACGAAGATATTGGCGAAAAAGGCAGTTTTCGTTCAGGCACTAACTGTGGAGGTAATCTACATGCTGCCATTCGAAGAGGCCGTCGAGAAAATAAAAGAAGTGCTAAAACAGAATCCTGAAAACGCCGACATGTGGTGCAGCCTGGGGGTGGCCATGATCGAGCTAAAAAAGTTCGATGAAGCTGCAGAAAAATTTAAAAAAGCTGCGGAACTCAGTCCTCAGCTTGCATCAGCCTGGTACGGCTGGGGGATTGCACTGAAGTCCTTGGGGCAAGATGAGGAAGCCGCCGAAAAAATCAAAGCCGCCATGGAAATGGACCAAGACAGCGACAAAGATCCATCCGAACCCGAAAATTAGGTTCTTTAATACGTGTTCACGGGGCGTGCTCCCCCGTTTCACTCCGCCAATGTCGTTACACGGGGAAGCAAACCCCGCGAACACGTACGTTCCTTAAACCCGGCCAAGAATTTTATCTTGACCGTCCGGAGCCAATTGTGTATTCAATTTATTTAATTAAACCGGACAGTTCAGATTGGTGTTGATTCTAGTTTTCAAAAGGGCAGCATTTTCAATTCCGCTGATCTTACATTGCTGCATCTGCAGTTGAAGCTGAACTGAACAAAGGAGGCAGGAAATGACTGAAAGTAGGCTTGACAAACGATTTGGCGCCGTGGCCATAGACAAGGGATTCATCACTCTCGAAAATCTTGTTGAGGCACTGAAGATTCAGAGCCTCGAAGATTCGGATGGTTCAGATCACCGTCTTATCGGCCAAATCTTATGGGAAGAAGGCTATATAAAAACCGAACAGATTAATGAGGTGCTCGAATCTATGGGTGTCTAAAACAGTAAAAATCCATTTTGTATTTTTCTTTTCGATGCGGGTTCAGCGTTTTTTCGGAGTTCTTTCAAAGGTTTTCCGGCCCCGGTTAAATAAAGAACAAAAGATTTAACCCTGGCATCTGAACCCCGAAACAACCCATTCACCATTTAACGGGCTGTTGCCCAATCAAAACGCTCTCTGATCATGAACATGAACAAACAGATATCCAACATCCTATTTGTTTGCTATTCAACTAAGTTGTTGAATTAACATAACATTTTTTGAGATGTCTGGATTTGGGTGCGGATAGGGTGCAGTTGGGTGCAGATTGTCAAGCTCATCAACTTCTGATTTAAACTTTCCAGGCAACCAATGACCATAGGTATCATATGTAATCTTGATACTGCTATGACCTAACTGGTAGCTCACATCTCCGATATTATGACCACTCAACAACCTTATCGTAGCATATGTATGCCGTAGGTCATGTATGCGGATATTTCGCAATCCTGCCTTATTTAAACAACTCAAAAGAGCATCTCTTAGGCCATTATGTCTCAGCATGCCCCCTCTGGTGTTTTCGAATACCCATTGAGGAACTTCTTTGCCAGCGTGCTTTTTCCATTGTTTGTGTTTTAATTCCCGCAATACCCCTGCAAGCTGTCTTGACATATCAACTTTCCGGCCTTTCCCATTTTTGGGTTTCGTAACCCTACCTTGACGGCAACTCCGTTTTACTTCTATCAAACGATTCTCAAAGTCTAAGTCTTTCCACTTCAATGCTTTGATTTCACCGACTCTCATGCCGGTTCTTAAAGCTAACAGAATTGGTGGATAGTAAGCACCGTTCTCATGTTGTTGTGCGCTTTCCAACAAGAGAACAACTTCTTCTTTTGACAACGGTTCAATATCCAGTGCGGTCTTTTTGTGAATCAATTTTAAGCCGGTTAATGGATTGTTTTCAATTTGCTCAGAATCTAAAGCATGAGTCAAAACGCCACTAATCGGCGCTCTGATGAGCGCAACCGTATTTGGTGCAACGCCCTCGGATAATAACTTGTCAAAAAAGAGTTTGAAGTCTTTCCGTTTGATCTCATTAACAGGGGTTGATCCGAAAACAGGTAAGATGTGATTATTAAGGTTGCTCAGATAATTTACCCGTGTTGACTCTTTCCAGTCGTGAGGCAATGAAAGCCACAACTTTGCTTGCTCTTTGAAAGTAGGCGCTGGCTTCGGATCATCAAAACCAAACTCCCCAAGCTGAAGCTTTGCCCGGATCGTGCTGGCCACGGCCTCGGCTGATTTTTTATCACCCACCTTCCGGGATGTTCTTTTCCCGTTGTGGGATATGAACACCCACCATGGATTCCCCTTGCCTTTAACTTTTTGTCTGACTCTAACTCCCATGAGCATTACCCCCTTTCATTTTGATGCTTAGTTTCTTCCGACAAATCGGACACTCTGCCATTACTGCCATAATTAATCGCCCTCTTTCTATTAAGGTTTTTTAATAAATTTACGCTTCTCATAAAAGGCCTTTTTGGCCTCCTTTGTGGATAAACCGTGAAGGCGTCTCAGTAGTAAAAGATCCCATTCTGTTGGCTCATGATGATCGACTTTGAACGTCCCGAGAAAGTCAATGTGCCTTTTAGAAATCTCTTCCTGAATAATTACCCGTTGATATGGTGCTGAAAACTCGGCAACCCGGTCTTTAATAACCCTGCCTGTAATACCCCTTGGGTATATCTTAAACACGGCATACCGATCCACCAACCCGAACTGATGTTTTGCTATTACATCTGAGACAACCATGTCAGTAAAAACGAAGATAAGTCCTTCCTCATCTGCTTTCAGTCCGTGCTCTTTGATTTGATCGACGTTCTTTATATTTGTTACATGATAATAAACTCTGTGTTTCCTCACAGCTTTTTCTTTGGGTATATCGTACATTCCCCCTCACTTTTCCTGCTTCTCAATCCTCTCAACTTCCCTTTCCAGAAGAACCGATACGAGATTTGACAGAGACCGTCTTTCCTTCTTGGCCAATGCCTTTAACTTTTCCATTAAATCTTTTGGTATGGAAGCGTTTATCTGTACTGTTTGACCTGCCCTTGCCATGCTTTACCCCCTTTCGTTTAATTGATTTTCTATTAATATAATGACAATTAATTGATTTGTCAAGAGGCAAAGATGATTTCTTTGAAAAAAGTTTGAGATAGCCTGTAAGTCATTGTTATCATTGGTTATTAATAAGGTGGGGATCGTCGGAATAAGAGCGTCTGAGGCGGCCATAAACCTATTTGCTACTATTTGCTGTCATTGTTTCCGAACCAATCTTTTTTCTTTCCTACAGAATGAAATGATGATTCAAAAAAGAAATCAAAATGGCTATTCATTCTGTCTTTAAGATCATCCAGCTCCAATAACTCTTTTTCGCTTAATGATTTTGCATCTAATAATTTTAAAGCCTCCAAGAAGGCCTCAGCAAGCGTCATAATATTTTCTAGTTTTTCCATAAACCCCTCACTTTCTCCCTGAGGTTAATCCTCGGACCAGGGACGTCCTTTTCAGTCTACAACCTCTATCCCGTGGGGGTTAAGATTTCAAGTACATTTGCCG
>CALLDL010000123.1 GCA_937998305.1 uncultured Desulfobacterales bacterium | reverse complement strand
CCGCTCTCTTTCCTGGACCGTCAGGAGATGTGAGGATAGCACTTGGAGTTTGTTCTCCGAAGCGCGCAGCGCTTCCTCCTTCTGCTTGAGATCAGTTATATCAGTTACGACCCCCACCAATCCAGCGGCAGCACCAGAGATGTCTTTATATGTAGCCTTATGGACTACGATATCATGCATTTTACCATCGGCGGCCTCAGTCATAGTCTCATAGGCTCGGTTTCCTGGTTCTTTTAATAATGCGAGATCCGACTTCCGGTGTATGTCTGCCCACTCCTTGGGTGCCAGGTCAGACACAGCTTTACCGACAATTTCATCCTGCGATAAGCCAAAGAATTTCTCGAAGGCCGAGTTGCACCCCAGATATTTGCCTTGGACATCCTTATAGTAGATAGGGCTCGGAATGATATCGATCAGCTGTTGTGAAAATTGGAGTTGACCTTGTAATGCAACTTCCGCCTGCCGGCGCTTGATGATGGACCTGTGTTCTTTGATCAGTACAAAGGTGATAATAATCAAGAGCGTAAAGGCAAAACTATGCAGTAAGATATAAGAGCGAAGTTTCAAATTATAAAGTTGCGCCATTCTCTCGGTAATGTCGTAATATATTTCAAAAACACCTACAATAATGTTGCCATTCCTCAATGGTACATATGTTTGAATCATATCGAAAGGTAGTATTTTACCGCCGGTTTTCATATCGTCTTTGGCGATAAATCTAGTGGATACGCTCCCTTTAGTGAGAAGTTTTTGAATAAAATATCTATTATGAACGTAGTCAATATGGCTTTTGTCTGTTGAAAAAATTAATTCCCCCGCGTTTGAATAGATATTTATTTTTGTCAAGCCAAAATGATCGTTGTGCTTTATTATCTCTTTCAACAAATCTGCCGGCACATTAGAGTTTGTCAGTTTATTACTTTTTATGGGAACTAACGAGGACAAATGTCTTGCTATACTTAGAGCGTCTTCTTCTTTATCCATGATGATCAATTTTTCAAATGAAGGGTGAATAAATAATAGATAGGATAGTGGCATACCTATCGTAATAAGAACAGATAGGATGAAAATTCGCCGCAGCAATTTATTTTTCAAAAAATTATTTTCTTTTAATGTCCCCACGAAATTCTTCATTGCCAACCCTTTGGTATTTCTGAATTGCCATTACAGAATAGACTTAGCTGTTTTTTAGCTCGATTAACCTCCACACCCTCAGAATAGCTGACGACTTCCGCGTCGAGTTCTGGAATGAGCAATAATTTCCTTAACTATTGAACTATGGGGAAATTATCCTTGATCGTAAATATCTACTAATTTTATAGGCAATAAAATTAATGATAAGTAGCTGTAACGACGGAGTCAAGGTCTTGACATGCTTTGTATTTTGATAATTCGAAATCCCATTTAACTATACGAGCTCGGATCGCCCGTGAAAAAATTATTTAAATTTTTTCACCTTGGGAGGGTTGACTCTGAACAATTTGGGATTATAATCCCAAATATAGACCTACTAATCCGATCGGAAAAGGTGGAAAAAGTGGAAACTAAACTTAAAAAAATCCTCGCTTCAGCAACTTTGTTGATACTGAGCCCCTTGATCCGAATTCTCCTGCGCAACGGAGTACCCTTCAAGACGTTTGCGGACCTTGCCAGGTGGGCTTACGTTGACGTTGCCTTCAGGGAGTTTGGCATAAAGGGAAGGAAGCAGTCCATCTCACGGGTTTCGATACTCACGGGCCTTTCCAGAAAGGAAGTGAGCCGGCTAAGAAGTACGGAAGTACTTAGTAATGCAGTTAACGTTGATCGCTACAACCGTGCCGCCCGTGTTATCGGTGGATGGATAACAGATCGACGATTTACCGATAAAAGTGGCCAGCCTGTGGCTCTACCTTTTGAGAAAGGTGAGGCCAGCTTTAGCGATCTTGTTAAAGACTACAGCGGTGATGTCCCATCGCGTGCGGTTTTGGACGAGCTTCTTCGAGTGGGCTTGGTGGAAGTTGAGAAGAAGGACAAAATCCGTCTGCTCTCCAGGGCCTACGTTCCCCGCGGGGACGAGCCTCAAATGCTCACTATTCTGGGCACAGATGTGTCGCACCTGATAAAAACCATCGACCACAACATCATTAGTAAAAGCGACGCTCCGTTCTTTCAGCGCAAGGTCTCCTACGACAACGTGCCGGCGGAAGCTTTACCGGAATTACGACAGATGACCGCAGAGCAGGGTCAACAGCTCTTAGAGAAATTGAACAAAAGCTTTTCCAAGCATGACAGGGACGTAAATCCCTCGATAAAAGGAAAGGGGAGATACCAAGTGGGAGTAGGTATTTACTATTTTGAAGAAAGCCTGGATGAGGAGCGTCCGGGAACAAGAGAAGGAGGGGAAAAACAATGAAACTGCGATTGTACATTCAAACCTTTTTGGCAGTTGCATTCCTCATCCTGGCAGCCTCCTGTGGAGGTGGCGGAGGAGGAAGCAGCAGCGGTGGTGGAGGAATTGGCGGCTCAGGTGTGACGGGCGCTTCTTCCGGGGCTGTTGAAGGATTTGGCAGCATTTTCGTCAACGGGGTCGAGTTCGAAACGTCTGAGGCCGAGTTTGAAATTGAAGGTGAGTTCGGTTTAGAGGACGATCTGCGTGAAGGAATGGTGGTGAAAGTGGAAGGTAGCTTCGATGATAATGGTGTAGACGGATCAGCCACACAAGTCACGTACGACGACGACCTCGAAGGGCCGATCAGTGCCTTTGCCGAAACGACTCCTGGGTTGGTGAAGACATTGACGATT
>CALLDL010000122.1 GCA_937998305.1 uncultured Desulfobacterales bacterium | reverse complement strand
GGTTAAAACTCATATCACAATATATTGATTTCTCCTGCCTCAATCCAGTCTGAAAAATGAGGCTTTATCCAAGTGTGATACTCATAACATATCAAATTTATTGAGGGATTTTATGCCGCAGCGATAAATTGCAGGTATCACCAGTTCGGCCGATATTTGAATACGTTGGAGATACCTATAAAGGGGCTCTTCAGCTGTATCGATTAGCTATCGGTTGCAAGAGCATGGATAGCTGAACTTGACGGCTGTTCCGTACACTAACAATTCAGCTGCACTGGCTACAACACTCGTAGTCATATAGCGAACATTGATGACTGCATCGGCTCCCATTTCAGCAGCCTTAGCTGTCATTCTCTCGGTAGCGGTTGACCGAGCAGTCCCCATCATTTCCGTGTATTCAGTCAATTCACCACCAAGAATCAGCCTGATTATGGCGGATAGATCTTTGCCAAGCCATATTGCAAATACCGTGTGTCCCTGGACTAGACCGAGAATATCAGTGATTTTTCGACCGGGCAGTACATCGGAGTTCAACAGCAAAACCGTGCGATCAGACTCAGTAGCTAGCGGCTCTTCTACTGGTGCCGTTAGTACCATTTGTTCGAGAGCTAATGTCGCCAACACCAAAAGGATACCCCCCAAAAGGCAGAATATCGCTATCTTCAGCCACCAGGGAACGACCGGATCATCGGCAACCATTACGTGCCATGGTATCCCAGCAAATACTGCGGTAAAAAGCCCGACCACGAATGCCAATGAGCCAATATGTCGAAGTATTTTCATGGCTTCTCCTTTTTGACCATCATAAACGAAATCTCAACTAACAACTGATTATATAGATCTAAATATCATCACCTAGGTAATGTTATCCGTCATTAAATGCTATGTGTTATCGTATTCAAAAACTAAATACCGCTAAAGTTCAGATATATTGAGAATACCACAGATTGACCTTGATTACGGATATCTTAAATATCACAATTTTTCAAACCGGTCTATTCTTGCTGATATGTTGGAGATATCACAGATTTCATTCCAGATGTCACCACCCCAACATCTTGTGTGTCCAGACAAATGAGAAGGCCGTATACACATGCTGCATACGGCCCGTACCCTCCAATAAGATTACTATATTTTTAACTGTTATTGCTTCGGCATTTCAGTAGCTGTTCCGGCCTTCTCTTTTGCCATCGCAGCTGCTTCGTCAGCCTTCTTTTTTGCCATTTCGGTGGCTTCGTCAGTCTTTTCTTTCGCCATCTCGTCAGCCTTCTCTTTTGTCATCTCGGTAGCTGGTTCGGCCTTTTCTTTTGCCATCTCGGTAGCTTTTTCAGGTTCACTGACAGTAGCTTTTTCAGGTTCACTGACAGCAGCTTTTTCAGTTTTATCGCCCTGCCCACAAGCAACGAAAACCAATAGGCAGACTATACTCAGTAAAAGTGCGGCATGTTTCATAATGATTCCTCCTTGATTAAATTTAAAATAATTTACCTGTCCATAATACACTTTTAAAGTATTATCTTTCTAAATGCAACTCCTTAATTGAGGGTGCTGATTGGCCCGCCTTCGAAAAAATGGGTAGCCGATCTCAAAGAATAAACAGGGTCAATTCTGGCCCTGTTTTTTGGGCTTTGCATGCAGATTTCTGCTATATCTCTGGAAATATAAAATCCGTTCAATTGGTTGTGATATATTGAGACTATCTTACAAAAAACTATCTTGTCAAAACTTTTGATCTCCTGCAATTCTACAACTATCTGGATCGATAGTTATTTAGACGATATCTTTTAGGTATCACATTAATTCAGAAGCTTGATAGTCTCAACTTATTGCAGGTATCTGCAAGCGCCACCAAGCACAAAGACAGAGCCAAAGCTGAACATGCCTTACTGTTTATTGTTGTTTAATTAGTCCTTATATCTCTCCCTGAATCGTACCTCCGACAAAGGCAATGCGACCCATCTTTCGGAGGTGATTAAAAGAAAACTCCAGGCCAATGGAAAATAACAGCAAAGAGACACCAAGTTCTGCGGCCTGGTTGACGGCAGAGGTATTGAACAGCAAAGGTCCTACGATTGTACCTGCCAACAGATATCCTACAATGGGACTTTGACGAAGGTGCTGGGCCAAAGCACCCAAAAAAAATGCACATCCCAAAAGCATCACCATTTCCATCAAAAAGAACCAAATATCCATCTTACCTCCATTTGTTAGATAAAGCAGTGGAAGTCTTTTTGGGGGTGGAAAATTTTAAGACTTCCTATGGAAGCTTCAATTTCCGAAAAGTGAAGATTTATGACCGAAATGAAACAGGGAATATCTTGCCATGATGTCAGATCAGCTAAGTTAACAGATATCAAATTTGGACTGTAGATATCAAGCCAAGATTGTTTTTCAGACATCCATTCCTTACATCAGGCATGGCGTTATCTGTGATATATTGACCTTACAAATTTCGGGCTTGTCAAAACTTTTGATATTTGCAGCGCCAACAACTATCTGAATCCACAGTTGTTTAGATGATACGTTTTGGATATCACATTAATTCAGAGGCTTGATAGCCTTAACTTATTGCATGTATCAAAACACGGCATTCGGCGTTGAGACAGTAAAGATAGGGAACCTATAGTGGATGGCATCAAGCCTCGGGAATCCGGACTGCACAATAAACTGTTTTTAATCCCCAAAACTACATTATTATACGTATTTGAGGAAATTATAACCGGTTGCCATCTCGTGTTAAAACCTGGCGCTGAAGGTAATGCCCAGAAATCCGGCGGGGTCGTGGTTTCCTCGATGATTGTGTGGCCGTTTTCATCTTCCAGGCGAAGCTCTCCTCCGACTTCCACTCCCCCCAGAACTCCGATGCGGACCATAGGGGTAAAGCTGTATACGATACCGCCGAAGATGGGG
>CALLDL010000121.1 GCA_937998305.1 uncultured Desulfobacterales bacterium | reverse complement strand
GCAGCGATGTTCTGGTCCAATTTATATTCCACGCTGACCCACTGAAACGCGGACTGGTTGAAAATTACAATGAGCACGGGCTGCGTTTCTGGACGTTTCCTCCGAATTATCCAGACCGTATTATTGGTATAATCCTGGAGGCAAAAAAAGAGGAAGCAAATTTACGGTAATCGTTCGAATAAAAGAAAGAAAATGGTGTCAAATCTTGAATAGTGAATAAAGTGGACTTCCGGGACGTCCATAAATAAGTAAATAACTTCTTGAAACTTCCTTAACATTGCTATTGATTTGGTATCTGTTGTAAAAACTTGAATAGTGAAAAGTGAATCTAAATAAAAGAAAGGCATGAAGATGAGTAAAGTTTCATTTGTAAAAACAGAAGACAGGAGGACTGGCGTTAAATCTTCTATATCCACCCTGGGAATCGATCCTGTAAAAAATAAAGATGTTCTTATAAAACCAAACTTCAATACAGCAGATCCGACGCCTGGCTCAACTCACAATGACACTTTGATGGCGCTGGTGGATGAGATTTGGGACATGGGGGCAAAATCCATACGTTTGGGTGAAAGGAGCTATCCACCGACCCGGGAAGTTATGGATGAAAAGGGGATTCTTCCTCTTTTAAAGCAAAAGGATGTTCATGTTATTGACTTTGATAATTTGGAAGAAAAGGATTGGGTTGAATTTAAACCCAAGGATAGCCATTGGGAAAATGGATTTCGCATTGCAAGGCCCATCCTCGAGGCAGAGTGCCTTATATCCACGTGTTGTTTGAAGACTCACCAATTTGGCGGTGTATTTACCCTATCGCTTAAACTGCATGTGGGCGTGGTTCCCACATTTCGGCATGGGTATCAATATATGGGTGAACTGCACCAATCTGTCTATCAACAGGAAATGATAGCTGAAATTAATCAACCCTTTTCGCCCGACATTATCGTTTTGGATGGCATCGATGCCTTTACGGATGGCGGTCCCGCCACAGGAAGGCGAGCAAAGGGGAATATCTTTTTGGCATCGACCGATCGTGTGGCCATCGATGCGGCTGGCGTCGCTGTACTCAAGGCTATCGGCAGTAATGCGGCGATTATGCAACCGAAGATATTCGATCAGAGACAAATTGCAAGGGCCTCGGAGCTTGGCATAGGTGCCTCATCTGTTTCTGAGATCGACATTATATCAGCGGACCAGGAAAGTATGGAGTTTAGTGCTGAAGTGGCTCAAATATTATTGGCTGGTTGATAGAAGGGACTTTTCAGGTACGTCCCGGAAGTTCCGTAGGATATGATTAGCATGAAAAAAGAATTTGGACCAGATTATGCGTCGATGACTGATGTTAATTTTACAGCTAAATACCGTGCAAGTTGCTTTTGCGATGCAATACAGTACGAAGTGTGCTCGGATCCTGTAGATGCAAAAATATGTCATTGTTTGGCATGTCAAAAACTGCATGGGGCACCTATGCAATGGGCAGCTATATTTCACAAACATGACGTCAGAATTACGAAAGGCATTGATCACCTGAACTTTTACAACAGTGAACTCAATAAACACGAGAGAATTCTTCCTTGCAAAGTCAGCTGTGCTTTGTGTGGTACCCTCATTGCTGATGAAGGACGCAATATGTGGCTTGCGTTTCCATCACTTTTTAATTTTGGGGGTGCATCAAAAGTTCCAGCGAAATTCAAACCAACGTGCCATATCTTCTACGGTGTGCGGGTTATCGATATAAACGATGATCTGCCCAAGTGGTCCGGTCACAAAAATCATTCAAGGGAAACGGTGTCAAAGCTTGAATAGTGAATAGTAGTACTTTATTTTCTATCGAAAGAATCGACCATAACACATGGTGGATTTTGCTTTAGATATTAAAAAAACTTTCAAATACAAGCGACCAATTCAGACAGGACCCTACCGGAACGATGCAAATTCTTTTGCACTGTAAACGATTCTTTCTATTATCCAACTCATTGATTTAGTTGATTTACATAAAATCTAATAAAATTATGTCAAGCATTTTTGCATCCTTCTGACGATTCCTTATTAAGTTTACACATCTCCGATATAGAAAAATTTTCAATTTTTTCCCTTCCCTCTTTGCCCGACAAAATGTCTATCCAATTTAAAATACTATAATATATTTCGACGCCTAAATATTTTCCTGATTTTTCCCCTTTAGGTTGATCTTGTCTGGTGAGTGATGGAAGGGTGATGGCACAACACTTGCTATTATGTCTAAGAAAAGGAGGTCGGCGATGAAGCGAGAAAAAATAAAAATAGGTTCCATTATAACTAAAACGGATGGAGTTCAACCAATGGTTACTAATGGATATCACAATAATGGTAAGAGATCTAATTTTTGTATTGGCTTTCTAATGGAGGTTGTCATCATGAGATACCGTTTAGATATGGCTTTATGTCTTATATTACTATTTGTCTTAATGGGAGGCTGTACTACAGCTCCTCCAAAGCTCTATAAAAATTATAAAACCAGTATTATTCGATTTCTGGGTCCCGATGAAAATACTACCAAGATCCAAGAAACAGTGGAACTAACAATGACCGTACCTCTAAAGGCAGGAATTGCATTTGCACCTTCTCAGTATAATGGGGAAGGATTTCCTGAAAAGGAAAAAATGAACCTAATGAAGAAAATAGCATCTCAATTTAAAGAATATAAATTTGTTGAATCAATAGAGCTGATTCCTTCACTTTACCTGGAGGAGGGCGGAGGATTTTCAAATTTGGATACGTTGAGACAATTGTTTGGTATAGATGTCGTTATGTTAGTGTCCTATGATCAATCACAATTTAAGGATACAGGAGCATTATCCATAACTTATTGGACGGTTATAGGATATTACTTCGTGAAAGGAGAGAAAAATGACACACACACTTTGATGGATGCTGCTCTCTTTCATATTCCAAGCCGGCAAATGTTATTCAGAGCTTCAGGTATCAACCATATAAAAAGTAAAGCGACGCCCATCAATTTATCAGAACAAGCCAGAGAAGATAGTCTTACCGGTTTTCGACAAGCGAGTATGGATGTTGCGAAAAACCTTCAGAAAAAACTATATGATTTTAGAAAAGTGATCAGGAGTTCTTCTGGAAAATTTAAGTTGAAGCTCAAACCTGGTTACGAGTTGGAGCCCTTAAAAAGCACAGAATAAATATAAACAAAAATTAAAGAAAAGAGACTTTAAAATGGAAAAGTTCATGAAAGTTTTTATGATGGTAGTATGTTTATTGTTTTTGGTAGGAACAGCTAATGCCACATATTTGAATGATTCAGGTGTTGTGTACAATATGATTGATTATCCTGAATTTCATTTAGGTCTACGTGGCGGGGCTGATGGGCATTCCGGTGCATATGTTACAATCTATGCCGGAGTAACTGAGTACTACGAAATGAGTAAGATCAGTATTAAAGCCAAACATATAACCAGTGATTTTGAGGTTAGCCTTATAGAGGACCACCCTGAATGTGTTGGAGTGGTAGATTATCCATTTGGACCCATTGATCAGTATTTTTGGGTTAATCTTCAACCAGCAGATTGGATGAAAAATCAGTGGGAAATTACTTTGACATACATGGATATTAATAATGTTAAACAAACTGAAATAAGACCTGTCTATATTTCTGGTTTCTTTTATCCACCACTTCCAACAGGACTTCAGTTTGCAGAAGAGCTCGGTAAAACTTGGCTTATTTGGAATAGGATTGCTGATCCTTCTGACGCTCCTGGTAGACGCTATCAGCCAGTAGTCAAACATTATACATCATCTCCATATTGCGTAGACGAGTTTCATCGAATTAGTTCTGGCGGAACTATTCCTTATCAGTTATGGAGAGGTAACAGAATCGCAATAGAAATTCCTAGTCATTGGCAACATGGGGATTTAATAAAAATAGAGAATCGGCTTTACGATGGAGGTCGTTTCGATAGGGCATCTAAATATATCATTTTGCCTTAAAAGAATTGTTGAACGGCTTAAGGATTTTTGTCTTCACGTAGGCAAAATCTAACGTGCAGGGTCAGCAATGGCCCTGCCTTTTTATTATCCACACTTTGGATACCTGCTCCTATGTATCCGTAGTTTTAAAAGTGAGTTCAGAACCTGTGATATCGTTTTTAAATAGGGCAAATCCATTTCACCGGGTTTGCTCTTTCCATTTTGATGATATATGTATTAAGCATGAATTGGCTTCAGGCAGTTCCCATGGTAAGCTATCTACAAATTAAGCTCTTGGTCCTATCTCATTTTCAGTCATACATTCAACACCTTGAACTAATGATAGTTGTTTCAAATCAACATTTGGGATGATTCCCTATAATTTTGGGATATTTACCTATGAAAATGAGCCCTAAGCTCCATTGACAAAGTCTCCTAAATCTGCAAAAGATTTCTTGAGGTGAGTCCTTTAATTTTAAATAATTTTATGCTTGAACTCTCACAATAAAAAATATCTTGTTCTGCTAATAGTAGATAGTCTTATGCTTGTTTCTGGTACTCCATAATAAAGGCTATTGGAAGCCGGCTGGTTTTCTTAAAGGGGCTAAGGATGAGAGTAAAAATGAAAGGAGGATACGAACAAATACTAAGCTGCTTATTTTGATAGCTATAAAAAAGGAAGGTTTTAAGATGAAAAGTATTGAGATGGACTTTTAATACCTTTCACAATTCATGCGGCTTTCAAGCTTCTCAAATTTTTCGGTTGCTTTAATACCACCTTCATTCGATCCTTTTATGCATTTGTCCTGAAGCTGGCGATGTTTGGACTATATGTTACAAGATAATTACCGGCTGGCAACGCAATATTGATTTCCTGATTTCAATCTATTTGGCATCGGAGCTTTTTGAGCCAAACCGTTAGTGAGGCCCCAATGACCAAAGGACTCCTCAAAATCCCAATATTTACCCCCAAAGGAACCGCAAGGCATCCTTTGGGGATTTAACGCATTAATGGTTATAATGCGGTTATTTCAATAGGGTAAGCGAACGATTTTCCGAATTGTTAACCCTTGAAACCGGCTATCTTATAACCATGGGCTCCATACCGTCTTTTTCTGCAACCTATGGTATTTGAAATGAAAGGGGGGAGCCATGTATATCCAACAATCAGCTCTTTTTTGGGAAATGGACAGGGATTTTGTAAAGGATTTGATGGGTATCGCCGTCAGAGAAACGTATCAAACGGGAGATTTTCTTTTCAGTGAGGGAGATCCCGCAGATCACTTCTATATTTTGATCAAAGGACGCGTTAAACTGACCGTCGGTGAAACCGGGCCAGTGGTTTACACCGTAGACCGTGCTGGTGAGGCTTTTGGCTGGTCGAGCCTGATCGATCGCGAAATTTATTCAGCATCGGGAGAGTGTTTGGAGCCGACGGTTCTGGATAATTTTCACAGAGAACAGTTCCATAAGGTAATTGAAAAATATCCCGGCCCGGGGCTCATTTTCTTTAAACGCCTGGCCAGATTGATTGGCAATCGACTCCTTTGGAGCTATAAAATGATTACCTCGACGGCTAAATCTGATACTTCACCTTCCTTCGGTTCAGGTCAGATCCAAGACTCTGAGGCGGCTGCATAAATTCCGATTCTCTTAATGATTTGTCAAACTGCGGTGATTTATTGTAATATCTGGGGATTGACACTTGACCCCGCCTTTTAAGGCGGGGTTTTTTTGCATTAATTCTTTCAACAATTGAACCTCTTTTGCCGTCATGCTGAAATTGGAAGGGAAGCTTGGCAAGGTAAATGCGCATGCCCATTTTCTAATTAACTTAAACATTTTCATAAATTAATGGAAACTCTCCGAAAGGAGTCGAAGATGGAAATGAAAAAATTACTGGCTTGGTGGAGCAAGGTCTGCCCCGGGTGCAACATCGGGCGCAAATATCCAGAATCATTTATCGGCCAGAAAGTAAGGAATCACTGGGAAAAAGGATGTCCCTCGCACAACGCTTATGTTGAGGTGTACGATAGCGAAGAGCCTTCGCCGAAGAAAAGCAAGGGGGAATCTGCACACTCGCAATGAGTTTGTGTTTGGATTTAGCGTGCATTGACAAATGGAAGTTATCCGCTTTATTTTTTCCCAAATGAGGACTATCGGCTGCAATCTGATCGATTTTTTTAGATAGTTTTAATTAAAAAATATCATCAGGAAAGCCTATATGGAGAATTGACACAGACACTAAATGAGCCTATAATAAATTGAGAAAATCTACAAAATAATAAATGTATTGTGTATTTATTGTGTTACCTATATTTTTATTAAATCAGTGTGATGGAATGATAATGGTTTCAGGGAATCTCAATTTTTTAGATACAGGAGGGGGATATGTATAAAAAGATACTGGTTCCTTTAGACGGCTCGAAACGAGCTGAGGCAATATTGCCTCATGTGAAGAACCTCGCACTATGTTTCAAGGCTAAAGCAATTTTTTTTGTCGTTATAGAACCGGGACATTTGTTAGAACATGATGAAATTATTGGCATGTCGATATACCAGGAAAAACGAGATCATCAGATCAAGGAAACAGAGTCTTATCTTACTTCTCTTCTAGAACAATTTCGCGAAGAGGGTATCAACGTCCAAACTCTCATCGGCTATGGTCCGGTTGTGAAAGCAATTCTCGATGCTGCAAAAAATGAAAATGCAGATCTATTGGCAATGGCCAGTCACGGCCGCAGCGGTTTGTC
>CALLDL010000120.1 GCA_937998305.1 uncultured Desulfobacterales bacterium | reverse complement strand
TTGCATCTAAACGACACAAACCATAAAGAAGGATAATGGGCCACCACCCATTTACGCACTGTTCGCACCCCGAAAAAACGAAAAAGCCATAACCTGCATAGATCATGGCTTTTAATTGTCTGTGGTGGCGATGCAGGGAATTGAACCCCGGACACTACGGATATGAGCCGTATGCTCTGACCATCTGAGCTACATCGCCATAACATGGTTTAAAATATGAAAAACGGCATTTCTAACAGTTCGCTTTCGCTTAGTCAAGTTAAAAACTGTAACCTAAGTTGAGCGATTTTCAAGTTTGCCGCAGATACAAGGAAGATGTCGTTTTGCTATAGTCGTCTATGCGGAACGGCATCTGACGCAGTAGATGCGGTGAAATTGGAGATCCTGCAGGGTTTCAAATTATTGAAATTCAAAATGTCAGAATACCTTAAAAATATTGTTAAATTAACCATTTCAAAAATTTGAAACGCTCAGCTTAGGTTTAAATTTGTGCTCGTCATTCCGAAGTCGAACCCGCCACTTCAATGGAAAATTCTTCGAGATCGTCCGGCAAATTCGAAAATATAATCATAAACGGAAGCTCTCCTCCAGGTTGAATCTGCATATTCGATTTATTATCCCCAAAACGGTTTGAAAGTCTTTTCTTTATGGCTTCAAGTTCAATATTGGAAAGTTCAATATCCGACAAAAAATTTCCGCAGAAAACTGTTTCTGTCTGGTCAAGAATTTTTCCTTTTTTATACAATCTGCCGTTGATGCTGATAAAACGACGAACACCTGAATATCCATTTTTAACTCGCCCTGTTATCACAAAAAGCTTGCCTTCTTTAATATTGAGAAGGAATTTGCTGTTTACATCTAAAGTGTCTATCTTGAGACTGCCGGCAGGATCAGAAACCTTGGGTTTGATATAATCGCTGATAAAAGGAATTTCAATATTCATGAAATCAAGCAAAACATAGGTTCCGTAAGAGCCACCTGCCAATAATGCTAAAATCAGCAGAACAACAAGCGGTTTGCTGATGCGTCTTTCTTTGGCAGGTGTCGGTTCCTCATCGACGACTTCATCTTCGAACTGGTCCTCCTCTTCACTTTCTCCAACTTCAAATTCCGGATCCATCCCCTCAGTTGCAGCAGCCTCTACCGCTTCGGGTTCATCCACGGTATCGTCAGCTTCATCAAGTTCATATACTTCAACTTGGGAGGAATCCTCAGGCAGAGGGGTATCAGCAAGCGCTTCTTCCATATCCAATTCAAGCTCCATCTCTTTCTCTAGAGGCTCCTCTTTAGATTCTGTTTCTTCTTCTACTTCAAGCATTTTCTCTATTTCTGACAGATCAACCTCTTCAAGATCTTCGGCTTCAACATCTTCCGGCATTTTTTCGAGTTCGGGTTCCGTCTCCATATCCAACTCGAGCTCAATATCATCCGGTACGGATTCCTCTTCGGCCATGGGTTCATCTAAATCGAGAATATCTTCCAGATCTGACAGATCGAGTTCATCGAGTTCTTCGGGCTCAGCGCTCGGGGGTGTCTTCTCCATAGACACATCAGTTTCGGGCACAATTGTAAGGTCCAGATCTTCAATCGTTTCATCCGCTGTGCTTTCACTTGTTGCTGCTTCTTCCTCGTCAAGCAGGTTCTCCAAATCGGACAGATCAAGTTCGCCCGGTTCCTCTTGATCGACTTGGGCCTCAATATCCAGATCAAGATCCAACCCAAGATCTTCGGTGTCTTCATCCGCTATCTCTTCACTCTCCAACGTTTCTTCTTCGTCAATTAACTTGTCCATATCCGAAAAATCAAGTTCATCCGGATCCGTCATTTCCTTCTTGTCGGCCTCGAGGTCCTCTGCAACTTGCTGATCTTCAATATCTAATGCCTTTTCAATAGGCGCTTCAACTTCTTCTGAAATCTTTGGTGGATATGCCACGAAAATCTCGTTACACTTCGAGCAACGAACTTTTGAACCTGTCGGCTTTAAAAGACTTTCATCCAATTTAAAATTTGCGCTACATTCTTTACAGGTAATAATCATAGTATACCCCAATGGTTATAGTTTAAGGTGATAAATCCCCGATAAATACCTATAGTCTTCATTATAATCAAGGCCATAACCAACAAGAAACCCTTTGGCTACATCATGGCAACTATAATCGATTGCAATATCTGCCTCACGACGCTCGTGTTTGTCAATAAAGACACACACCTTGATCGTCTTTGGGTGATAAGATCTCAAATAATCGATAATATATTTTAAAGTCAAGCCTGTATCCACAATATCCTCTACAATGAGCACATCTTTATCTTTTATATCAACCTCTATATCCTTGGTTAAACGGATCTCTCCAGAGGAAGACACATCAGAACCATAACTGAAAACGCGAATAAAATCGATTTGAACAGGGATATCAAGGCACCGGACAAGATCAGATAAAAAGACAAATACGCCTTTCAATACGCCGATAATAATAAGGTCATGATTCCGATAGTCAGTAGAAATCCTCTGTGCAACCTGTGTGACCAGGCTGTCGATATCGTTTTTCGACAGGACGGGTACGAGTTCAGGCATAATGAGAATCTATAAGGTCCTTTTTTGGCATTTTAATAAAAGGCCAATTTATCTAATTGAAAACAAAAATACATTGAACGGAAATTCTTGTCAATGATCCCATTGAAAAATATTCCTTGTGCTCTACATTCTATCAATAAATGCATTGTTTTACAAGCCGGTCTCTGCCAATTGTTCAATGAGACCTTTTTGTTTTTTGGTCAGGCGCTTTGGCATATTGACATGGATATGAACATAAAGATCCCCTTGGCCTTTACCGTGCATATGGGGAAGTCCATGTCCGGACAGACGCATTTTTGTTTTGTGTTTTGTACCAGCGGGTATTTTCAGTTTTAATTCTTTGCCGCTCAATGTCGGAACAGAAATATTCGTGCCCAGAATTGCCTCACTCAGCTTTATGTCTCGATTGATATATAGGTCCTGTGCTTGGACATCATAGACCGGATTATCAAGCACTTTTGATTTAATATACAGATCTCCTGTGGGACCACCGTATGGGCTGGGTTCACCCTTTCCGGAAACCCTTAATTTTTTTCCGGAAATCATTCCTTTTGGTATTTTTACTGTTATCTTTTCGCTATGGCCTTTGTGCTGAAAAGATACGATTTTTTGGGTCCCCGCTGCCACTTCCTCCAAGGTCAAAGGAAGCTCATATTCAAGATCAGATCCTTTTGGATGAGCCTGCTGCTGTCTTTGATAACTGCCAAACGGGCCGCCGCCATCAAAGGAAAATCGCATACCCCTTCCACCACCGCCAAAACGGCCGGATCCACCGAACAATTCACTTAATATACTTTCAAAATCGGAACCTTTAAAAATATCTTCCTGTGAATACCGTTGCTGGAATCCGGCTGAACCGAATGTATCATACTGTTTTCGTTTTTCTTTATCACTCAAAACAGCATAAGCTTCACTGATATTTTTAAATGTTTCCTCGGCGCTTTTATCTCCTTTGGTATGATCCGGATGATACTTCATGGCGAGTTTTCGATACGCCTTCTTGATCTCATTTTTAGAAGCGGTTTTGTTCACACCGAGTATTTTATAGTAATCTGTTTCTGCCATCTTGCAATTACCTCATTATTTTAAAATCAATCTTGACGGTTTCGTCAAACCTGTCTCTTTGGGTCAGCATTTTTTACTTTATTGGCACATTCATATCGTCGATGATCATTTTTTTCAACAATAAAAATAAGTTAAAAGCTTCAACGTGTCAAGGGCCATTCGACGGTCGACTTCCGATTTCAGATGTCTGTCTCTCAGCAGCTTTGATGGCGACCATAATTACTGAAAGTCCGGCAGGGGTGATACCGTCTATACGTGACGCCTGGCCCAAAGAAGACGGCATGACCGCAGAAAGCTTTTCTTTGAGTTCGTTGGAAAGGCCGTGCACCCTATTAAAATCAAAATTGTCAGGTATTTTCATCCTTTCCATGTTTTTAAATTTTTCGATTTCTTTTAGCTGACGGTGTATATAGCCCTCATATTTAATCTCTGTTTCCACTTGCCGGGCCACCTTGCTGCTGATGTTGTCCGGGTTTTTCGCCAAAGCATCAACAGCACTGTAATTAAGTTCGGCTCTTTTAAGAAGCTGATCAAGATACATACCACTTTTTAAGGGTGTTGTCCCTTGATGAACGAGATAATCGTTTATTTCCTTCCCGGGTTTTATAACAGTGGACTTAATTCTCTTGATCTCATCGGAAATTTGCTTTTTCCGTTCTTGCACATCCATTAAAGCATCATGGTTGATAAGGCCAATTTCATGTCCGATTTCCATCAATCTTATATCGGCATTATCTTCCCGAAGCATCAATCTATATTCCGCTCTTGACGTAAACATGCGGTAAGGTTCCCGTGTACCCCGCGTCACCAGGTCATCGACCATGACAGCCATATATGCCTGGGAGCGGTCAAGAATAAAGGGCTGTCTTTTCTGAACCTTGCAAGCGGCATTGATTCCTGACCAAATTCCCTGAGCAGCAGCCTCTTCGTAACCCGACGTTCCATTAATCTGACCGGCCATAAACAGGCCTGAAATCAACTTCGTTTCAAGGGTTGGCTTAAGCTGGACAGGATTTACATAATCGTACTCTATGGCATAGGCAGGCCGCATGATCTCCGCCGATTCCAACCCCTTGACGGATCTGACAAATTGAATCTGGATTTCCATTGGCATGCTGTTTCCGAGTCCGCTGGCATAAATCTCATGGGTGTCAAGACCTTCAGGTTCAAGAATGACCTGGTGCCTTTCCTTGTCCGGGAATCTGACGATCTTGTCTTCGAAAGAAGGGCAGTAGCGAGCCGAAATCCCTTTTATAATACCACCATACAGGGCCGAACGCTTTAGATTCTCTTGTATAATCTTGTGGCTTTTCTTGTTGGTATGGCCGATAAAGCTTGGAATTTGCGGCAGGGTAATCTTTTCCGTAAAAAACGAGAACGGCACAGGTTGCTCCTCTGCACCGTGGGCTGTAAATGCATTAAAATCAACACTCGATTTTTTGAGTCTGGGCGGTGTACCGGTCTTCATCCTTCCAAGTTTAAATCCAAGGTCTTTCAGATGAGAAGGGAGGCCGTAGGATGCAAATTCACCGGCCCTTCCAGCTTTAAAAGAATTAAATCCGATATGAACCAGACCGCTTAAAAAAGTTCCCGTGGCCAGAACAACAGCATCAGCCTGGTATCCGAAACCGGTTTGATCCTCCACCCCGACAATCCTGCCGTCTTCCACCACAAGCCGTTCCACCATGGCTTGCTTCAGATCGAGGTTCGGCTGTTTTTCAATGACGGCCTTCATGGCCATGTGATACCGGATTTTATCGTTTTGCGTACGGGAAGAATGGACGGCAGGGCCTTTTTTGGTGTTCAGGGTTCTATACTGTATCGCAGTTTTATCCGTAATCTTCGCCATTTCACCACCCAAGGCATCGATCTCCTTTACAAGCTGACCTTTTGCCATGCCTCCAATGGATGGACTACAGGGCATGGACGCCACCTTATCCAGATCTATGGCAAAAAGAAGTACACAGCAACCCATTCGGGCAGCAGCAAGCGCAGCCTCACATCCGGCATGGCCGGCACCAACGACAATAATATCATACTTTTTTTTATAAACATCCATAGACAATGATTTTGCTTTTATTATGGTTTCGTAGAAAGCCAGAATAAAATCATTTATCGAAAATATTTTGTATTTCGTGTTTGGGCATCTAACCCTAGACAAATTCGATGTTTTTCGAATTTATCATTAATTATTTTACATCTTTTATGCAAAAATGTATATATTAACCTGCTAAATTAATCATTAATTCGCCAAAAACAAACTTGAACCGATACTCATTTCCCAATACCGAGTAAAATGCGTCAACGATACAATGACTTTAATACCTATCTGAAAGATATCTTTGGATGCAGAGTTCAAAAAATCACCATTGATGCCGGCCTTTCCTGTCCAAACAGGGACGGAACCATCTCCACAGGCGGATGTATCTACTGTAATGTAAGAGGCTCCGGCACGGGAGCCCATACAAAAGGACTTTCGGTTATCGATCAGATTGTAACAGCGAAAAGCGCACTGTTTAAACGCTACAAAGCAAAAAAATTTATAGCCTATTTCCAGTCATTTACAAACACCTATGGGCCTTTTAACACGCTTAAACATCTATATGAACAGGCCCTTAGCGTTGAAGATGTGGTTGGAATTTCCATCGGCACAAGACCGGATTGTATCGACGAACCGATACTGGATCTTTTACAGGAATATGTAGACAATTATCTGGTTTGGATCGAATACGGTCTGCAATCGGCCAATGATTCTACCCTTGCATTGATCAACCGGGGGCATGATTTCAAGTGTTTCAAAGCGGCTGTGGATGCAACGAAAAACAGGGGTATCAATATCTGTGCCCATGTGATTCTCGGCCTTCCCCAGGAAAAAAAGGTTCATATGCTTCAAACAGCTCGGGCTGTTGCCGATATGGAAATAGACGGTATCAAACTTCATCTCCTTTACGTTGTAAAGGGCACAAAACTGGATACGCTTTACCGCACGAACAAATACAAATGTCTGGAGCAAAATGAATACATAGATATCGTCTGTGATTTTTTGGAACGTATTCCAAAACATGTGATTATTCAACGTCTTACCGGAGATCCACATCCAAATGAACTGGTGGCACCCACATGGTCCCTTAAAAAGATGGAAACCATCGCTCAAATTAGAGAAACGCTTGAAAAAAGGAATTCATGGCAGGGAAAGCATGTTGATGGTTAACCTATAGTTTGGATTTTCCTGTGTACCGCTGCGCCAGTGGATATCTTCTGCCATAACCAAACGCCTTTGACGTCACCTTAAGACCCGGCGCCGCCTGATGCCGTTTATATTCATTCCTGTCAACCCTGAAAATAACATCCTCGACAACCCTTTTATCAAACCCCATTTGAACCAGATCTTCGATTCCCTTAACCTCTTCGATGTACCCTTTTAAAATCGCATCCAGAATGTCATAAGGCGGCAGGTCATCCTGGTCGATTTGATCAGGTTTGAGTTCGGCGGAAGGCGCTTTGGTAATGATTCGGGGAGGAATTAACTCTTTTTTCTGATTAATAAAATGCGCAAGATCATAAACCATGGTTTTTGGAATGTCCGAAATGACAGCCAAGCCGCCGGTCATATCGCCATAGAGCGTACAATACCCAACGGCAAGTTCAGACTTGTTGCCTGTGGAGAGAACAAGTGCACCATGTTTGTTGGAAAGTGCCATAAGGATGGTGCCTCTGATTCTGGCCTGGATGTTTTGTTCCGTAATATCCGGTTCGGTGTCTTTAAACGCAGGTGAGAGAAACCTTAAAAATTCTTTAAACATGCTTTTAATGGGGATGGTGGTCAGAACCACACCCAGGTTCGCGGCCAGCTTTTGTGTATCTTCAAAATTTTCTTTAGATGTATACGGAGACGGCATAAAAACCACAGAAACATTCTCTGGACCCAAAGCCCTGACTGCAATGCATGCGGTCAGAGCTGAATCTATACCCCCACTCAAACCGATAACCACTTTGGAAAAACCGCATTTGGTCACATAGTTATGGGTTCCCATAACCAAGGCCTTTAATATAGATTCCGTATCCGATTGTGAAATGTTGTGGATGCTGTCTTTGCTGGCTTGTAATGTTTTTGAATCAAAGATCACAATATCTTCTGAAAAGTCTGAAGCCCTGGCAATCACTTTACCATTTTTGTCGAAAACAGAACTTGACCCGTCGAAAAGAATGCTGTCATTGCCGCCAACCTGGTTGGCAAACATAAAGGGAAGCCTGAATTTTTGTGCCATAAACGCGAACATGTTTTGCCTGAATTTATCTTGTCCCAGATAATAAGGAGATGCGGCAATATTGATCACCAGATCAGCCCCGGCTTGAACATTCTGAGCCACGGGGTCATGAGCATAAATTCTCTTTTGAAAAATATCTTCGTCATTCCAAGCATCTTCACAAATTGTAAGCCCTATTCTGTGTCCCTTGTACGAACATGGCAGACTTTTCCTGCCGGGTTCAAAGTATCGCCGCTCATCAAATATATCATACGTCGGCAGTAACCTTTTATGAACCTTATGAACAATGTTGCCGTCTTCAAAAAGAACGGCCGTATTATATAACGGTTTTCCTTTTCCCGCAGGATTTTTGTCCACAAAGCCGCATATCACCCCGATTCCGCGGATGGAGGTCATCAGCCGTTCTAAACAGGCAAGATTCGCATCGATAAAATCCCTTCTTTCAAGAAGATCTCGAGGTGGGTATCCTGTAACCACGAGTTCTGAAAAGACAACAAGATCACATTGAAGCTTTATGGCCTGATTTGCAAAATGCTTCATCTTGTCAAAATTGTGTTTAAAGTCGCCGATAATCGGATTTATCTGTGCTATGGCTATTTTCATGATAATCCATTTAAACCTTGAAAACCACGTTTTGTGGGCGTGGCCAGAGTTAATTGGCTCTGCCATACGAATCAGGATAAAAGTTTGAAGTGAGCTAAAGTTAAGGAATTCTGCCAATTATATAAAAAACCAGTGGAGTAAAGCAACGCCTTAACTTCCCCGATGAATAAGGGATAAATAGGCACTTTAGCTCACTTTAGTCACTTCACACTGAATCGATTCGGTGACAAACTGCCCCTTATCAGGGACAAACCAATGCCCGGTCCTCCGGGCCAGGATTCTTTACTTATTGATATATCTCTATCCTTCTTGCAAGAATTTTTTTATCAACCCTTTGATATCCTCTAAGGCTTCCGGTTCTTTCCATATGACTTCCGGATCCGCTTTGAACCATGTCATTTGACGTTTTGCATATCTTCTTGTATCCCGCTTCAGCGTCCTTACCGTCTCATCCCATGTGCAATGACCTTCTATAAAATTGACGATATGACGATAACCGATAGACTGCATGGATTTCAGCTCCGGCGAATACCTCATTGCCAGCAGTCGTTTTACCTCGTTAACAAAACCACTGTTGATCATTATCTCCACTCTTTTGTTAATACGATCATAAAGTATTTCCCGATGGATATGAAGACCGATTTTCAGAACGACAAACGGACTGTCTTTAAAACCATGGACCTGGTGGAGTTCCGAAAGCGTTTTTCCAGTTAAGGCGTATACTTCCAAAGCTCTCACGATCCTGTATGTGTCGTTAGGGTGTATCTTTTTTGCAGTGTCGGGATCCTGCCGACATAATCTTTTGTATAAATAATCGTTTCCGCGGGCCTGAACTTCGGCTTTTAAACGGCCACGGATATCGGAGTCTGATGCTTCGGTTTTAAAAAGACCGTGAAAGAGTGCTTTGATATAAAGTCCTGTCCCCCCGACAACAAAAGGGATTATCTTTTGTCCACAAAGTTCCATAACCTTTTCACGGGACAGGCTTGCATACTTCCTGGCATCAAAATGTTCATCCGGATTTACGAAATCAATCATATGGTGTTTGACACGAGCTTGCTCGTCCAATGTGGGCTTGGCTGTTCCGATATCCATATATCTGTATATTTGCATTGAATCAGCGCCGATAATCTCACCATCGAAGTGTTTTGCAAGATGAATGGCCGTAGATGTTTTCCCCAAAGCCGTTGGTCCGCATATTACAATCACCTTTGGCTTAACACCCTTAAAATACATCGATTATCCTTTTCAAGTTTTTCAAATTAAGCATCACTTACAGGATATCTTTTTTGCTTTCAAATAAAATCAGCATTGCAGTTAAAGCAATCAAAAATTTAAAATACATTATCTTTATCAAATAAAAAGTATTTATATTTTTCATATTGACATTGACAAATCAATCAGATAATTGTTTTAATTCTTTTTAAAGAAAGGTATAGGCAGAACGCCAAAAAAATAATTAAAGTAAAAAGGAGGTTTTGAATGGCAACAGTTGAGTATATGGGAAAGACATTTACCGTAGATGAAGACGGCTTTATCGATACCTACGAAAGCTATTGTGAAGAGTGGGTGCAGTGGGTAAAGCATCAGGAAGGGATTGAAGAATTGAATGATGAGCACAAGAAGGTGATTACGGTTCTTCAGGAATACTATGAAAAAAATGGGATTGCTCCCATGGTTCGGATCCTCTCAAAAGTAACTGGTTTTAAACTGAAACATATTTATGAACTGTTCCCTTCAGGCCCCGGCAAGGGAGCATGTAAGATGGCCGGTCTTCCGAAGCCCACGGGATGTGTCTAATAAAAAAGACGAAAATTAGTTTACCCATTTTACAAAAAAAAGCTCTGCATTTTTGCAGAGCTTTTTTTTGTAATGGAGAGATGATATGATCTGCACAATCAAATCGACAAACAGGACGGAACTAATCGATATTACTTCTAAAATTCAGGATATCGTCCTTTCTGCAGGCATCGACCAGGGGCTCTGTATGCTTTATGTCCCGCACACAACTGCTGCCATAACTATTAATGAAAGTGCTGATCCGAGTGTTAAAGATGATATCTTAATGGTCATCAACACCATTATACCCTGGAAGGCGGGATATCGTCATCTGGAAGGAAATTCGCCGGCCCATATCAAATCCACTCTTATCGGGCCTTCAGAACTGATCGCCGTAGAAAATGACCGACTGATCCTGGGTACGTGGCAGGGAATATTTTTCTGTGAATTTGACGGCCCCCGAACCAGAAAGGTCCATGTGCGTTTGATAAAAGAACAATTTCAGGAGTAAACCATGCTGTCAATAGATGAAATTGACCGAATGATACTCAATCGGATTCAATCCGACTTTCCTATAACAACACGCCCCTATCTTTCAATTGCTGAAAACCTTAATCTTTCGGAAGATCAAGTTATCAAGAGACTAAAACGGCTGAAGAAAAAAGGAATTATCCGCCGGATCGGCGGCAATTTTGTTCCTGAAAAATTAGGATTTGTCAGTACTCTCTGTGCGGCAAAGGTCTCCCAAGGCAAAATTGACCGTTTTGCCAGGGCCGTTAACCGTTATCCGGGAGTAACCCATAACTACCGGCGGGATAATAAGTATAACATCTGGTTCACCTTTATCGCTCAATCCATGGATGAAATAAAAAATAACCTTGAAAATATCTCTCAGGAGACAAGTGTAAAGGGAATTATAAACCTGCCTGCAACCAAAATGTATAAAATTAAAGCACATTTTGATCTTTAATTTTTATACATCAATTACCCGGATTCATCGTATCATACCCTACAACCGACAGTATTGTCTCAACTGAGGTACTAAATTCGTTATGCAAGACATCCGTATTGCAGCCATGATCTTTCGTTCAGTTTCAGGAGATGTGCGTCGTAATCTTGACGCCATGGTCCACTGGATAAAGATATCAAAAAATGAAGGTGCCCAAGTCATATGTTTTCCTGAATTGAATATCACGGGCTACAGTAATCTTAAGGGGATTAAGAATGCGGCAGAACCTGTTCCCGGTCCTATAACCGAAGATCTTTCAAATTTGTCCAAATCCCAAAAGATTATCATTTTGGCAGGAATTGTTGAAAAAGATGTAAAAGGTCATATTTTTTCCAGCCACCTGGTCATAAAACCAGACGGGTTTGTGGGCGTCTATCGAAAGTTACACATCGCCCCTCCTGAACAAGACATTTTCACACCAGGCGATACGATTCCTTTGTTTGATGCAAGGGGCGTCAAGTTCGGCATACAACTTTGTTATGATGCCCATTTCCCTGAGCTTTCCACCCACATGGCAATAAAAGGTGCTGATCTGATTTTTATTCCTCATGCCTCCCCAAGAGGAACACCCGAAGAGAAATACAGATCATGGATGCGCCATCTCACAGCAAGAGCGTTTGATAACGGCCTATTTATCGTCGCCTGCAACCAAACCGGGGAAAATGAAAAAGGGCTTCGTTTTCCAGGTATCGCAGTGATCATTGGGCCATCCGGAAACGTTATTAATAAAATTTTGAGCGACAAGGAAAGTCTTGTTCTTGCTGATCTAAAATCCGAAGACCTCGACCGAGTAAGAGAGCACCGGATGCGATACTTTTTGCCCAACAGAAGACCTGAACTTTATGATCTTGGTTAATGTCCATCCACGAATAAATATTGGACACTATTGAGTTTCCAATCCAGAAATTAGAATTTTTGCGCAAGATCAAGGAAATCAGGGGATTACGAAGAGACGTACTATAGTACGTCGCACAAGGAATCCCGCAGATTGACCCCAGAGAAATAGGCTTCGCATTTCACAGGGTAAGCGCCGAGATTGCTGATAAAGGCCATTTATGGATGGAAACTAGTTAAACCCCCAATTGGGCCAAGGCCTCAATCGGGGGTGTTGAGGTTTGTATTCTAATCCGCTAAAAACATCGTCTGAATATGACAACCGCCCTATTTCCTATTCACACAGACAAAGCTTACGTCCCTTAAGGGTCAGATTGCCGTTTGGAGTAAATTCTCCAATGATACAGACAATTCGCTTCATTCCTCTGGTCAAAAGGGACCACCAGGCATCCAAAACATCAAAATGACCCGATTTGACGGTGATGATCTCAACCAGGTCAGCTCGACTGCTTTGCTGGATGGCTCTCAATTCAGAATCCGCATCCCAATCGACAGGCTCTGTTCCAACAACATACACAATTAATCCCGTTTTCATTGCTCTCACCTCCTTTCACTATTTTTTTCAGCCCCGCCGAAGATGCCTTATACATACAAATAAAAAAGCCCTTCAATCTCATAACAAAAGATTGAAGGGCTGCACCCAGTTTACTTGACCCTATTTTTCTGAAGCCACATCACCCCGTCATGCCGCGGAGGTGTGTCTATATTGTTCAGGCAGGTCTTCTGACTTTCCCGCCCTTTTAGCGGCCTTCCCATTCCAATTTATCGGAAAAGTGACACATATTTGCTAAAAAGGTTCCCTTTATGAAAAAGGGGCAGGATTACAGCGGCGGGACCGCTCCCGATTCTCACGGGATTCCCTATTAAGCCTTTAACAGGCACCTTGCCAAATTTTCTAAAGGATATGCTAGCGCCTGTCAAGAGGTTTTTCTATATCGGTATTTACAATAAAACAAATTCATGAGTATAGTTCCTGGCAATGCAGTTTGACACCCTTACCATAGGAGATAAAAAATGAATCCAAATATTCCAACCCGTGAACAGGCCCTTAACCTTCTAAAAATATATAATAAAAATGAAAACCTTATTAAACACGCGCTGGCCGTGGAGGGTGTGATGTGCTATTTTGCCCGAAAACGAGGAGAAGACGAAGAAAAATGGGGAATTATCGGCCTGATTCATGACCTCGATTATGAGCAGTTTCCAGAAGAACACTGTCGCAAAACCGAGGAGATTTTAAAGGAAAATAACTGGCCCCAAGAATACATCCGTGCGGTGGTCAGTCACGGATGGGGGATTTGCTCGGATGTTGAGCCGAAAACAGAACTCGAAAAGGTGCTTTATGCCATCGATGAACTTACCGGTCTGGTGGTAACAACAGCCTTGGTGCGCCCTTCAAAAAGTGTTATGGATTTAAAAGCCAAATCCGTAAAAAAGAAATGGAAGGATCAACGTTTTGCCGCCGGCGTCGATCGATCTATCATTGATAAGGGTGCCCAAATGCTGGGTATGGAACGGACAGAACTGATTACGGATACAATTATGGGCATGCGGGAAGTTGCCGAAGAAATCGGTTTAAAAGGGGTCGTCTGAAGAATAGTTTGTTCTGGCACCTTACGCTAATGCACTATTCACCTTTTGCGAAGATCGGTAATCGATTTTTTTATTTTCTGAATGAGAGGTCTTTTGATCTGAATTTTTAGATAAAGATCTCCGGACGTTCCCCCACCTTTCCCGTCTTCCCCCATTCCCGCAAGCCGTATTCGCTGCCCTTCACGGACTCCCGGTGGGATCTTCACCACCAGTTTCTTGGATTTTTTTCGCAAAAAATATGCATAAGGACCTCCCTTCAGTGCCTGCTCGGGGGTCAAGCGAATGACGTCATCCACATCCTTACCGTTTTTTGCCATTTGGAACCCACTGATTTGTTTTAACAAAAATCTGGAGAGTTTTCCAAGTTTGCCCGACCGGGGTAACACGGATTGACCGTATTCGCCTCTTTTAAGGGGACCGGTAAATATAAATCCTCCGGCAAAAATGCCGGGACGTTTAAACTGAAATGTTCGGTATTCCTTCCCGTAAAATTCCCTGAAAATATCATCAACCCCCCTGAATCCAAATGCCTTTGCCATTTCTTCAAAAACATGGTTGATATCTGAGCCACTGAAAATATCCTGTTCAGAGTAGTTGCTTCTAAACTGGTGATGAGCAGAGGACCCAAACCGCTGCCTCAAAATATCGTATTCATGTCTTTTCGCCGTATCCGAAAGGACAGCGTAGGCTTCATTAACAGATTTCATTTCTTCAGAAGATTCCGGATTCTCTTTATTTCGGTCTGGATGGTATTTAAAGGCCAACTGCCGGTAGGCCTCCTTGATTTCTTTCGGTCCGGCATCTTTTTTCACACCCAATATCTGATAATAATCTCTTTGCGGCATAATATTACAAATTCTTTAAAGTCAATGAACAAATTATTGCTGACTCTAACTCACCTAAAATACGCATCATATGATCTTAAACAAACAATAACGAATATCGCCGAATTGGATTCTAAAGTGATAAAAGCTAAAGCTCAAGAACGTCTCCTGGTTTCATTACCGTTACTTTGGCCGAGGTTTCTTCTTTCACTTTATCGGCCCAAGCATGCGGATCCTGTTTGATCACATCAAATGTGTTATAGTGAATCGGAATGACGTGTGTCGGTTCAATCAGTTTTACCGCTCGCAAGGCATCATCCGGTCCCATGGTAAAGTTATCACCAATGGGTAAAATCGCTAAATCGATTCCCTCTTCGCCGATAAGCTTCATATCGTAAAAAAGGCCTGTATCGCAGGCATGATAAATCTTTTTCCCATGGATGTAAAACAGAAAGCCACAAGGATTACCGCCGTAGGTGCCATCCGGAAGCGCTGATCCGTGCTGGGCAATCGTCAATTTAACACGACCCCAAGGGTAATCAAAGCCGCCGCCGATATGCTGCGGATGAACATTTTCGAATCCCTGATTTACGACCCAGTTTTGAATTTCATAGTTTGAAATCACGGTCGCTCCGGTTCTTGCTGCAATGTCCAGAGTATCCCCTAAATGATCCCCGTGTCCGTGTGAAACAAGGATATAATCCGCCTCAACCTCATCTGCTTGGACTGGAGACAAGGGGTTGCCGGTAATAAAGGGATCGGTCAGCAGCTTTGTTTTACCTGCTTCAATTAAAAAACATGCATGTCCATACCACGTTATTTTTAGTGTCATTTGGGACCTCCTTATTAAAAGCAAATTATTAAATATAGCTTAAGGATCAGGATATTTTTATCATAATACCCATTCCTTGTAAAACATCATCTCATATTCCGTATCAGGGAGAATTAATACCACTTAAGGCAATAATATCTAATGTCGATAATGTTTTTAAGAAATGTGTAAATCTTGAGAAATATGAATTTTCATGATATAATCACAACGTTAAAAAAAATATCTGGCATTCAAATCAGAGCCAGAATAACAATATTGGATCTAAATTCTTTATTAAAAGTTTATATTTTACAAAACGACGCATAAATTTAAGATAATGTTTACATTGTTTTCAAATTTTTCAGATCTTATAGGACTTCCTCTCAAAGCTTATTCGGTAAGATTCCCATTGGACCGACTGACTCCGGGTGTGGACAATATCCGTCATGATGTTCTATTAAGTCCGGATTTTTGTAAATCAATCAGCAAATTAGTTTACCAACTTTTTTTAAAACATGCCAAAGCCCAAAAAATATTGACTATCGACCCCACATCGAGTTTGGCCACTGAACGAGACGAGTTCAAACATCTTTGCCGCGATGTATTGCATACGGCTGTCAATCAGGCAAAGTCTGCTTCAGAAATCCAAATCGATCTATTGGCCCAGATAACCATTGTCAAAAAATTAGCCCAAGACATTCCATGCCAATACAACGCATTGATTGAAAACTTTAATGATAATGCTCAAAGACATGAAATCGCGTCCAGCGAAGGGTTAAACAGCTATATCAAAATAAAAGAGAAACTATCCGAGATACAGCAGAATAAGAAATCCATTTTACTTAACGTTGCTGCAGAGCTGTTTCAGTATCTGATAGAAGTTCAACACGAAAACATAACAGAGATGCGCGAGTCGATCCTGGGACCCGAGACAATTCTTCCTGATGATGTCTTTTCCAATCCCATCATCCATGCAGAGAACCCATTTGAAGATCTATTTATGATGGATGAATACGTATTGATCGGCCACCGTTTTGAGGATCCGGATAGTTATGAAAATTTGTTGTCTTTAATCAGAAGTCTATTAAGAAAAATTCTTTTAAAAATTTTTTTAACTGATTCATCTGTTGCGGGCGGATCTATAAATCAAGCAATAATTACCCAAAAGGCGTATGGTAAATCTGAAAAATATTATCAGGATACCCGCTATGACACCATAGATATATGGTTAAATCATGTTGATAATATCGATTTGTTATTTAACAGCTTTAAATCCAGGGAGCGTTATCAATCACTAAAAAAACAAAAAAAGGCTCGAAAGGACATCGAAAATCTCAAGAAACTGGCCAAAAACCAAGAAAGACTGTTAAATTTTTTCTATAAAAAATTTAACAAGACCGGCCTTATGAAAAGGATTACCGCTTTTTATGAAATGAAACCTGTCTATCTTGAGTATTGTCCGCCTTTGGTACCTCATCAGGTTTTACAGTTTCTGATTCAACCCAAACAAAGGAAGAATATCGCAAGTCAACTTTCTCGTGTAAAAGGATTTTATGGTAAATCTTTCTCCCTTGTACTTTTGAAAAAAAAGATTGCAGATCTGAGAAAAATTACCGTTCGAGAGAAAAAAAAGTATTTAATTCAATTTATAAATGACTTTGCCCGTTATCACAGAGATTTTCAAAATTATTTGATGCTCAAAGGCGCCATGGACAGCATTAATCTGGTATCGGAACAAAAGATCATCGACCTTTCACGTGAAAATAATATTCTGTATGAATTTTTACTGCCCGACGAACAGCCACCAGAAGAAAAACCGATCATGCATCATGTGATTATCAAGGCGGACCTGCGTGATTCCACACATATTACGCTTAAAATGAAAGAAAAAGGATTAAACCCGGCATCCTTTTTCAGTCTTAATTTTTTTGTTCCCATTACCAGTATTTTATTTGATTATTCGGCCGAAAAGGTATTCCTCGAAGGTGATGCAATTATCCTGGCAATATCTGAACATGAAGATACACCTGAAGAATGGTATTGTGTCGCACGGGCTTGTGGCATAGCAAGGAAAACACTTCAGATTGTACAGAAATATAACTCAAAAAGCGAAAAACATAAACTTCCGGTACTCGAACTGGGCATCGGAATAAGTTATAATAACAGCCCTCCGACATTTCTCTTTGATGAAAGTAACCGCATCATGATCTCACCTGCTATTAATGCGGCGGATCGAATGTCCAAATGTACGAAACCATTATCTCAAGCAATCTCAAACCTAAAAAACCCGTTTAATCTATATGTCTTTCAAAAAGCATCAGAAAATAGCACCGCCACACCGACAGATGATATATTGTTGCGCCATAATGTTAACGGTATTGAATTGAATGCCGAGGGTTTTGAAAAACTATCACAAGAAATCGACCTAAAGCCATTAGAGTGTCACATCCCGGAGTTACAAGCGGAGAAGATTAGAGTTCACACAGGAAAGTTTCCAACGGTAACCGGCAAGTACCACAGATTAATTATACGAGAAGATCGAATATCTGTTATTTCCCCTCACGATTTTAGCATCATTCGAAAGACAGATAAAAAATACTATGAAGTCTGTACCCACTCCCTACTCTACGAACACATAGAAAAATTATAATTCCTTTTAAGTTGATAAGCCTTTGAAGTAGCGGGCCGAAATAAATTTTTTTTATTCCTTTGGCTGAACACAAAATCCCGGTCGTATATCATGACCTGAAACAAGAATCGCTTCAGCAGTGTCAGGATATACCGCAGTGATTTTGATTTCACCGGTCTTAAGGCCTGGTTTAAAGAATCGGTGCCCTTCCAGCCCTTCGAATATACTGCTGCTATCAAAGACTTCAAACAAATCACCGATTTTTAGGCCAATGTTTTCCCCGAAATTTAAAAAAATTTTGTCTGAGTCAATTGAAGCGATAAACCCTTTCCAGGGTTGAAAAACGATGGCATTACAAACCTTTTCGCCCATTTTGTCTGCAATGGTCCCAAACGCCTCATCCACTATTAATGCATTCATTTCACCGTCGGCATTGATTGATTCCAGATCCATTTCATCAACTTCTATATCGTGAACAAAACTTTCATCCAGTAATTTTGCACCGGTTTCAGTATCGTAAACTTCCGTGGCAATTCGCACTTGGACAAAATAATGGGTATCTTTTAACCACAAGACACCCTGCTTTTTTTTGTTCGGTGTGATGGTTATTAAAGCGCCGGTTACAATGGCATTCAGACCAAGCTGCCGACCGGTCTTGGCCAGGGCCAAGTTGTCGATCCATCCGGATCTTGTCCTTGGCACCCTTTCCAAATCGTCAGGATAGCCGAAATCGCCCGGCTTTTCCAAAAGAATGTTCGGGCAAGAAGATGCAATGGTTTCAGATAGATCTCTTATAAACTTCTCTTCTACATCTTTGTTAGCAAGAATCGTTTTATTTTCAAATAACAGTATTCCAACCCTTTTTTTCAAATCATTATCTGGAGCCCTAAAATCTCTGACCATTCTCTTGGTTGATTTCTCAATCGAAGCAACGGTGGAACATCCTGTAATCGAAACTAAACATAGCAGCAAAAACAACATACCGACGACCGGATGAATCTTTACGGCAAAGGATTTAAATCTTTGAAACATTATTTTTTCCCTTTGAACACGGCTGTAACTTTGGTCGTAATACCCCCTCTTGCCGTAAAATCTCCTGTAACTTCAATGTATTTGGGCTCCAGTACAGCGACAAGATCTTCAAGGATCCGGTTGACCACATGTTCATAGAAAATACCCACGTTTCTATATTGCAGCAGATAAAATTTCAAAGATTTCAATTCAACGATTTTGTTATACGGCCGGTAGGTTATCGTTATACATCCTACATCCGGCAATCCGGTCATTGGGCATACAGAGGTATACTCAGGTTGTTGAATGACAATATCAATGTCCCTTTGGTTTTGATATTGATATTCCATTGGAACAAGCACGTCAGTCTTTACAATATCCGGACTTTCAATGGTATATTTTATTTCCTTTTCTAATGATGCCGACACTTTTTTAATGCTCCATGACATTTTAATTTAAAATAGTCTTACGATTTTTCGAGAAATGCTATAATAATGAAGAAAACCTTTTCTGTCAAACAAACCGCCTGATTTTTTTATGCAGACCCTATCGAACTTTGCAGGGATCTTGACACGAATCTTTAGTTTTGATAACAAATTAAAATTATTATAAATAAAGCAAAGGTGTCAAAAATGAGCTCAATTGATGAACTGATTCTCAGATCAACCAAAGAAATCGTCGTAAAATTTATTGAAACGGGCAGAGTGGGACCGGCTGGTTTTCAAGAAACATTCAAGGCTGTTTACAAAACGGTTGAAGAAACTGTAAAAGGTTTTCAAGAAGATAAGGATGCTGAACAATCTGAATAGCGAGTGTTAACGTTGTTCTAAGATTAGATAAATTCTTCATGAGAAATTCAGGTTAATGGGCCTCAGCCCAGTTCTTGCCCGATGACAGATTGACCTTCAGAGGCACCTTTAGATTCCAAATCCCTTCCATGATTTCTTTGACAAGGACCTTGACGGACGCAAGCTCCTCAGGGGGAACTTCAAAAACGATTTCGTCATGTACCGAAAGAAGCATTGCGCTGTTTAGACTGCCTTCTTTGAATGCGGCATCCACACGGATCATGGCCAGCTTAATGAGATCAGCGGCAGTTCCCTGGACGGGTGTGTTGATGGCCGTACGTTCTGCAAATTCCCGTACAACTTTATTGGGACTATTGATATCCGGCAGCAGCCTGATGCGGCCCAAGAGGGTACTCGTTTTTTTGGTTTTTCTGGCATCGCTGATGGTTTGATCAACAAATCTTTTGACACCTTTATATCTGGCAAAATAATTATCTATATAAGTTTTGGCCATTTTTCGACTGATGCCCAGCTCTTTGGAAAGCCCGTAAGGGCTCATACCATACACAATACCGAAGTTAATCACCTTGGCCTGTCGTCTCAGTTCGGAAGTAACAAATGAGGGAAAAACCTGAAATACTTCGGTCGCGGTGCGGGTGTGAATATCCTCATCATTTTTAAATGCCTTTATCAGAATATCATCATCGGAATAATGGGCCAGAATGCGGAGTTCTATCTGAGAATAATCAGCTGAAACCATTATCCATTCTTTCCTGGGAACAAATGCTTTACGAATTTCCATGCCCTCATCTGTCCTGATGGGTATATTTTGAAGGTTCGGGGCAGAACTGCTCAGTCTTCCGGTAGCGGTAACCGTTTGATTGTAGGATGTATGAATCCTATCGGTTTCCGGATGAATAAGATCAACCAGGGCATCCGTATAGGTTGATTTCAACTTGGCAAGGGTTCTGTGTCTTAAAATAAGCTCCGGAAGTTCATGCTTGTCTGAAAGGGCTGTCAGCACGTTAACATCTGTTGAATATCCTGTTTTTTTTCTGGTCTTTTTTTGAACCGGCAGCTTGAGTTTTTCAAATAGTATCCTCCCCAGCTGCTGGGACGATCTGATATTAAATTCTTCTCCAGCAATTAAATAAATCATGCTTTCAAGCTGTTCAAGCTGGTTTTCAAAAGATTTAGAAAGATCCACGAGCTTTTCTTTTTCAACACAAACCCCTGTCATTTCCATGTTCATTAAAACCGGTACAAGGGGTAACTCAACGTTATTATACAGTTCCATCAGGCCCGCTCTGTCTATCAAAGGCATTAGAACATGATAGGCCATCAACGTAATATCTGCATCTTCACAGGAATATGGCACCGCCTTTTCCAGGGAAATTTCGGAAAAACTCACATCTTTTTTCCCCTTACCTGAAATCTCCTTGTACGTCGTCGTTTTGTGATCCAGAAAATCGATAGCGATCTGGTCCAGGTTGTGGGCCCGTTTTGAAGGGTTAATCAGATAGGACGCCAGCATGGTGTCAAAAATCACGCCGGCCAGGTTTATCCCATGACGTTTAAGCACCATCCAGTCATATTTTATATTCTGCCCAATTTTTTTTACATCCGGATTTTCAAGCACGGGTTTCAATTGGCTTAATACTTTTTTAAGCTCAAGCTGTTCCGGGGCCTCTGGATAATCGTGGGCACACGGGATGTAAAAAGCTTCGTCAGGCTCCATTGAAAACGACAACCCCACAAGATTTGCTTTCATAGGATCTTTTGAGGTGGTTTCGGTATCGATAGCGAATGTTTCAGCTTTTTTAAGTCGCTCAATCAGATCAAACAGCACCGACATATCATATATCGCACGGTAATTTTTATTTGAAAGATCGGATCGTTTGGGAAAAGCTTGCTGCAATTGTCTAAATTCCAGATTTTTAAAAAGTTTTGACAGCCTGGTGTTATCCGGTGTTTTATAATTGAAATTTTCAGGATTAAATGGAAACGGTACATCAATATTGATTTTAACCAGTTCTTTGCTCATAAAAGCCTGTTCTTTGTACTGAACTAGGTTTTCATGCTGTTTTTTCTTTGTAATCGTATGAACGCGTTCATAAAGACGTTCCACGGTTCCAAAAGTTTTGATTAAAGACAGGGCTGTTTTGGGCCCAATACCGGGAACACCGGGCACATTGTCTGACGCATCACCTGAAAGCGCCATTACATCTATCATCTGGTAAGGTTCAACACCAAAATCGTCTCTAACCGTTTTGATATCAATGGTTTTTTCTTTCATGGGATCCCAGATGACGGCATTGTCTGTGACGAGCTGAACAAAATCTTTGTCCCCGGTAACCATTACAACAAAGAACCCGGCTTTTTCAGCCTGATATCTGAAAGTGCCGATAAGATCATCGGCCTCAAAACCCTGCATTTCAATAACCGGTATGTTGAATCCATGGGTTATTTCCTTTATATAAGGAATCTGAATCGACAAATCCTCGGGCATGGGAGGTCGATTCGCCTTGTATTCCTGGTAGATTTCATGCCTGAAGGTCGGCCCCTTGGCATCAAAGAACATGACCACATATTCAGGAGATCGATCCTCTATGAGTTTGATTAGCATTCGAGTGAATCCGAATGCTGCGTTAGTGGGGAAACCTTTTGAATTGGCCAAACTCCTTATGGCATGATAGGCACGATAAATATATGCACTTCCGTCTATCAAATATAATGTTCTATCATTTTTCATATGGATTCAGTTTGCAGATGATATTCATCCCATATATCTTTAAAGATTGCTAGTGGTTGACAAGAATACACTGTTGCATTAATTTCGATTTAAAAAATTGTTAAGCTTTTATTCCTATCATTAATTCCATAAGACAGCAAGGCCGCTTAAGGAGTCATCACATGAAATCAGGCAAAATAATTAGCGAAGACAGCGAAATAAAAGATATACTTGAAAATGCCAAGACCATCGCAATCCTCGGCCTAAGCCCTAAACCCGAAAGGGATTCCAATAGGGTCGCCAGATATATGAAAGCTCATGGATATAGAATCATTCCGGTCAGGCCCGGCCAAGAAGAGATCTTGGGACAAAGCGCTTATACCACCCTCGATGATATCAAGAAAAACGTGGATATTGTGGATGTATTTAGAAATTCTAAACAGATGTTACCCCATGCGCACGAGGCGATACGGATGCAACCCAAGGTTTTTTGGATGCAGCTTGGTATCGAAAATCAAAAAGCGGCATCGCTTTTAGTAAAAGCGGGCATCGATGTCGTCATGAACAAATGTATAAAGATTGAACATGACAGACTCTGTAAAAAAAACATCTTATAGGCAAAGACGTCATAGAGCCCGGCAAATCGGATGTCATTGTTGCAGGAAAAATCCACCTTTTTGCTGGAGATGCCGTTGCGACTTCGCTATTTGTCAGGAATGCATGATGGAAAATTTCTGGGGTATGTCATGCAACGGAATAACCTGGGGGTGCCCGGATTGCGGTGCAAATAACGGATTCGGAAATCAATAAACCTCCCATACACCTATCAATCGTACATATCACGAGGTGCGCTTCCCCGTGTAACGATATTGGCGGAGTGGCTTCTTTATTTCAATGACTTAGCAGTAGGGGAGACCGCGGCTCCCGCATGCTTTTCGCGGGAGAACGTGGAAGGGGCAGGAATGCCACCGATGCTAAGTCATTGAAATAACCGGACACGTAGACGCCGGAGTGAAGCGGGGGAGCGCACCCCGTGAATACGTACGCTCCATCATTCCTCGCTCCACTCCCGCCTGAGTAATACCATAAGGTCTTTTCCCGGGCTGTTCTCCGGTACTGCAATCATAGCTCTTTATTAACTGGTAGCGACCGTCATAGAAATATAAGTGAAGCTTTTGGAGGGCCTTCTCCACCAGGATCAGGTGAATGGGCTTTCCGTTTCCTTTGTAAAAAAGAATCGGACCGTCCCATAATCCGTCGTCCACATCACCTTGAACCGTGTCTCCGATGGGAATGTTTTGTAAAGGTTCTTTAGAATATGAATTATTTTTAACCCGTCACAACAAAGGGCTAAAACAACGACAACAACAAGCAGGGCCGCTTTCATGAAGATGAAATCGGCGGCTTTTTGTGCGTCTTTAACAACATCGGTTATAATTTGCATTGAAAAACATTAAAAATTGTTACGCTATTTTTATATCAAGTATCTGAGCAATTTCTTTTAAGCTCTTGATATGAAAATTGGCGGAAAGAGATCTGTTTTGATACGCCACAAACGGCACACCCGCCGCTTTTGCAGCAATTTCGTCAAGTTCCGAATCTCCCACATATAAGGTATTATATGCTTCTATTTCAAAATGTTCCAGAATTTTGATCAGCGGGTCCGGATAAGGTTTGGGGCGATCGACGTCATTGGAACTAACAACCAGGTCAAAATATTCTTCCAGACCATGTGCGCTAAGAACCCGATCCATTGTGTTCGATCGGTTTGTCGCAATGGCAGTCTTGTATCTGGGTCTGAGTTTTTCGAGCAGAGGTTTTAAATAGGGTTCCAAAACCATATATCTTAAAAACGGAACATAACTCATATTTTTTCGATAATTCTGAGCTTCCCTGAAGCTTTTTGCATCACTAAACAGGCGTTCAATCGATTGGTCTGCGGTGTGGCTGTGACAATACGCAAACTGATCGGGGGTCAAGGTTGGCCGACCGAAATGCTGCAATATTTCGTTATAATACGCCTTGTTTGCTTTCGTTGTATCAAACATGACGCCATCACAGTCAAAAGCGACAACTTTGATATTTTCCATCTTTATTGTTTTTCGTTTTTCGGCCTGTCGAGAATGTTCCCGATAACATGGATTTTAATTTCGGGACGTATCTTGCTGTCTGTTTTTAATTTTATGGCGTCAACATAGCGCCCCTTGGTTTTTTTCAGATTTTCAACCGTTAGAACATATTCCGTTTTTTCTGAGCTTTTAGTTTCATCCAGTGTGAAGGCAATGTTTTTTGTATTGGTTGCCTTAGCTTTTTTAATTGTGAATGGATACTTATCTTTCGGAATGATCTTCACCTTTGCTTTTATTGGATTGCCTGCAAAACCACGCAAAACAACTCTCTTTGGAACAATGTCAACAAATTGTTCAACATTTCCCATAATGGTCAAATAGAGCACAGAATGTTTCAGAGAATTGGTTTTGACCGTTATTTTTTTGGTGAGTGTTTTTCCGCCGTATCCCGCTGTATCGACTTTAATAACAATTTTTCCCTCACCGCCGGGAGGGATCTGTCTCGGATATGAGACAGCGGTACACCCTCAGCCGGTTTTGACTTTTTCAATCGCAAGCGGCGCGTCTCCTTTGTTTTGTATGATAAAATCATGTGTGACTTCAGTACCATCTATAACTGTGGGGAATGTGTACCGGCTTTCGGGTACAACGACAGAAGGTGATGGAGGTGTTTGTTTCGAAGCGCCGAATGCGCCGCTATTAAAAGACATAATACAAATAGCGGCGAAAAAGATGAAAATAAGTTTAAGTTTCATGTTAAAAATGTCCTTAAAAAAAATTGGCCGGTTCATATTGACTCAAACATCCGATTCACGACCTCAGCAACCATCAAGCTGCCAAGGCATGAACAGCTTATTTAAGGTGCATTATATAGAATGTCAAGGCGCATCTTTTTATTTTAATTTTACATCATAAAAATCGGATCTACATCAAGGACGACCTTGACATCGCGCCGGTTTATTAGTGCTCTGTTCTCGAGCCATAAATTATTAAGAAATCGGTGGAGCGGTTTGACCTCCAAACCTTTTAAAAGGATCTGCCACCGGTATTTTTTTGCAATCTTGAAAAGCGGTGCTTCAATGGGCCCCAATATTTCAAGGGACCTTGATAACGATCTGTTCTTTTGTTTTAATGTATTGCAAAGATCTCCTACAGTCTGGGCATGCTGCCGGGTCTTTTCTTTGTTTTTTCCAGATATTTTAATCTGAACCACTCTGGAAAATGGAGGATAATTCAGGCTCTTTCGAAACCCGATCTCGACCTTGTAAAACGGCTTCAAGTCCTGCTCGGTTGCAGATAAAATGCTGAAATGATCCGGGTTATACGTCTGCAGAATAACACGTCCGGGCACAACCCCTCGCCCGGCGCGTCCGGCAACCTGGGCCAGCAGCTGAAATGTACGTTCTCCGGCTCGAAAATCAGGAAAATTCAAAGAGAGGTCCGCACAGATAATACCAACAAGGGTAATGTTTGGAAAGTCATGACCTTTAGCCACCATCTGAGTCCCCACCAGAACATCAATGGTCCGGTTTCTTAAACCTTTAAGTATCTTTATCATTGATCCTTTGCGTCGCGTCGTGTCACGATCCATTCTGGCGACTGAGGCCTGAGGGAAAAGCATCTTTACCGCCGCCTCGACTTTTTCGGTCCCAAGCCCTAAAAGCATGATCTTAGAGGACCCGCAGGAAATGCAGTTCGATGCTGACGCTCGTGTAAATCCACAGTAATGGCATTTGTATGCATTGGCCTTTTGATGCAATGTCAAAGAAATATCACAATTTTTACATCGTATCGCTTCACCGCAGGCTGAGCAAACCGGATAGCTGGCAAAGCCACGCCGGTTCAAAAAAAGGAGCGCCTGCTCACCGCGTCCAAGTGTCGCTTCCATTGCTTCATAAAGCTCCGAAGTGATAAACCGTCGACTTCCCCGAACATCTCTGCTTTTACGAAGATCAACAACTGTTACCTTGGGGAGCGATCTTTTTTCAACCCGCTGTGTTAATGTAACCCCCTTGAACTTATCTGTTTTTACATTATAATAGGATTGTATTGAAGGCGTGGCAGACCCCAGAAGTGCCACAGCGTTCTGTTGCTTTGCCCTTACCACGGCAAGATCTCTGGCATTGTATCTCAAACGGCTATCCTGCTTGTAAGATGTGTCATGTTCTTCATCAACGATAATAATGCCAATATTCGTTAAGGGTGCAAAAACAGCGGATCTGGCACCAATGGTGATGGAAACTTCACCCCTTGCAATACGTACCCACTGATCGTAACGCTCTCCAGCAGAAAGTCCGCTGTGAAGAATAGCAACACGATCACCAAAGCGTGCCCTGAATCGCCTTTCCGTCTGGGATATAAGGGCAATTTCAGGAACCAGAACCAGAACGCTATAACCCGAGTCAATCGCCTTTGCTGCAATATGCATGTAAACTTCTGTCTTACCGCTTCCGGTAACGCCGGTTAAAAGCCAGGTACTAAATTTTCCACCAAGAGTCCTTATCACTTTTGAGACTACACGGTTTTGTTCTCCATTAAGCCTGTGGGGTGTATCAGGTTTTATAAATTCACCAAGAGGATCACGATAAACCTGTTTATTAAAAATAGAAATATACCTGTCCGCTTCTAAATGCTTTATTAATTTCGGAGCAGATGGAACAAGTTTTTTTAGTTTGCTTACGCTGACTTCACCCTGGCTTCTGATTGCTTCAATGATCTTTTGTTTTGACGCAGATAGATTGCCCATAGGGATATTTGAATCGATCAATGACACATGCCTTTGTATTTTTGGTTTTATGATCCCGCCTTTTAACTCCCGTTCATGAACAATGAACCCTTGATGTTGCATGGCATAGATTAAGGCATTAGGAATTTTGTTGTTAAGTTTTTCGCGAAGTTTTTTTAATCCACAAGACTCTCCCTTTAACAAGTTTAAGACTTCCCTTTCCAAAGGTGTAAGAAAATTCCTGGAAAGGGCTTCTTCTCCCTTTTTCGTAATGGCAATGGCGGCAAAATCATAAACATTAAGTCCAGCAGGCAGTGCACATTTGATAACATCTCCGATGGGATGCAGGTAGTAATCAGCCGTCCATCGGAAAAAATGTATCATACTTGAAGGGAAAAGCGGCTCTTCATCAAGAATATCAAGAATATTTTTTATCTTCCCCTGATCCGATTTTTTGCATGCACCCAGAATGTATCCCGTTACTCTGCGCCGGCCAAATGGTACAAGAACTCTTTTCCCTGTCGAAACCAGCGCTAACAGGTTTTTTGGAACGCTGTAAACATATGTGCTGTATACCGGCAAGGCGATGGCGACTTCTATACAAGATGATACCGTTGTCATTTCTTTCAGTCCGTCTGAATTCCTTTTATAAGCAGCAAAACCGATGTGAGATGAAGGCTTTTTTCTTGACACTTCATCAGCTTTTTTCTAATCTGTAATATGCAAACTGTCTGTGAAAATTAGATTTTTCTTAAATATTTTCTTTTGAACACTATAGCCTTAATACAAATGTTTTTCAACCATCTCTAAATCAGTCATGAACAACCCTGTTTTAAAGACCTTGGCTTATTCAAACGCCCAAAACATTCATGCCCAAACGGTCCGTACCGGAACGTTTCAAGCACCGACTTTAATAAAGAAACATTTTAATAGATAGCAAACCAACCTAAAGGAGGAAATCATGAATAAAATTACAAAACAATCCACGGTGCTATTGTTAATTATAACCCTTGTTTTTATCCCATTCGGAACGTCTGTCCTTGCACAAGGACAGACGCTAGATGAGGAAAACAGCGGCGCCCTAATGACCGCTGATCTTCTTCTTGTCAGGCCTTTGGGAATCGTCGCAACCGTTTTGGGTTTTGCCGTCTTTATTGTATCCCTTCCCTTTTCAGCTATAGGTGGAAATACCAAACAGGCATCCCAAAAATTGGTCAAAGAACCTGGCGATTTTACATTCAAACGACCGCTGGGCGAATTTTAACACATTTATTGCCATCCACAATAAGTTTCGACCCGCGGATACGACCAAACAAGGGGGTAAGGTGGCTGAAATTAAACGTCATGGGATTGAAGATTTAACACAGTTCGCAGTGGAAGTGATTCGACGTTCCGGGGAGGAAGCACTTTCCTATTATGGTAAGGGAGATCGTCGCATCAAATTTGATGAAGAGCTCGTCACAGAAGCGGATTCCCATTTAATGAATTTTTTTCAGGATCAACTTGACAACCATTTTCCTGAACATCAGGTATTTAAAAACAATCAGGTGAACAGAGACTACACCCATGATGGAAAGCGATATATCTGGATTTATGATCCATTAGATGGGGTGGCCAATTTTCAGGCGGGAATTCCGATATGGGGAACTTCCCTTGCACTGATAGAAAATTTCTGGCCTATTTTCGGGGTGTTCTATATGCCGGCAACCGGCGATCTTTTTCACGCACGGGCGGATCAAAAAGCTTTCTTGGGAGATAAGGAAATTCGCGTTTCGAGCAAGAAAAACATTAATGACGAGAGCCTTCTTTTTACGTATTCACGATTTCATCAACGTTATCGTTCAACATTTCCGGGGAAAATTCGCGATTTGGGGTGCACCGGTGCTCACATTTGTTATGTTGCAACGGGTCGCGCCGAAGCGGCTGTAATTGAGAATGAATCGTATCAGGATCTTGCTGCAGCCGGTATTATTCTTGAGGCGGCAGGCGGAAAGATCTGTAAGTTAGATGGAAACGACTTTTTTCTCAATGAATATCTGGACGGCCAAAAGATCAATGACCGCCTTCTGGTTATGGCCCCAGGCATTTATACACAAGTTCGCAACAGTCTAAAGGAGATTTCTTAATCTTTTTAAAAATGTAAAATGATTTCAAGGATCGATCATATTTCAATCGCCGTGAAAGATTATCCGGCAGCGCTCCATTTTTTTAAAGACATACTTGGGGCGGTCTTCGGTGCTGGTGATCGAAATAATGATATGAAATATCATTGGCAGATTTTTTCATTTGGCGATCTTTCACGTCTCGAGCTTATAACCCCACTTGAGAAAAAAACTTTTTTGACAAAGTTCCTAAAGAAAAATAACAACGGGGGCCTTCATCATATCTCCCTGCAAACCCCGGATATTCAAAATGCGATTCGAAAGCTCGAAGATCACAACATTCCTTATTTCGGGCATAACGAATACGGCGACTTTTGGAAAGAGATCTTTATTCATCCCAAAGATGCTTTTGGTGTTCTGATTCAGATTGCCGAGTTCAGTCCCGACGACTGGCTGGACAAATCTCTTGTACTTCCAAAGGGACAAAAATGGGCGGTAATAAAAAGCAACGAAGGTTGTACGTTAAGTCTCGCACATCCGGGCGGAGGAAAAGTTAAACTTAAATTAAACAGATCAGAAATTAAAAATCTTATCAGCGATCTTGAACAGTCATATTAGCCCGAACTAGTGACTCAGATGCTCAAGCATCCATCGGGTTACAATGCTTGCAAGTTTTTCTCGGTGATTACTGAAACGGTGGTTGGCACCGGGAATTTTAACAACCGTAACATTTGTCTTAGGCGTTGCACTGTTTCGGAGGCGGTCAGCTACATCGGGATTGGCCAGGCGATCAGCAAGGCCGTGGACAACGAGTATGGGTTGAAAAATACTGGAAATGTTTTTGTAGGGATCAGATACGGTTTTCGGGCCCCTGAGGCTTACAACATGATTGGCGGTATAAAGCGCTTTGCCCAAAGGCCCCAGATTGATCAGCATCCATTGATCTCCTTTACCTTTTGCCACCAGGTCCTGGGCCTGATGGAGGACGCTGTTTGCCGTCTCAGGTCCGAACACACTGATATTCCACTCGAAAAGATTGCCCGGAGGACCGGTTAGAAGTATGCCTTTAATTCTGGGATCCTGGGTTGCTGCAATGTAATATAGCACCCGGTTGGTACCCATACTGTGGCCGTAAAGGAATATAGAATAATAACCCAGCTAGGCCATTTTATCGACGGCTAACGCAATGTTATAACGGTTTTCTTCAAACCGGTTTTTTTTAGGACCCCGATCATGATCACGCATGTTGAGCGCCAAAGTGGCAAATCCTCTATCTGTCAGGGTTTCTGGAAGAAAGCCCATAATGCCTGAGTAAAAGTTGCCGCTGTAACCGTGAATCAACACCACGCAGGCTTTTGCTTTGGCCATACGGGGCTGGCGTAAAATACCGGTTAGCCTTACGCCGTCTTCGGTTTGCAATCTGACCAGATCGACATCGATGTTTTCAGCAGCTCTGGGGGTTTGGCTTGCGCCGATAAGAATAAAAAAGCAGATCAGAAAAAAACATTTAACAAATCGCATCATGACCCCTTTAATTTATGGACACCCAATAATTTTATCAAGGAAATAGTTATTTCATCACCCACAGGAGGTATGACATGCTCATTCATAAAACCAAAGTACAGGTTCGCTTCGGTGATACTGATCCGTATGGTGTTGTTTATTTTGTCGCCTATTTTCGCTATTTCCATCAGGGGATTGAAGAATTTCTCCGGTATATCGACATACCTCCGGAAACCTTCTTTCGTAATAAAAAAGAAAAATACGGCATGCCCAAAGTGGCTGCCAACTGCAGTTTTATAGCCCCGGCCTACTATGGCGATTTACTTGAAATGCATACTTCAATAAAAGAAATCAAAGAAAAGGCCATCGTCTTTCAGTTTCACTTTTACCGCCCGCCGGAAACCCGGTTGATGGCAGAGGGAAACGTTACCTTCGTTGCCATCGATCACACCTGGAAGGCAATCCCTTTGCCAAAAATCGTCGCTGAAAAAATAGAACGACTGTAGTTCTAATAGGTGTATAAAAATTTCTTTTCTATCTGAGTTTACGGAAAGTATCCATATCCTGATATCGACCTCTTTCATTAAACATGGAAAGATACTTTTGGGTATATAATTATTGCCAACCGAGATCGTAAAAATGGTACAGCAGCATCTAATTTACTTGAATTTCAAATGAATCCCCGCTTTAAGTTCATGAACACCACCGATGATTTTGGCAGCCGTCACTCCTTTGGCATGCAAGGCATTGACGAGATTTTCTCCCTGGTTCTCCGCTACCGCCACAAGCAAACCACCGTTGGTTTGTGGGTCAAATACGATTTCTTCGTGCCAGGGGGATAAATCGGTCTCAAGCCACAAATGTTGTTCTACCATTTGCCGATTGTAAGCATTTACGCCGGTGGTCATTCCTTTTTTATACACCATCAGGGCCTCGTCCATGATCGGCAGATCTTTGATACTGATTTCCAAACACACTCTGGATGCTTTGGCCATTTCAAAGCCGTGCCCGGCCAATCCGAATCCAGTGACATCCGTTGCGGCGTGGATATCAAAACCGGACATAACCTCAGCAGCGGTTCGATTGAGCGTTATGAGAATTGACAAACAGGTCTCCATGGCCTCTTTGGAAACCCATTTTTTTAAATTGGCGTTAAACAAAACACCGCTCCCGACGGGTTTGGTCAGAATCAGCACATCCCCGGGTTGAGCACCCTGGTTGGTCCAAAGTTTGTCAGGATGCACGATCCCGGTTACCGCCAGACCGAATTTGGGTTCATCGTCTTCCACGGAATGCCCTCCCGCCAATACAGCATCGGCTTCGGTAATCTTACTCAGAGCTCCGGCCACGATTTGGTGAAGGACTTCCGGAGGCAGCTTTTTAGAGGGAAAACTGACCAGGTTGAGACATGCGATGGGTTTTCCGCCCATGGCGTAGACATCACTGATGGCGTTGGCTGCCGCTATTTGACCGTATATATACGGGTCGTTCACCGGCGGTGTTATGTAGTCGGCCGTCATTATTATGGCCAGATCATCAGTCAATCGATAAACGCCGGCATCATCACTGGTTTCATAGCCCACCAGCAAGTTCGGATCTTTATTCTTCGGGAGATTCTCCAACAAATTGCCAAGCCCGACCGGGTTGATTTTAGCGGCTCAACCACAGGTTTTTGAAAGGCTCAGCAGTGTCGGTTTTTTAAAAAAGTTCAGTTTCACTGTCTATATGCTCCTAAATTTTTATTTGGATTATCCTTATTATTCTTTCCCTTTTAAATGCCGGTCAAGGTTTTTTCGCTAAAAAAACACGTTGTCGGTTTTGATGGAGTAAATGGACTGATCCGGAAAAACGCGTTTTATTTTGATCGAAATATGTTGGTGAGTTGTTTGATCCTTGCGCTCATTTTGGAATCTGTTTGATTCAAATACGTCCAATCCGCCAGTTCAAGTCGCTCCGGCTCATGGTCAAGGACAATACGTGCGGTCTGATCAGAAATTTCTCCGGCATACCGAGCACAAAATCTAAAATGGCTCTTCGTACCGACTTCGATATTTTTTGTCAGCACCCGGCAGCAGGTGGCGCCGAATTTTGTTTTGAACCGCTCGTGGAGTTCTCGGGAAGCGGTGTAAACCGTTCTGTTGTTCAGGATACCGGGACCGTTGCGACCCAGAAACAACCCAAGGGCAATAACACCGGCACTTAATGCGCCGCAAGTGCAGCCGCTTTTTCCAAATCCTTCAGGGAGGCCGGAAGTAATACGAACGGCGATCTCCGGCGATAATCCCCCCTTGAGACCTTGATTCAATACCGTCAATACTGCTTCGGAACACATCAGTTGGCCAGTCATGAACAGGTTCTCGGTACGCTGCCGGATTTTGTTAATCAGCGTTTCGCCATTATAACCCAACAACTTAGTTTCTTTATTTAATCGTATCATGAGAAATAATGTCACTTGAACCCTGATCGGCTCAGAATTCGTATCAAAACAACAACAAACGGATATCTTCAAATTGAGCGGTGTTGCTCCATTCGAAGATGAATCCTTATTTGGCTTTTTCTGTCGGGTACCTGGCCCCTTTCCAGGCAAAAATGCCGCCCGGAAAACGCAACACGTTCTTGTAGCCTAATTTTACGGCCCACATGGCCCCGTTGTGGCTCCGAGTACATTTGACAAACCCGCAATAGGCAACAATAGTTATGTTTTTGTCCGGACCCAGCAGCACTTTGAAATCATCCACGGTCTTTCCGCCTGTCTCCTTAGTATTCCATTCTTTCATTTCAGGAATGGGAAATAAAAACTGCTCGGCACCGGGAATGTGTGTTTTTTTATAGCTGGCCTCATAAGGCATGGTATCAACAATGAGAACATCCTTGCCGGAATCGATCATATCCTTGAGTTCTTTAGTGGTAATTACGCCATAACCTCCTCGCTGAACTTCCCGGACCAGTTTTACAGCGTCCTGTTCTTTCTCCACTTCTTTTTCGAATTTGTTTTTGGCCAAAGACGGACTTGTCAGACCTATCACAAACAATCCCAGAACAACAAGGCTAAAGACAGTTTTCCCGATTCGCATCATTAATCCTCCTGCTTTTAATTAATTTTAAACAGATTTCTTAACCGTTTAGGAGTAACAATCTGGTTAAACCGATGGTAATAAAGATAAAAAATTCCCAGCATCATTATGATATCCCGAACAAGGGCCGACCAAAGTCCGTGAAAGGCTTTGGCCTCCGGATCTTCAGGACCGAAACAGCCGCAGTCGATATCGAGCCCCAACCAGATGCCGTAGCTAAGGATAGCAATAAACAACATTAAAAGACCCGTGATGACGACCAGAGATCCCCGGATATCCAATAATAGACCCAAGCCGAAGACCATTTCCAGCAAAAGTAAGGCAATGGCCAGAGGCAGAATCCAAGCGTCGGGCATTAAACCATATCCATTTATAATTACGGCAAATTCTGCAGGATCCATCAGCTTTGAAATGCCGGACCACAAAAAAATTACACTCAGCAAAATACGAATCAAATGGTAGATTAAGGGAGACGGAAAAGAATTTATCAGGACAAATATTCCTTCCTCTTTCCGGCCGTTAATTGTTTCCGCTTCTTGACCGTTCATTGAACGCTGTCTTCCCATCAATAAAGTGACGACGATACGTTGGACCTTTTATAAAAACACCGTCGATTTTTTTCTTAAAATCAACCATTCTTATTTTTTTATCTTTTCGAATAAAATTCATTTAAGGTGATGAATCTATAATATAATGATAAACGATAAGTAAAATTGATAATGCAAATAGTTGGGCGGATTATGATTGGCAAAATCAATATCTGCATGGCCATAGTTTTTCAGCCGGACCCAAAAGTGTCAGTTGACACCTTGGATCGCCTCTGGTAGCTTTGAGACAAGTCAGCATTAAAATAAATGGTTTTAGATATTACGGTTAACTGGAATTTTGTATACGACAAGTATTTGTTCACTATTTTCAACCAACGGATTCTATAACCTGAATTTTGCACGAGTTGGAGGCTTTCATATGCAAGATTCAGATATAAAATCAAAGCCCCTGCAGGTTCTTATATTTTTATCTCTGGAGGTCAGGGCACATAGATGGTTATACGGGCTAAAATTCTCTGGACAGTGCTTTCTTTGGTGTCTTTGATAGCGATCATCAGCGTCTTTTACACAGGATTTCGAAAGATCCTATCTCTTCCTTTTCGCCAGACCAACGACCGTCTCCATGAGCAAGGGTTCCCGTTAACTCTCGATTTTCTTATACCGGCAGGACGTTACATCGATGAAACAATAACGGTGAAAGAGATCCTCCATTACCGGCTCCACAAGCCAAGTAAAAGGTTTCACCTTTTCTTATCAAAAGTATCAGAAAGTATCCCCGTGAAGTACCGAGTCACAGCCACCACGGTATTCTATCTTTTCTGGACATTACTGTTTATGGTTTTCTTTAGAATCTTCACTTGGATGCGTTATACTACCGCCTTGTTCATCAGCTTTCTTTTTGGGGCTACTGTTTATTTTTTCATGCCGGATTTCATTATGGGAAAAATAGACGACAGCATTTTTTTAGGATGGGCGCTTTCACTGTTAGGTCTTCGATGGTGGATGAAGCGAAAAAGCGTGAAGGACACCCAATAATAGAACCTAAACTGAGCGTCTCAAACGCTCAATTTAGGTAGAAGTGAGATATAGACGGATAAATGGGAGATAGCGATGTATCGTCAGAATTACATTAATTCGCTTCGAACCGAGCTGGTGAAAATGGTATCAGACTACCTCTCCCCTGCAGCGCTCCATTACGGTTATAGTGATGTTCCCTTGGAAACAAACATTAAATGGCGGCCACTTGTCCTTGTTTTAGGGAACTATTCTTCCGGCAAATCAACCCTTATCAATGAATTTCTTGGAGCGGATATTCAAGCAACCGGTCAGGCGCCCACCGACGATTCCTTTACCGTCATCACCTATGACGATTCTGCGACTACCGCGGAAAACGTTCGCGTTGTTGAAGAACGAGATGGCAAGTTTTTGCTCAATGATCCGGAATATCCCTTTGAAACACTGAGAAAACACGGACAACGATTTGCCTCTCACTTTCGCCTGAAAAAAGTGAATGCGCCTTTTTTAGAAACCCTTGCCATCATTGATACCCCTGGAATGCTTGACAGTATCACCGAACGGGATCGCGGGTATGACTATCAAGAAGTCATAGGTGAATTGGCACAGATAGCCGACCTGGTTTTGGTGGTCTTCGATCCCCATAAGGCAGGAACGGTACGTGAATCATATATCAGCATTCGAGAAACCCTGCCGACCCGTACCTATGAAGACCGTCTGCTCTTTGTTTTGAACCGAATTGATGAATGTGTCTCCTTTGTCGATCTTTTGCAGGTCTATGGAACGCTGTGTTGGAATCTATCTCAGATCACCGGTCGGAAGGACATCCCCCCCATCTGCCTCACCTACTCTCCGCGGGCCATGTTGCGTGCAGGGAAACGGTCCGGAGGGGATATGAGTTTTTTAGGTCATCTGGAAAATCAGCGCGAGGAATTGAAAAAGGCCATCCTTAAAGCCCCGAGACATCGTCTCGATCACCTGGCCACCTTTGTCGAAACCCATGGCGAACGCCTGGGCCATTTCCTTGAAGCCCTGATGAACTACCGTCGAAGATTGCGCAAATTTCGCTGGAAACACACCTTTATCGGCTTTTTGGTGAGTCTTCTTCTCGGCGCAAGCGCAACTTTCGGTCTTATGATCTCCGGTATGTTAGGGGGCATGGACCAGCGTATGCTTATAGGTGTCGGAGGTGTCGCTGCTTTGATAGTATTTTTCCTGTGGTCCACCCTGCTCATGAAGCGTCGGGCAGCCCGTTTTTATTCTCGTGTTCTTAGAGATCTGGACAAACTTACCCCCCTTGAAAATCAGACGCGTCGCGACAGTTGGCAAGCTGTGAAAGGCTTCGTGTATGCCTATCTCGAAAAGACAGCCGGACGATTTTCTCTCGCCCAGACCAAGAAGGAGTTCGGTTCTGTGAAACTTGTAAGAGACAGAGGGGCAACAGAAATCCGGGAGGCATTAAACGAACTGGCCGGCTTAAAAGATGACGGTATTTTTGTTGTGGACTCGGCAATGCTGCCGGAAGGGTCATCACCGACAAGTTCTGCCGGAGGATCTGCCACTTGAACTGTGTTTGACGACTCGGCAATTTATTATCATATCGGTTTTCAAACACGGACTTTCACTGGAGTTCTGAAAATAAACACTTACTAAAGAGTACAAATCCTACTCGACATTTTTTTATATGTGTTCACCGGGTGTGCTTCCTCGTGAAACGATACCTGCCCGCTCGTGCCTTGCATGGCAGGCGAGTTGGCGAAGTGGCTTCGTCATTTCAATGACTTAGAAGTGGGGGAGACCTCGACTCCCGCATGCTTTTCGCGGGAGAACGCGGAAGGGACAGGCAACACCGGCCTTACGGAATCCGTAAAAAAATCATAAAATTTTTTGCGGTAAAGCCGAATATGATTCACAATATCCTGATCGCGCGTATGATCCGGTGTGTCGCTGACGAATTTGAATAGATAACAATTTTTCTTAAACGTTCTGCAGGCCTGAACCACCGAGGCGCCTTCCATGTCTACAAGATCGGCATTTATGGAAATCGCTTTTCTTTCTTTAGGATCGAGAACCGCCCGATCCCTGGTGGCCAGTATCGTGGTATTGAATCCTGCCAGTAAATCCGGTTTGTGAACACATGGTTTCCCGGTTTTGAGATCGGGCCGGTCAGGTTCGACAATTTTCTGAATATGACATATCTCTCCAAGATCATATCCGGAATGTGTGGCGCCAGCTGCGCCCAAATTACAGATGCAGGCCGGCTTGAATTTCAGACAGCTATACGCCGTCGCCATGGCGGCATTGGCTTTGCCGATGCCCGAAATAATTAATAAAATTCCGTCATTTTGGAACAATCGGAAAGGAATTTTCCGGGTCTGCCGTAAGGACATCCCCAGGACAAATGGCTTTGCCTCAAGCATGGTGGCCATGACAATGGCCGTTACAATATCTGTTTCCAACGTGCCATCTCCTCAAGGGCCTGAACGGCTTCTTTTCCTGTATCCCCTAACGATAGGGTAAAATTATTGACATAAAGGTCAATGTGCCCGTCAATCACCTGATCGTCCATTTCCTGGGCATGAAATTTCACAAATTCCCTGGATGCATCCCTGTTATTGAAAGCGTACGCCACCGAATTGCGTAGAACAGATTCCATATCCTGTTTATAATCGATAAAAGGGGGATCTTTTCTGACGGCAATACATCCCAATGGGATGGGAAGCGATGTTTCGTCCTCCCACCATTTGCCAAGATCGATGATTTCGACACAGTCATACTCCGGATAGATGAATCGGCCTTCGTGAATGATGAGTCCGGCATCGTATTTTCCGATTTGGACGCCTTCGAGAATATTGTCAAACCGGGTGACTTCGACATTGTGTATTGAAGGATTCCACAACCTCATGAGAAGATTTGCGGTGGTGTATTCTCCGGGCACGGCAATTTTTGCTTTTGAAAATGAAATATCCGCTGATCTTCCCACAAGCAGCGGCCCGCATCCAAACCCTAAGGCGGATCCTGCATCAAGGATTTCATAGGATTGTCTGAGTTTAAGATAGGCATAAAAAGAGAGCTTGGAGACATGGAATGTTTTGGAAAAAGCCTTTTTATTTAATTCTTCCACATCGTGCATATGGGGAATGAAACGAAAATCTCTTGTATCGATACAATCATGAAGCATTGCGTGAAAAATAAACGTGTCGTTTGGGCATGTTGAAAAAGCGATATCGAGACGTGTCATACATACTCCTTTATCGCCTGATAGCGGGAATCCCTTTGAACAGGGATTTTTCCGGCATTTTGAATGATATGGATAAGCTCCTTGTCGTTGGTCCTGGTTGTTATCCCTGTTGCCTTTACCACGACCTCTTCCATGAGCACCCCGCCCATATCGTTTGCCCCCATGGTCAAGGCAACCTGAGCAAGTTTCAGACCCTCGGTTAGCCATCCTGCTTGAATATAGATGATATTGTCGAGAAAAATCCGTGCAATGGCCAGTATTTTAAGATAATCGATTCCCGTCGCCGGAAGCGTATCTTCCATACGCGTCTTTGCCGGTGAAAAAGACCAGGGAATAAAGGCCTGCAAAATTCCGGTTTCATCCTGGATATCCCGGATGACCTTTAAATGGGCGATCTTTTCTTCATCGGTCTCTCCCATTCCATACGTCATGGTTGCCGACGACATCATGTCATTCCGATAAAGCGCACGCATGACCTCTTGCCATTCATCCACCGTGGTTTTTTTCGGGCTGACTTTGTTTCGGATCCTGTCCACCAGCAGATCGGACGCACCGGGCGTGGAATCGAGACCGGCTGATTTAAGTGCTTTCACCACATCATTGATGGGCGCCGAACTTTTCCGTGAAATATGAACGATCTCTGAAGGAGAAAAAGAGTGAAGATAGATGTCCGGGAACCGTTTTTTTACCGATGTTACTATGTCGATATACGTGTTCAATGTATAGTCGGGATGAAGTCCGCCCTGAAGCATGACCTGAGTGCCCCCGGCAGTTATAAGTTCTTCGATCTTTAGATAAATATCGTCCATGGTCACTTCATAAGGCTCAATAAGATTTGCCCGGGCATGAAATGCGCAAAACGCACATGCCGCCTCACAAATATTGGTAAAATTGATAATCCGGTCGATAATGAATCCCACCGTTTCTTCGGGAAATGCTAATTTTCTGCGCATATCCCCGGCATTTCCCAGCTCGATGATGTCCCAGGAGAAGAGTTCAAGCGCTTCTTCAGGAGTGATCCGTCCACCCTCGTAGATCTTATGATAAAGGTTCTCATCAATTTTCAGGCAAGATTCAGGCATTAATATTTATCCAAATAGTTCAGCTTTGTCACCTTTTTGAGCAGGCCCATTTCTCCTGCTACGGTATAGTAAAACATCAGGGCTTTTTTTAATTCATCATCTAATTTAAACTCTAACAGATCAAAATAACTATTGATATCGTAAATAATATCCGGATATTTTGCTCTTGCTTTTGAAACGACATGTTCTTTTTCTTCTTCAAGGCAGCCAAGTGAACGGTGATAAGAAGAAATAACAGATTTTATCCGGGACGAATATTTTTCAACCACGCTTTCTCTTACGGCAAAAACGGCAAATACCACCGGAAAACCGGTTTTTCTCAGCCATAAATCTCCGAGATCATAAATATAGGGAATCGGTTCGGAAGATATGGCCATGGCATCGTTCCCGATGACCAGAGCCGCATCCATATCTTTGAGAACGGGTCTGGGTTGGGTCGGTATATACACCGGTTCTAAATTGTAAAAATGCTTGAGAAGAACTTTTAAAAGTACTTCAGAAGTATGTGAAGCACTGGTAATTCCCACTCTTTTTTGATTCAGATCCTCAATGGGTATTTTGCTCACCAGAATCACCGAACCGACATATCCAACCGAGCTTAAACAAAATTGCGGCAGCACAACTACATTATCAGCAATTTCTGCGCAGGTTGCAGAGGAAATGGGGCTCATGTCGAGTTGTCGGTCCGCCATCATTTTGTTGAGCATACATGGATATCCCGGATAGATGCTGATCCCATTGACGGCTTGTTTTTCGAACATGCGAAAATAAAACGGATAGCAGTTGAGATAGTCGATGTAGCCCAGTTTCATATCGCTGCCTCTTTCGGATGGGCTGAAACAGTTCGGTAGCTGGCGGTTGTTCGTTCAGGCATGAGTTGAGCCTTATGGATCAGTCTTCTTAAAAACGATTCGGATCCAAAATCGGGTGTCTGTGCACCGGCAGCATGAACCACTTTTTCATTGTGGTAGGTGGCACCGATGTCATCGACGCCGAACTTGAGGAGCACCTGGGCCATCTTTTCTCCAACATACATCCACAAAGCCTTTAAATGAGGTACATTGTGAAGGAAAATGCGACTCGTGGCATAGATCCTTATATCATCGTAGCCCGTTGTAAAACGTTTGACATCGATTTTCGTATTTTCTCCGTGAAACTGTAAGGGTACAAAGGTTTTAAAGCCGCCAGTTTCATCCTGAAGATCACGAATCCGCGACAGGTGATCGACAATATCCTCGGGTTCCTCGATATGATTGTACAGCATGGTTGCATTTGTTTTAAGGCCCATTTTGTGGGCCGTCCGCATGACGGACAACCATTTTGTCCCGGATATTTTTTTGGGTGCGATGATATCCCGAACATGCACAGAAAAGATTTCGGCCCCACCGCCGGGAAGCGCTTCGACACCTGAATCCATCAGCCTCCTGAACACTTCTTCCAGAGAAACCTTGTTTATTTTGGCAAAGTAATCATATTCAACGGCAGTAAATGCAACAATGTGCATATCCGGTTTTATCTCTTTAATGAGCCTTATCATCTTTTCGAAATAACCCAGCGTCAGTTTTGGATGGAGTCCACCCACGATGTGAACTTCGTCGATCCCCATAGAAACCGCACGTCGTATCCTCTCTTCGATTTCGTTAAAAGAAAGTAAAAATGCATTTTCATCGTTCTCATCACAAGAGTAGGCGCATAGCGGGCATCTCAACTCGCAAATATTGGTGTAATTCAGATTCATGTTAACGCCGTAGTATGCGATGTTTCCATGCAATCTTGTCCTGATATGGTTGGCAATGGCGCCAAGATCCAGAATATCATCTGTTTTGAGCATGCAGAGCGCATCTTCTTTGGTCACCGGAACATTGCTGGAGACCTTTTCAGCGATACTGCGAAGCTTTTTGTTTTGTATGTTATTCGGGAACGCCATTTTATATTTTCTTCTTTCCCCAGCTTTCAAACAGGTTGTGCTTTCTGCCCAAAAGGTTCAACACCTTGCCCACAACAAAGTCAATGACATCATCAAGGGATTCGGGCCGCGTGTAAAATCCCGGCACCGGCAGTACGATTTCTATTCCAGCCAACGCTGCCTTGTGTAAATTTTCAGTGTGAATGACGCTAAGCGGTGTTTCCCTGGGCACAATAATACATCTTCGTTTTTCTTTGAGTGCCACATCACATGCTCGATTCATCAACGAATCGGCATATCCATGAACAATGGCAGACAGTGTTTTCATGGAACAGGGAATCACGACCATCGCTTCAAATTCAGCAGATCCGCTGGCCATCGGTGCAAAAAAATCATTGTTTTTGTACTCGCTCAAAAGATCGATGTTTTTTGCTATATCGCGCTTTTCAAGCAGCGCTTTCAAAGATGAAAAAGGCTCTTTTCCAAATAACATTTCATATTCGATGATCTGGCCGGCCGGTTGTGAAACGATGGCGGCAACCCGTTCTTTTGAATTGAGGAGTTCTTCTATTAAACGAATTCCGATAATCGGGCCGCTTGCCCCTGAAATTGCAACAACGATCATTTTATTCAAATGCTCCTGTTATTATTTGATGTCCAAGTTCAACGTCCAAAATTAAAAGAAAATTCCATCCCTACAAGATAAAGACATCCGTAAATGTCCCAATAAAAAGTATCGGGGATATATACATATTGGCTTTAAAAAATTTTTTTACCGCCAACGCAATGTTATGGCTCCTGGCCAACCGCTGCTGATATAAAAATATCATTCCAACGGATACAACCGCAGCCCAGTAAAAGACATTCTTATGGGTTAAAAAACCCGCATATACCATGGCGCTTATGGAAACCATATAGCAGGCGGTAGAGATGAAAAGCGCCTTTTTCTTTCCCACTCGAACCGGTATGGAATGAAGGTTTTCTTTGATATCGAATTCCATATCCTGTATCGCATACACAATATCGAGTCCGGCGATCCAGGTGAAAATAACCAATCCAAGTACAAAGGGAACACGCGTAAATTCTCCGGTCACGGCAATATATCCGCCGATGGGGGCGACGGCTTCCACCAAACCCAGATAAAAATGAGATGAAGCACTGAAGCGTTTAAAGTAGGAATAGGTAAACAGCATAAAAACCGCCGGGAACGACAGATAAAAACAGAGTCTGTTCAGCATGAATGAGGCACCTATAAGCACCAGCGAAGAAATCACTGCCGTCATCCACACTGTTTTGGGCCGAACCTCCCCTTTTGGAATCAACCGATCCCTGGTGCGTGGATTCTTTGCATCAATACCCGCATCGATGACCCGATTAAAAGACATGCCGGCGGTTCTGGCAGCCGCCATTGCAATAATCACCCAGAACCAGGTCCCAATAGTTCCCCCCCCGGCGAAAAGTACCCCCAGTAATGCAAAGGGAAGCGCAAAAAGAGTCTGTTCGATCATAATCAGTTCGGAAAATTTTTTAAAATCCATATTCTTTCCAGCGGCTGTTAACTTTTTCTATGATCTCTTCAGACATGTTGATCTCATCGGGCCATTCTCTTCCCATGCCTTCTTCACGGGTTTTCCGCGTGGCATCTATTCCCATTTTTCCGCCAAAATTCGGATACGGTGCTGAATGGTCCAGTGCATCCAGGGGGCCTTCCGATAATAATAAATCCCTTTTTGGATCGACATTGTTTAAAAGCTTCCAGACCACTGTCCGTGAATCTCGCAAATCGATATCTTTGTCAAATACTGCAATATATTTAGTGGAAGCCATCTGTCCTAGCCCCCAGAGGGCGCTGATAACCTTCTTGGCCTGACCGGGAAATTTCTTGTCAATGGCGATCAGGGCACAGTTGTGAAATACACCCTCCATGGGGAGTTCCATATCCACGATTTCCGGAATGATCATTTTTATTGCCGGCAGAAAAATCCTTTCCGTAGCCTTGGCCATGTAGCAGTCTTCCATGGGGGGCTTTCCCACGATGGTCGCCGGATAAACAGCGTCATTTCTGCAAGTTATGCAGGTGACATGGAATACCGGATAACGGTCCGCAGGAGAATAGAATCCGGTATGATCTCCAAAAGGGCCTTCGATACGATCCTCGTTCGGATCCACATATCCTTCAATGACAAAATCGGATTCTGCCGGAACAAAGATGTCAATGGTTTTGCCCCGGGTGATTTCTATGGGTTTTGATCCGATAAAACCGGCCAGTAACAACTCGTCCATATCAGGGGGCAATGGCGCTGTTGCCGAATATGTCACCAGAGGTGATCCACCAAGGGCCACCGCCACCTCCATGCGCTTTTCCCTCGATTTGTATTTGTCAAAGTGGCGGTTGCCGTCCTTATTGTACTGCCAGTGCATGCCGGTGGTCGCATGATCATATTTGTGCATGCGGTACATGCCCAAATTCTGAATGCCCGTATCCGGATCTTTGGTGATGACAATGGGAAGCGTGATAAACGGGCCGCCATCTTTAGGCCAGCAGGTGAGTATGGGAAGCACTTCCAATAGGGGGCCTTTTAGGTCATAGACCTGCTGCTGGCATGGCGCCCGTTTCACTTTCTTCGGTGTAACCCCCGACAGTGCTTTGAGATCAAGGAGCATTTTAATTTTTTGGGTGAAACTGCCGGGGGGTTTCATTTTTATGAGTGATTCGATGCGTCGGCCGATATCGTCAAAGGAATCGCATCCCAGTGCCATCTCCATTCGTCGAAAACTGCCGAAGGCATTAATTATCAGCGGAAACGAAGAACCTTTGATATTTTCAAAAAGCAGTGCCGGGCCATGGTTTTTACTTATCCGATCGGCAATTTCAGTCACTTCCAATACAGGATCCACTTCTGCAGAGATCCTTTTCAGTTCGCCCTCGGATTCAAGTTTTTTGATAAATTCTTTTGTGTTTTTTAAAGGCATGGGCAAATGATCCTAACCAATAAATGGCATTATATTTGAGATAAAAACAATAAATATAAATAAAGATAATTCATTAAAAATAAAAGATATTTTATCCCCTTTTAAAATTTGAAACGCTCAGCTTAGGTATAAATAAATGGAGGGATAGTGTCAAGGTGGAAAAATTTTAGGTTTATGTAAGCTTATTTAATAATTGTGTTTTTTTCTGATGTTATCCTCGAAGGACCAGCGCCATATTTTTTCAGATTCAAGCAAACCCGAAATAGATTTGCTCGGATCGGATCCTCTCCACCGTTTCCATATCCACACGAAAGGGTGATTTCGGTAAAATCGGCTCCGGTAAACTGTTTCGGTAAAACGGGGTGTCCTTGATTTTTAAATTGTAGGAAATCACCATCAACATCTCAAGGGTCAGGACATCTTGAATATTATAAGCCAACAAAGTTTCCAATGCCTTTTCATTCCGGTTTTTCAAATAGTCATACCAAAGCAGGACTGCGAAAAATCCATCAATATCCGTTAAATTTCCCCGGTTGAATCCCAACCGGGTTTCACAAAATTTCAGACCCCCTTTATACCCCAAACTCGCCAGAATATATCTCAAGTCAATGTGCGCTTGGTTCAACTGAATGCTAAAATACCTTTCAATAAACGGAACATCAAAACTTTTTCCGTTATAAGTTACAATGACTTTGTATTGTTTTATATCCTCAGGAAAGTCGTCCAGATTTTGATCTTTGACATAATAGAAAATCGATTTGCCATCATAGAGTGAAATGGTGGTAATGGTTTCATAATAACGATTCAATCCTGTGGTTTCAATGTCCAGATAGACGGTGGCATTTCGAAATTCCGGGAAAAAGCGCCAGTGATGACTTGCAGGTATCAGTTCGGCAAAGTAGTTTGGATTCAAAGACGCCATTTGATTTATTGATTCTTTTAAACATTCGGACCTGGTGTCGAGTTTCTTTGGCGGTATATCCGTTTTCCGATTGTTTAAAAAAAAATCCCAGTTGTAAATTCCGGATTTCCATAATCGTTTTTCTGTTTTGATTCCGATTCCCGGAATATGGAGAAATGTGTTTTTAAGCATATACAATCATTGAACGGATTTGTTTTTCTGGTGATAAGTCCCTAAAAACGACAAGCCATCTCAAAAATGCAAATTACGTTCAAGGACAAGGCGCGAGACGCCGTAGGCGTCAACGTGTAACATATGAAAAAGCGGAGCATACATGGGAGTAGTGAGCATTTTGAAGAGACTCGCAACGCTGTAATTGGGCGTTAGATGTATTTTTGAGGTGGCTTGAAAAAAGGCAGCGTCATAATTGACCCTGCCGGTTTGAAGTCCTTTTTATTATTTTGATTTGCTCAGTTTTAGTCTTCTATCGAACTTAATTCTCCTTTCTTTACCAGACCTTCGTTCTGGAATATGTGCATAATATGAAAATTGACGTCTATCAACACCCGAACGCCTATCGTTATTATTAGTCAATGGAGTATTCAAAGTAAGCTATTTTTTAAATTTTTTGCGTCCAAACCCTGCAAGACCAACCAAACCAACTCCCATTAGGAACAAGGAGGCAGGCTCTGGAACGGAGATTGAGTCAATTACCCCATTATCAGCAAAAACTGTCGAGATAATTATAAACCCGAATATATATATAATTAAAAGCACCGAGGCGACGAAGTTTTTTTTCATAATACTTTTCCAAACAAAGCAGATATATTAAGAACGATTCACGGTGAACGTTTAAAAGATCATCCGTGTTACTTTGGATAAATGGATAACCGAATATTTTTTAAGCTTCTAACAAAGAATAATTATTTTGTTGAAAGCAACACATGCTATATTTTAAGGGTTTCTCAGTGAAGTTTAAAAGGAACTCGCCAAGAATCGAATGCAGCAAAAAGGTTGAAGTTAAGTTTTTTTATACTGACTATATCTCTATAGGACATGCAAAAATCATGCAAAATCAAACAATTAATTTGCTCCTTTAAATTTCAAGTAGTTACTTTAACTTCAAAAAAATATCACAACAAATTATGAAGCAAACACCATAATTGTTATTACATTTATTACACAACATGTAATTTGGGTAACAGTTAAAATAGGGGAAGTTATTGAATAAAACAGGATGGAATAATGTGCTCTATAAAAAAGTTCACATAATGCCCATGATCAATTTTTCGTTATCCTACAAAAATTTAGTCTGCCCTAACTCGTTCAATAAGATCAAGCGAAGAATTCATAATTTTATTCCTGAATTTGTATTTAAGGGCAGTTTTAAGCATCTCAAGATGAATGACCCTTTTTATTTTGGCAAGGACGATTAAGGCGGCCAGGGCCCAGTCAGTGGATTTGATTTTTTGTGATTTAAAGTTTGGTTGAAGAATTTCGGCTTTACAGGATGGAATGGAAACCCCAGGGGCCTGGAGGACCAGGACCGAATTATCCAGCGAATCAAAAAGACCTATCCGGTGATCCACCCCTTCCTGACTTAACGCCAGAATAACATCCGGTCGTTCGATGCCCGTGTAACCGATTGCTTGTGGAGACAGAATCACCTCCGTTATGGAAGGCCCCCTAAGAACGGTGATATTGTACTCATTTTTCTGAGTGGTTTGAAACCCGGCTGTAAGCCCTGCCAGGCACAAGATTTCACCGGCGGTGATGATCCGCTGACCGGCGCTACCCAGAATAACCACATCCATTCTTTTTCGTTCAATAGGGTCGAATTGCGCCGTCATTTTCTTAGGCGGTGAAACCTGTTTTTGTCCGGCAGCCAGGTTTCTGTAGTGGCGCCCATATTCTTCTCTTTGGTTTTCAGGCACCGGATTTTTGATCGGCGGCATTTTGGCGAGGGATTCTTCAATGATCTGTGGTGTGAGTTTGTTGCGTTTGGTGTAGCGCCCCGGGCATATTCCCCAGATATCAAGGACAGAAAAACCGTCAAAACGAACGGCATTTTCTATCTCTTTCCAAAGATTTTTTGTAAACCCGGAACAGCGTCTGACATAGGCAGCCCCTGCCGATGCTGCGACCCGGCATACATCAAAAGGAAGCTCCAAGCGGTTTAAAAAACCGGACCCCACCTGGGCGGTCGATGGGGTGGTTGCCGAAAACTGTCCGCCGGTCATCCCAAAATTGAAGTTGTTCAATACCAAAAGTGTCAAATCAAGATTGCGACGACATGCAGAAAGGACATGGGCACCGCCGATACCCAGACCTCCGTCTCCCATGGTTACGATGACATGAAGATTGGGTTGGGCCATTTTCAAACCAGTGGCATAGGTCAGCGCCCTGCCGTGAAGGCCATGAAATGCATGGGTGTTAAAAAAGGTGTCAAAAAGTCCTGAACATCCAATGTCGGAGACAATAACAATCTCTTCTCCTCTCAGTCCCATGTTCAGAAAAGCTCGATCGAGGGTTTGGGTTATCCGGTCATGAGAACACCCCGGACAGAAAACCGGCGGCCTGCTTTTGTTTAACAAACTACCCATGAGCCAAAGCCTCCAATATTTGGTTCGGGGATATCAGACGTCCGTCCATTTGGCCCAAAAAATCGATGGTTTTATCTGGCAGAATCCGCTCTATTTCTCGAACATACTGTCCGAGATTCATCTCCACCACAACAACCCGCTGAACATGCTTTGCTTTTTCCTTAATTAATTCTTCAGGCACCGGCCAGAGGGTTTTGAGAATAAGGAGCGAAATGGGACTTTCCGAGCTTTTACACACTTGGTATACATCACGGGCAGCCCGGGCGGTAATCCCATATGTCAAAAGAAGTGTGTCCGCATCTTTTTCCAGAAAAGATTCGTGAAAACTGAACCTTTTAACTTTAGAGGTCAGCTTGGTTTTGAGTCTGTCCTGAACCCGGGCAATTTCATCGGAATCGGTGGTTATGTAGCCGTCGGCCCCGTGCGTCGAAGAGGTCTGACGAACGATCACATCACCGCCGATAGGTAAAAAGTAAGGAATCCTACTTTCTAAAGGCACTTCAAAAGGAATAAACGGCTTTCCGGTCGGTGGGGATATACGTTCTATAATTTTGGGCACATCAACGGCATCCATGTTCAGATTTTCACGGGTCATGGCGATCTCTTTGTTGGAGGCAATAAATACCGGACACCTAAATTCTTCAGCAAGATTAAAGGCTTTAATGGTCAGCAAATAGCAGTCGCTAACATCCACAGGGGCCAGTACAATAACAGGCAATCCTCCGCTGTTGCCCCAGCGCAAAAATTGAATATCACCGTCAGCACCCCGGGTGGCCGAGCCGGTAGACGGCCCAAGCCGTTGGACATCCACAATGACAATGGGAATCTCGCTTCCAATGGCAAAAGAAATATGCTCACTATACAAGCTTATTCCCGGTCCTGATGTGGCGGTCATGGCCTTCAAGCCCCCCATGGACGCCCCTAAACAGTAGCCGATGGAAGCGATTTCATCTTCACCCTGAAGGCAGATGCCTCCCAGAGGTGGCAAAAGCTTAAGCATGGTATTAAATATGGTTGTTGCCGGAGTGATGGGATACCCTGCAAAAAAACGGCATCCTGAATCAATCGCCCCCCAGGCTATTGCTTCATTTCCCTCCATAAGACAAAACCCCATTTTAATTCTCCAAATCCGAACAAGCCCCGCACCAAAGGCAATATATCGTTTTTTCTCGTGACTTAACGACCATAATAAAAAATTAGGCTACAAAAAATCATACATTATGAAGATGTTTTTCGGTAAATGGAAATAATTTTCACATCCTTAACCGGTTTTTGCCTCGAATCGACTTTGACCGCTCCGATCTTATCCACCACATCCATTCCCTTTACCACTTTTCCAAAAACGGTGTGTTTGCCGGTCAACCAGTCCGTATCCACCAGATTAATAAAAAATTGTGACCCATTGGTATTGGGACCTGCATTGGCCATAGCCAGTGAACCGCGAACAGGCGGATGCTCTGATCCGTCTTCGGAATAGACATAACCCATATTTTCGTAAGCCTCCTTGATCGTCAACTTATCGAGCCTGGTCTCAAATTCTTTTTTTCTTTGATCGAGCTCTTCTTGCGAGTTGATTTTCATCGCTCGAAACAAAGGCACCAGAATGTTTTGCTGAAAGTCCTCCTGTCTGCGGATCATCAAGTAACGATGGGGGCCCTTTTGGGAATCGAACGCTTTTATTTTACCGAGACCTAGTGCTGTGGCATCGATTTCATCGGCAAAAGTATAGCCCGGCCCACCCTGACCATTACCCAGAGGACATCCGCCCTGGATCATGAATTTCTGGATAACCCGGTGAAAAATCAGGCCGTTGTAATAGGGCCGTTTAACCTTTTTTCCGGTCTTGCTATCCTCAAATTCCTTGGTGCCTTCAGCCAGACCGATAAAATTGGCGACGGTTTTTGAGGTTTCGCTCTGAAACAGTTCCACTTCAATGTCTCCGAGAGTTGTTTGGATGACATACACAGGATTTTCCGTTTGTTTTTTTTCACCGGTCCATCCAATACCGGCCGTTAATATACACAACATCATTCCGATTGTCAGGATTACATTTCTCATTTTATAAAAATCCTTTCCTTAAGTATATAAAAACACAATTTTAAAATTATAGGGTAGCGCATATCGATATCAAGATAGCCCCAAAGAGTCTATCAAAAAATGTTCTTGATTCTCATTCGTTCCGATAAAACATGAAGCAGCTTTTGCTTTGAATCTATGGAGTCTTGATTTTTTTGTGGGAATCGACAAGATCTATGCGGATAGTAAAGAAACCGACAATCCCTTTTATACCAGCCTTAAACCCTGGAATCGGGAAGCGTCGGATATGTGGGATTTTGCGACATTTCTCAAATTCTGGGGCTGGAGGTTATAAGTGTGAAGTTAATGCCTGACGACTCGATTCACATTTCGAATACGAATCCAGTGTTTATTCAGGTGAGGATTTGGTTTTATCTGAATCTTTTTTCAGCTTTTCTTCCAGTTCAGCAAAAAGGGCTTTTTGTTTTTCTGCCTGTTTGGCCTGAAAAGATTCTATTTTTTTCGAAAAATCTTTTTTTGAATCTTTAAATTTTTTAAGCGCATCCTCTAGCCTATCTTCCTTTTTGTCCCTGGGGATTTCTTCTATTTTCAAATGGTTTTTGATAAAAAGATGATTTTCAAAGGCACCTTCGACCACGTCAATTATCCCTAAATCTTTTAGCTTTTTACAGATTAGATTGCCTTGTTCCAAAGAAAAAGATAGGGTTTTGCAAATCTCATTCATAGAAGGATGTTTTGAATTCTTGTGGGTGAATATCCTTATGGCTGCAATCACAAGATGAGCGTTGGAATATAAATCAGGATGTTGCATGGTGGTTCAACCCAATGGAACAGGCCATTTATTATTGAAAATTAAAAAAGATATCGTATTTCCGCTTCTTGACATTAAATTATTAGGAGAGTAACATTTATTCCCAAATTGTCAAGTTGCAAAAATACATATGCATGGCAGGACGTTGCGTACAATTTCGGGCAATCACAAACCCAGCTTATCATGTCACAATTTGAAACACTCGGATTAGGTGAAACATTTACAGGAGGGAAGCATGACCGAAATAATTGAAATAAAAGCAAGGGAAATACTCGATTCCAGAGGCAATCCTACAATTGAATCCGACGTCTATGTTTCCTGTGGTGCCGTTGGTCGTGCTGCAGTCCCATCCGGCGCTTCTACAGGAAAACGTGAAGCCTTGGAGCTTCGTAACAAGCGATCAAAGCGATATGGGGGCAAAGGTGTTGCCACGGCCGTTAAAAATGTAATGGATAAAATTTTCCCCGCTGTTCGAGGAATGGATGCAGCGGATCAAATCGTGTTAGACAACATTATGATCAAACTGGATGGTACGGCCAATAAGTCAAAACTCGGAGCAAATGCAATCCTGAGTGTATCGATGGCAGCAACCAGAGCCGCTGCACAGGCTTATGGATTGCCCCTTTACAAATATCTGGGAGGAATGAATGCCCGGCGGCTCCCCCTTCCCATGATGAACGTCATCAACGGTGGTGCCCATGCCGCCAATAATCTTGACATCCAAGAATTTATGATCGTACCCTTGGGTGCAAAATCCATCACCCAGGCCGTTCAGATGGGAGCAGAAACCTTTCACAGCCTGAAAAAGATACTAAAAGACAAGGGTCTCAATACCGCTGTGGGGGACGAGGGCGGTTTTGCGCCGGATTTTGCGTCTCATGAAGAAGCCATCCAGTTTATCATTAGAGCCATCGAATCTGCCGGTTACAAGCCGGGAAGTGATATTGGATTGGCTTTGGATTCAGCCGCCAGCGAATTTTACAAAAAAGGAAAATATATTCTTCAATCAGAAAATAAAAAACTGACTGCCGAAGCGCTGATCGATTATTATCAGACTTTAATTGATAAATATCCGATTCTCTCTATTGAAGATGGTCTTGCAGAGCAGGATTGGAAAGGCTGGGCCTTGATGACAGATCGTTTGGAAGGATCCATCCAGATCGTCGGCGATGATATCTTTGTCACCAACCCCAAAATATTCAAAAAAGGGATCGAAGAAGGCATTGCCAATTCCATCCTGATAAAGTTGAATCAGATCGGCACGGTCACCGAGACTCTCGATACCATTGAGATGGCAAAGCAATCCGGATATACCACCGTCATTTCTCACAGATCCGGCGAAACGGAAGATACCTTTATCTCAGATTTTGTTGTGGGTGTTAGCGGCGGCCAGATAAAAACAGGTTCTATGTCCCGCAGCGATCGTGTATCGAAATACAACCAGCTCATGCGGATTGAAGAAGAACTCGGAGAAGGCGCAATTTTTGAAGACGAAATACTGTAAGTGTTCTTCTAAAAAAGGTAGTTGTTTTTAAAACTGGGATGCAATACTTTCTGAGAAAATCGTTAGCCATTTTTTTCTTCCTTGCAACATTAGGATTTCAGCAGGTCTCTCTACATGCCTATGTTCTGCCAGGCCCTTACCTTTTGAAATTAATGACCCAAAATCTCGGTATTGCCAACCGTCTCTTGGTAACTCAAAAACTGGTTCTACATGATGACAACCCGAACATGAGTGCTGATGAACTCAGTGAAACCTTAAAGTTCAAGTTCCCGAAAACATTCCGTTCGGACATCGTCTCGGAAAATATTCAAAGAATTCGCATCTTATCAGATCGCAGCGTATTCACGGTTGTTGATGGAAAAATTTCAGATGAACCTGAAAATTCCTATGATCATTACAAGGATCTTATCCTGTTTAGATCCAGAGAAATTCTTCAAGAACGGTTGTCAAATCTTGGTGTGGATGTAAAGGTTACAAGCTTTGGTCGTTTTCAAGGCAGGCCGGCTTACGTTTTAGGCGCCCAATATCCGGATGAAACCCTGCCTCAAGTATGGCTGGACAAGAAAACATTCCTCCCTTTTCGCTGGATAATAACCGGCAACGCAACACAAAACTTGGAAGTTTTGTATCTTGATTGGAAAAAATTGAATCGGACCTGGTATCCAATGCGTATCGAATTTTTTTCAAATGGTAACCTGGTCCGTGAAATCCATGTTCAGGACATTAAGGTGAACCCTTCTTTCCAAGCAGATTTATTTGATATTCAACAACTTAAATCGCTTTATCCCCAGGATGCTCCTGCTGAACCGAAAAATGGGGATAAAGAGGAACTGGATGAAGTTCAAAAAACCATAGACGAATTCAAAAAAATATATAAATGAACTGCTCCGCGGGGTATTAAACCCTAAAAAGAATAAAAACTTATCTTTGATTCGCAACATCTGAAGAAAAGGCACAAAATGGCTGATAAAACGAAATTTATATTTATTACGGGCGGTGTACTTTCATCTTTGGGCAAAGGGCTTGCTTCTGCTGCCATCGGGGCACTTCTTGAAAGCAGGGGGCTTACCGTAACCATACAAAAATTGGACCCTTACATCAATGTTGATCCCGGAACCATGAACCCTTTCCAGCATGGAGAAGTTTATGTCACGGATGACGGGGCAGAAACGGATCTGGATCTCGGACATTATGAGCGATTTACCCATGCCAGATTGGGCAGAGACAACAACTTTACCACCGGGAAAATATACCATTCGGTCATCACCAAAGAACGTCGGGGAGATTACCTGGGCGGCACGGTACAGGTCATTCCCCACATTACAGACGAGATTAAAAGAAGCATCAAACTGGTGGCAAATTCCGTAGATATCGTCATCGTTGAAATCGGCGGAACCGTCGGTGACATAGAAAGTCTGCCTTTTCTGGAAGCTATCCGACAATTTCGGGCGGATGTGGGCAAGGAAAATGCCCTGTATATCCATCTCACTCTTGTTCCATATATCGACACCGCCGGAGAAGTTAAAACAAAACCGACCCAGCACAGCGTAAAGGAGCTTCGAAGTATCGGTATTCAGCCGGATATTCTTCTCTGTCGTACGAAAAAATATTTGGCCAAAGAAATCAAGTCAAAAATAGCCCTCTTCTGTAATGTCACCGTTGACGAGGTCTTCACAGCTAAAGATGTGGCGTGTATTTATGAAGTCCCCCTGGTGTTCAGCAAGGAGGGGCTTGATCAGAAGATAGTGGAAAAGCTTAACATCTGGACCAGAACGCCCCAACTCGACAACTGGGAGGAAATTGTCAGAAGTCTTAAAGACCCTAAATCGTCGGTAAACATTGCAATTGTCGGAAAATATGTCGATTTAACGGAATCTTACAAAAGTTTGAATGAAGCGCTGCGTCATGGCGGAATTCCCAATGATTGCGGGGTAAATCTCAAATTTGTTGATTCTGAAAAAATAGAAAAAAACAATTGTAAAGAAACGCTGGAAGATGTCGACGGCATATTGGTTCCCGGCGGCTTTGGTTCCAGGGGTATCGACGGTAAGATTTGTGCCGCAAAATATGCCCGAGAAGAAAAAATCCCCTATTTCGGCATCTGCCTCGGTATGCAGGTCGCCGTGATAGAATTTGCCCGCAATGCAGCAGCCATGGCGGGTGCCAATAGTCAGGAGTTTGATAAAAACACACCGTATCCGGTGATCTACCTGATGACCGAATGGTATGATGATAAAACCAAAACCGTTCAGCAGCGGGATATCACCTCTGATAAAGGGGGAACCATGCGCCTTGGTGCTTACCCCTGCATGATCAAAGAGGACACTCTTGCCCATAAGGCTTACGGCATTTCGGACATTTCGGAACGTCACCGCCACAGGTATGAGTTCAATAATGTTTTTATCGATCTGCTTGAAAAAAAAGGATTGGTCATCAGTGGAACCTCACCGGATGCTGAGCTGGTGGAAATCATCGAGATTAAGGATCATCCCTGGTATCTCGGCTGTCAATTCCATCCGGAATTCAAATCGCGTCCCATGGATCCCCATCCCTTGTTTAGAGAATTTATCCGCGCTTCGCTGGCCTATTCCAAAGCCCGTTCGTAAGCTGCAACTTATTTAACATAGAGAAAAAAGGACCGTTTTTCAAAGGTCTCAAAGCTTTAAAGCCCTGTTCATACTCCCCTGACAATACCCCTCCAGATCAACCGCCACATGAATAAACCCGATTTTTCTCAATTTTTCTACAATGAGAGATCTTGTCTTTCGATCGATGATTCTTTCAATATCTCCGGCATCGACCTCGATCCTGGCAACCTTGTCATGCACTCTAACCCGGCATCCTGTGAAACCAATGTTTGTTAAAACCTGTTCAGCCTGTTCTATCATTTTAAGGTCTTTTATGGTGATTGATGTTCCATATGGAATTCTTGTGGCAAGACATGCCATTGGCGGCTTGTTCCAGGTGATTAAATTCATCTGCTTTGAAAGCCGGCGGATGTCGTTTTTTGTCAGTCCCGCATCCACCAACGGCGCTTTGATTCCCATTTCTTGAGCCGCGGCGAATCCGGGTCGATAATCGCTTAAATCATCGATATTTGCGCCATGGGCCACATGCTGAATGTTCCTATGATTTGAGATTTTCAACAATTCCTCTATAAGGTATTTTTTGCACAGGTAGCACCGCTCTTTTGTGTTGGATATAAAGTCACCCCGTTGCATTTCCCTGGATTGAATGACCATGTGCTCCACACCCAGCAATTTTGCAAAATCGATTGCTTCGCGGATCTCCCTTTCCGGGTGAAGCGGCGACGCTGAGGTGACGGCAAGGAGATTTTTATTCAGCGCTTCATGTGCCACTGCCAGCAAAAAGGAGCTGTCAACCCCGCCTGAATATGCCACAAGAAGAGATCCATATCCTTTCAAGATTGAACGCAGATGATCTTTTTTTTTGATCACGCTATTTGTTTCCATATTTTTATTTTCTCTCAAGTTCCTTTCGCAATAGGATATCACCCATAACGCCCATTTATAAAACAAATTGAACGAATAAAAAAGTCTGAATTCGTCCAGTAAAAAAATGTTTACAAAACATGTAGATTCATATATAAAAATCTTTCTTAATATAACATATTTTACATTTTATGGGAAAAAACAAAAACAATTTCAAAGAGGTTTTTTATGGGAAAAAACAGCTTAGTTAAATCAACGACCAAAGGGAAAAAAAGCGCCGCAAAGAAAAAAACAGCAAAAAAGGCCGCAGCCAAAGCCACTGCTAAGGCCAAAGTTGCTGCTAAAACCAAGGCTGCACCAAAGGCCAAAACTGCCGCTAAAGCCAAAGCCGCTCCAAAGGCCAAAGTTGCTGCAAAGGCCAAGGCCGTTGCAAAGCCCAAAGCCGCTCCTGCCCCAAAAAAGAAACCGGTTTCTGTGAAAGATCTTCTTAAGAAAAAATTTCCTGTGTGGAAACCGGAAAAATTTTACGCCGTCGCTCCGGATAAAGGAGATGCCAAGGATTTTACGGCACCGCCCTTTGTCTCGGGCCCGGAAGAAGAACAGAAGCGAATCAAAGAACTCCTGCTGAAAAAATATGATCTGGCGGAGATTAAGGCTGCCGGCGAAAAGGCTGCTGCTGAAAAGACCGCAGAACCTGAAGTTTCGGTATCATATGAACCACCCGATTCCGACGACACCATTCCATCTGATCCCATGGAAAAGGGAATGAAATATCTGGCTGCCGCTTTTGCAGTCCTTATCGCACTTGTTATCGGCAGCAGCATGATCAACCAGGGTAAATATTATATCCATTCCACAGACGGTGCAATAGAAGTCTTTCAGGGAAGTTTTGCTCCCATGGGCGAAAAACTTTTGATCTCGCTGCCCGGTGTCCAGGCACCTGAAAAAGCCAAAGACATTTATTCCAAAACAGATGTTTACCCAATTATTTTCAACTATTATGTGGAAAAGGCTGACACCCTATTGAAGGTTCCAGGCCTGCCGGATTTTGAAGGAATTAAAACGTATATAAATAAAGCGTCACCGTATGCCGTAACACCGGCCTCCAAAGACATCGTTTTTAGGCGCTTGAGCAACATCGATCTGATGATTCTTTTGTACAAGGCAGATGTGGCAGCCAGCAAATCCACCCTTTCTGACCTTAAAGAGGCAAAAGGATATCTTTCCGAAGCTTCGCGGTTGGATATCGATGATATACAGCTTGATTTGATCCACCAAAAAATAGCTGTTGTGGATAAACACATCGCAGCACTAAAAGCAAAAAAGACAGCGACAAAATCACCGGCACCCGTACCGCCAGCCAAAACAAAATCTCCGGCACCCGCGGCACCTGCACCACACGGAAAGCCGCACGGCTAATTGATTGATTGTAACCCATTGTTAATAAGCGGATGGTCGTTAAAACGGCCATCCGCTTTTTTTATTTTCCCTCAAAATTGATCTTTTCATTCAACGTCTAAAAAACAGTCTTTCCCAAAAGTATTTTCTATTTTCTGCTTCACACCCTTTATCAGAATGCACACAAAGCTGTGCATTGCTGCACAGCTTTGTGTGCAAATCTCTGTTTGATTTTCTTTTCTAAAACCTTTCCCTCTCATCTGATCCATTCATTTTTCTAAAAAGTGCAATTTTTTTCAGGGCCACCTGAACCCTTTTCAAGGCACTGATTGCGAAGAGTTTTGGATTAAAAAATCTGTTTCAAATGCCGCTGTTTCAAAAGAAATTTTCTTTTTGGCATGGACGTTGCTCATAAACATTTCCGCGAGATTGAAATTGTGTTGAAGTGCCAAACATCATCCGGAGGTTCGCCATGTATAGAAAAGTATGTTGTCTCTTCATCTTTTTGTTCATTTGTTCTGCCTTCCCGTCATTGATTCATGCAGACAATCAAACTGTATTCGGCCCAAAATCTTTTGAGATTGGAAAGTGGCATATCCACGCATCGGTTCATAAGTTCAATGTCGAAGATCCTGGAGAAGGCATTATCACCATCAACAAAAATACCCCCGATCAGCCGACCAGCGGCGGATTTATTCTTTTCAACACCACACTTGTTCCCCTTCGGAATTTTTTATTCGGGGACGAAATCGTGTTTGAAAAAGAAATAACGTTACGATCCATTAACTTTATCACCGTTTTCCTCATAGGAACCCCAGAAGCTTCCGTAACGATAACGATCAATGCAGAAGGAACCCCTGCTCTGCCTCCGGAAATCACTTTTTCCGCAGATCCGCAGACCATTACACTAGGAGAATCCAGCACGTTGGCCTGGGATGTTATCGATGCCGACAACATCAGCATAGACCCAGGCATCGGGAGCGTTGATCCAAACGGGTCTTATGAGGTTTTTCCAGCCGAAACCACAACCTACACGCTCACCGCTGTTGGCGCAGGCGGAACAACCACTGAAAACGTCACCGTATCGGTCAACATACCTTTGCCTACCGTTAGCATCGGTGCCGATCCCGAAGCGATTCTTTTGGGTGAATCCTCCACCCTCACCTGGAGTTCCACCCATGCAGGTACCTGCATAATCGAACCGGGTATCGGATCGGTTGAAGTCAATGCATCTACGTCAATATCACCTTCAGAAACCACCACATACACTATTACCGCCACCGGCCCCGGCGGCACGGCCCCAGCTGACGTTACCATCACCGTGACCGATCCCAACGCACCCCCGACCGTAACCATGACCCCGGCTTCGGCGGGCATTTCTCAGGGTGAATCGATAACCCTGACCTGGAACTCTCAAAGAGCACAAAGCGCCTTTATCGATAATGATGTCGGTAGCGTACCGTTGAATGGTTCGACAACGGTTTCACCGGACCATACCACCACCTACACCATCACGGTAACCGGTCCCACCGGCTCAAACAGTGCACAAGCGAAGATTCAGGTGACAGGGAATCCAGCGCCTCTGCCGGAAGGGTCTTTCGGCGAACAATATGAAGATCTGATTCCAACCGATACCACGGTGGATGAATACGATTCCAAACGATTTTCATTGATCACCGGCCTGGTTCGTTCCATTGACGATTCTCCCATAACTGATGTTTCCGTGACCCTGCACGGTCATCCGGAATACGGCACGGTGTCAACCGATGCACAGGGTCGATTTTCCCTTCCGGTTGAAGGCGGAACGACGTTAACCGTCGTCTATGAAAAGGATGGCTTTATAATTGCCCATCGGAAGGTCTATGTGCCCTGGAACGACATTGCCATTGCCGAGACCATCCAGATGATTACCCAGGACCCGATCGCCACCACCATCACCTTTGACGGCAACCCGGACACGGTGGTTACGCACCAGAGTACGCAAGTGACCGACGAATTCGGGAGCCGGTCTGCGACCATGGTTTTTACCGGAGATAACCATGCCTATCTGGTGGATGAAAACGGCAATGATGTTCAAGAGCTGACCACCATCATCACCAGGGCCACCGAGTATACGACCCCTGAGTCCATGCCGGCTGTCTTGCCGCCCACGTCTGCATACACATATTGTGCAGAACTTAGCGTGGATGGCGCGCAAAGGGTTCGGTTTGAAAAACCAGTGACGATATGGGTGGATAATTTCCTTGGATTCGATGTGGGGATGGTTGTCCCTGTGGGCTACTACGATCGGGACAGAGGTGTATGGGTACCCTCGGATAACGGTGTTGTTGTGAAACTTCTCGATACGAATTCGGACGGCATTGTGGATGCTATGGATGCAGATGGAGATGATCAACCCGAGGATCTTAACGATAATGGATTATTCAGTGACGAAGTTTCGGGCTTAAACGATGCCGGGACATACCAACCGGATTCCACTTTCTGGCGAGTGGCTGTAACCCATTTTACCCCCTGGGACTGCAATTGGCCTTATGGGCCCCCGGCAGATGCCATACCCGCGAACCCGGAGGGAATGCCGACAGCAGACCAGCAAACCGAAGAACCAAAAAACTGTCAATCGCACACTGGCTCCTTTGTTGAAGAAAGAAGCCGGATATTCCACGAAGACGTTCCCATTCCCGGCACGGATACTATCCTTCATTATGCCAACAACCGGGTAGAAGGTTACAAGACCGCTATATCCGTTCCTGCCAGCGGGGAAACGATCCCCGCCAGCCTCAAAAGTATAATTGTAAAGATTGAGGTGGCGGGTCGTATATTTGAACAGATATTAAACCCTCTGCCCAATCAGAAAACGGAATTTGTCTGGGACAGGTTGGACCATTTAGGAAAACCGGTCAGGGGTCCCGTAGTTGCCTGCATTAGTGTGGGTTTTCTTTACGATGCAGTATACTATCTGGCAAGTAATCTCGGCCGGGCATTCGCTCGGGCTGGGAGCGAGATTACAGCAATCATAGCCAGGCAGGAATTGATCTCCTGGAAGCACAGCAATCTAACTGTTTACTCCGAAGTCAGGGGCAGGGGAGTCATCGCAGAGGGTTGGACCTTTTCTTCCCACCATAAAGTCAGTCCCATGAATTTGTCTATCCTGAATAAGGGCGACGGAACAATAATTACGAATAATATTCTCATCATTAAAACCTTGGCTGGGAATGGATACGATGGTTTTAGCGGCGACGGCGGCCCTGCCGTGAATGCGAGTCTTAATAAACCTTTTGGAGTAGCAGTGGATAGCGCAGGAAATATATTTATCGTTGATACCAGTAACCGCCGCATCCGAAAGGTAGACACCAGTGGTATTATCACTACCGTGGCTGGAAATGGAACCTGGGATTACAGCGGCGACGGCGGCCCTGCAACGGATGCGGGTTTCGATCCTAGAGGAGTAGCGGTAGATAGCGCAGGAAATATATTTATCGCGTGTTGGTTTAACAAACGCATCCGAAAAGTGGACACCAACGGTATTATCACAACCGTGGCGGGGAATGGAAACAGAGATTTTAGCGGTGACGGCGGTCCTGCCACGGATGCAGGTTTGGATCCTGGTGGAGTAGCAGTAGACAGCGCAGGAAATATATTTATCCTTGATTACTATAACCGCCGCATCAGAAAGGTGGACACCAGCGGTATTATCACGACCGTGGCGGGGAATGGATACGATGGTTTTAGCGGAGACGGCGGCCCTGCAACGGATGCGGGTTTCAATCCTAGAGGATTAGCGATGGATAGCGCCGGAAATATATTTATCGCTGATTGGTTTAACCACCGCGTCCGAAAGGTGAATACCAGCGGTATTATTACCACCGTGGCGGGGAATGGATACGATGGTTTTAGCGGAGACGGCGGCCCTGCCACGAATGCAAGTCTTAGTATGCCATATGGAGTAGCAGTGGATAACGCCGGAAATATATTTATCGCTGATCAATCGAACTACCGCATCAGAAGGGTAGACACCAGTGGTATTATCACCACCGTGGCAGGAAATGGATACGGTGGTTTTAGCGGAGACGGCGGCCCTGCCACGGATGCGGGTTTCGATCCTAGAGGATTAGCGACGGATAGCGCGGGAAATATATTTATCGTTGATAGCTCCCGCATCCGAAAGGTAGGACCACCCTCTGTTTTTGCAGCCTCAATGGTCGGCGGAGACATCCCCTTTGCAGAGGAGAATGGTCTGGGGCATATCATGTCCAGTGATAGTCTTCACAAAACCACCATCGACCTTGATACGGGAGCTATAATACATGAATTCGGCTATGACGAAAACAACAATCTGATCTACATCACCGATCAATTTGGCAACCAAACCACAATCAATCGGAACGGAAACGGTGTGCCGACATCGATTACTTCTCTCGATGGTCTCACGACCCAGTTAACCATAGAAGCCGATAACCATCTTACCCGCATCACCTATCCGGAAGGCAGTTTCTACAGCTTTGAGTACACCCCTGACGGGCTGATGACAGCCAAGATAGAGCCTGAAGCAAATCGATTTGAACATGTGTTTGATTCCAACGGAAAGTTGACGGATGCTATAGATCAGGAAGGCGGACACTGGCAATTCAGCAGAACGGCCTCTGCAAATGGCGATATTCTAACAGAGGTGCTCACCGGAGAAGGAAACCTTACCTCTTACTTGGATTACACATACTCAACCGGGGCTTACACTTCCACCATTAACGATCCTACAGGCTCTCAGGCTCTGTTTAGTGAATCAGGCGATGGGTTGACCGTGAATAAAACCCTTCCCTGCGGTATGGATCTTGAATTTAAATATGGCCTTGATTCTGAGTACAAATTTAAATTTGTTAAAGAAATGATGGAAACCACGCCTTCCGCCCTGGAGAAGGTTACACTCAGGGATAAGACATACCAGGATACGGATACGGACGACATTCCGGATCTGATTACCGAAACGGTGACAGTTAACGGCAAGTCGACGACGTTTGAGAATAACGTTCTCAAATCTCAAAAAACGGTGACGTCTCCTGAAGGAAGAACAATAACCATGCTTTATGATCCTTCAACACTGGTGACAGAAAGTATGAGCATACCCGGTCTTTTTGATACGGCCTACGGGTATGATACCAGAGGAAGGCTGACGTCTGTGGATACCAATACCAGAGGGACCGACCTTACTTATAATGCACAAGGATTTCTGGAATCCATTACCGATCCGGAGAACTACATAACAAGTTACAGTTGTGATGCAGTGGGCAGAATGACCGGAATCAACCGCCCAGATGGAAGCTCTATAGGTTTAACCTACAACAAAAACGGCAACATGACCGTGTTAACCAATCCATCAAACATCAATCACGGGTTTGGTTATAACAAGGTCAATCTGAACAACGCATACCAGACCCCGTTGAACGGCAGCTACAGTTATGTGTATGACAAGGACAGGAGACTGAAACAAACCAACTTTCCTTCCGGAAACCAGATCAAAAATATCTATGATACAACACGACTTTCTCAGATCCAGACCCCGGAAGGCAATATCGATTTTGCCTATCTATGTAGTACAAAGGTGGGTTCGATCACAAAGGGATCTGAATCGATTACGTATGGATATGATGGAAAACTTGTTACGTTCGAAACCTTGAGCGGTACGTTAAACCAGACCTTTGGCTACACCTATAACGATGATTTTGACCTAACATGCTTCACCTATGCGAGCAATACTGTTAATTACACATACGACAACGACAGGCTTTTAACCGGTGCCGGCAGTTTCGCTATCACCCGCAATGCTCAAAATGGACTTCCCGAGTCCGTAACCGGAGGTTCACTGAACCTGAGCCGTAGTTTTAATGGCTATGGCGAAATAGATGGACAGGACTTTACTATAAATAGCCAAAACTCAACCTCATGGAATCTTATTAGGGATAATAATGGAAGTATAACGAATAAGTCAGAAACTGTCGGCAGTACATCTTCCGATTACATCTACACCTATGATGCCATGGGGCGGCTGCGAACGGTAACCAAAAACAGCACGCTGATTGAAGAATATCAATACGATGCCAATGGAACTCGCATTTATGAGATGAATACATTACGAGGGGTTGCCGGAAAGAGTTTTTCCTACGACGACGAAGATCATCTGTTAACCGCAGGCTCTGTAATTTATTCTTATAACCTGGACGGATTTTTAGCGGCCAAGACCGACGGATCAGATGTCACCACTTATGACTATTCCTCTCGTGGGGAGCTTTTGAGCGTTACGCTCCCTGATGGTCGGATCATCGAACATGTCCATGATCCATTAGGCAGAAGGATCGTGAAAAAGATTAATGGTGTCATCACTGAAAAATATCTCTGGCAGGGGTTAACTCGACTATTGGCAGTTTATGACGGCAGCGACAACCTCCTCATGCGATTTGAGTATGCAGACGGCCGAACGCCCGTTGCCATGACCAAAGGCGGCTCCACCTATTATCTCACCTATGATCAGGTGGGTTCCTTAAGAATTGTTGCAGATGCATCGGGTAATGTGGTAAAAAGAATCGATTACGATTCCTTTGGGAATATCATTGACGATACCAATCCGTCGTTTTTGGTGCCATTTTGTTTTGCCGGGGGGCTGCACGATAGAGACACAGGATTAGTTCGGTTCGGATACCGCGACTATGATCCTGATACCGGTAGGTGGACCGCAAAAGATCCAATTCTTTTCACTGGAGGAGATACTGACTTATACGGATATTGCTTAAACGATCCGATAAATAAAGTTGATTCAACTGGTGAGGCTGGAGTTGTAATTGGCGCAATTGCAGGAGCCTATGGTGGATTCCTTTCAGGAATACAATCCGGAAATGTATGGACAGCTATCGCAGCAGGTGCTGTGGGTGGATTTGCTGGCGGCATGGTTGGCATTGTTGCACCTCAGCTAGGAAGATTCGTTGGTGGAATAGCTGGTGGAATAGTTGGTGGCGCACTCGGTGGTGCGTTTGGTAAAGCCTGGAGTAACCCATGTGCATCTACCGGGGATATAGCTTGGGCGGCTGGCAAAGGCGCTGGTATTGGGGCTTTGACAGGAGCGATTGGCGGAGGACTTGGTGCTGCGACAGAGACTATTGTTGGAGCAGGAGGAGCAGTTCTGGACGTAACTACTGCAATGACAACTGCGCCAATCAGTTGGGGCGTGGGGATGATCGACTTCTAATGAGATTTGCTTATCGCACAAGTGAAAGAAATGATTAAAGAAAACGAATTTAAGGGAACGTATAGCTTCTCTCACTCCGCAGGATATATTTTTGTGATCAAGCATTTAGGAAAATTTCTTATACTTACTATACTCATTATAGTACTTGCTGTATATAAAGGAAATTTAAATATTATAGTTACGATCTGTGCAATATTACTCTTATGCTTATTATATTACTGCGTGGAAAAGCTTCTCAAGAAAAGTGCGTATAAAATAAACATTGATTTCAAATCTCGTCAATTACGGTTTTATATGAATAGGTCTGGAGATATAATCTCTAGCACATTTGATGATATTAAAAACATAATCGTCAATTTTCACATTACATTTCTTCTCGAAGAAAAGAAGATTCTCTACAATGACTTACAAAATAAGGAACTTCTGAATTGCCTTAATAAGATAAGGAAAATTCACTGGGGCCCTCTAAGCTTTTTACTTGTAACAGATAAAGATTTACGAGAATCCCTCAAGAAGTCATAATGTGGGAAAAAAATAGATGTTGTGGATAAACACATCGCAGCACTAAAAGCGAAAAAGACAGCGACAAAATCTCCGGCACCTGCGCCGCACAAATAGATTCGTTGCAACCTATTGTTTAAAAGCGGATGGTCGTAAAAAAGGCTATTCGCTTTTTCATTTTATTCTAAAAAGATGAATTCAAGTTGCAAGTGCACCAAAAATAGCATTGAAAAAACTTCATGCGGTGTCTGATTATTGATCCAGACCTAAATTTGATTTGACAGAATCGTCAGGTGGATCAATACATCACATGCCAGTTCAATTTTGGCGTATGATATCACAACAAATTGAAACGTTGTCAAAATGGTGGATACATAGCAGTAAACACAGGTTCAAGTAAATATCACATACGTTTACAATATCGCAACTGGAGTAACACTATAAAAACGACTAACCAATTCAATTAACATCTCCCCGAAACGGTGCAACTTTTTTTGCATTGTAAACCTTTTTTTAATCATTCAATTAATTGATATTATGAAAGTTAATTAAAATAATAGAGACGACGTCAACCTTTGTTGCTCCCTTCTGATAACTTCTTCCCTAACTGATTCTGTTGCGTTAAACAAAACATAATAATTTGTTATTTTGAATTTTATTTCCAACCTAAAACATATCCTGATGAAATTACAGCAATATATCCTTTTAAGCCATCCCTATATAGATATTTACTAAAACATTAAAATTACAATGTAACGGATATTGCCATTTTTGGTATGAGAGTTGCTATTTATTGGTTCAAAATTACTATTAGAGGATTTTAACAATGAAAAAAAGAATACCAATAAATGCCAATATCTTTGAGTTTTTCATACTAATCTTTTCAGCTATCGCTTTGTTTTTTTATTTCGATGGATATCGCTTTGGGAACATATAGGCACACACAATGCCCGGACCATTCATACATAATATAGATCCCATATATGCAAAAGTCGGGGGCTTTTATCTCTGGTTCTATGGAACCAGTTTTACAGTCGGGTTCCTCGAAGTTTTCTTCTGGTTAAAAAGAACGCGCAAGCAACTCGAAATGAGCTTAAACGAAGTTTACAGCCTGACCCTTTTCATGGCCATTGGTGTTTTGCTTTGTGGCCGTATGGTGGAGGTAATTTTTTACGAGTGGGAATATTACGGCTCTCACCTTTTGCACATACCAGCGGTTTGGCTGGGAGGTATGTCAACCCATGGAATTCTTCTTGGCGGCATTCTCGGCATGGTGCTATTTTGTCAAGTTTATAGAAAAAGCTTCCTCGCGGTTGCTGATGTATTGGCAATTGCCGGCGCTGCCGTTATGGGAATTGCCCGGATCGGAAACTTTATAGACGGCCAAATTGTGGGCAGTGTTACGGACGTATGGTGGGCGGTACGATTCCCGGATGCTGAAGGTTTTCGACATGCCGTAGTACTATACGATGGCTTAAAAAACATCATGCTTATCCCACTCCTGCTGCTGATAAGAAAACATAAACCGCCTCGTGGAGTTATCATGGCGCAGTTTATACTATGGTATGGTTTCCTTCGAATACCTATAGATTTTTTCCGAGAATACAGAACTGAATTATACGGCTTCCCTCCGGGCCAGGAATTCAACCTTCTCATGACGATGCTGGGTATTGTAATGCTGTTTTGGTTTTACAGAAAGGCCCAACGCGGTGAGGATGATTCAATACCATCTGTATCGACGGGTCCACAGAGAATAGAATCCTCGCGATTGCTGAACCTCAAACGGGTTGTGTTCATTATTCTTTTATTATTTCCAACTATTATTCCAAGTGATTGGACCCAGGATATTCCAAAGCGCTACGGGAAACGTCATGACGGATTAAATTACTCTATTCTGTATCCCAAAATAGAAGCAGCAGATATGACGAATACATCAAATGCAACAGAAACGGATAAGTATCTTCTTCGAAAAAAGTCCTTCTCACCGATGATATCACAAAAATTATATCCTGCTTTTTTCTTGAAATATCTTGCCAGTACAACAGGTTCAAGCACCTCAATTTCCAGTACATATATCTTATTTTTTACAGAAATGCAAAAAAGCAAACCCCCGAAAAAGAATTTGCCCTTATGATATACAAAATCTGGGGTTAAAGTTTCAGATCAAAGAATATCAGAAATAGAGAGTGAAGTGAGAATGTAGTATGATGTCAATCCTCCCTTCCGGTCTCATACGGGGGTGGTGGCGAATCGAATCTGTAACTGGGTGGCGGTTTTTCTTCCCACTCAAAGTTACAATACTTGCACCAGTAACGGCAAAATAGATCGTATAAATCTATGGATAAATCTAAAGATGTTTCTTCTTTTTTCCAAATGGGATGGTCTGGAGGTAGATCGGGATCGATTCCTTTTTTCTTAAGTTCCGCACCTATTTTTTGTATTGCTCCGTATCTGCGGCACCGAGGACACCTCGTCCAGAGCCTCATGGTTACCACTATCAAAATCGGTACCGCAACAAATATAATAACAAAAAATATTCCCCAGAGGATTTCGGATGTCCACTTTTGATAAAAGTAAAAACCAGCTAATAAACTTACTATAATTAGAACAAATACCTTTATTTTTCCTTTAAGCTTCATGGTGATCTCTCTACTCTTTACAGAACACCTCTTTCTGTTAAGAGCATGGCTGGTTATTTTGAAAGAGGGACATGCAGGGAATGTTTGCTTGTATAGAGCTTTTTCTGAGTGTGAAATACGCTTTTCTGTAAATTACATGTATCTTGCCATAAACACAGGTTCAAGCATCTCAATTCCCGGTAATATATCGTATTTCTTACAAAAATGCAAAAAAGGGCAAACCCGGTGAAATGGATTTGCCCTTATTGAAAAACGATATCACAACAATTTTTTTTAGATATGATACTTGTGTTTTAATAGCAGTGATCGCAAGTTCCGAATTGAGAATTTATATCTAATCAATGGAAGATTCGATTTTCCTTTTCACGAGGTTCCTCTAAGTTAAACACAAACATCGTTTTATCATCAACAACTTTAAGGGTTACAAATCCATATGAATAATAGAGATAGCCATAAAATTTTCCATCTGGCCCTAAAATCTCGTTGAGCCAAGGTTCATACTGAGTGTTCGAATAAATCCACTTGGTCATCTCTATCAAATCTTTCTGATCCTTGACCTTTTTCCAGCGATCACCCACCAGTGTTGTTTCATTATTTTTCGGATCGAACATGATCCCCAGAGCTGCTCGAGGGTTGTATCCTTCATATATGTCTGAATAATAAATGTTATAATCATTCCATTTGTCTATTAGATTTTGAATGGTCACTTCGTTCCGGCTTTCAGGTAAAATTCTGAGTTTTCCGTAGTTCTTTTGCCATGAAGCACAGCTGTAGATAATAAGGGCAATTAAAAAAACACTTAGGAATCTATATTTTTTAATTATTTCCATTTTTTTCTCCTGACGAATTATCTTTCTTGGAATTTGTGAAATAAAAATAATTCATTATGTGCACATAAATATTCACGAAGGAATAAATGTCAATTATAGGTATTATTTTTTGGGGAGATTTAGAAGAGGGGAAGTTGTGATTTCTTGCCAAAACAACAGGTCCAAGCATCTCAATTTCAAATACATATATCTTATTTCTTACAGAAATGCAAAAAAAGCAAACCCCCGAAAATGGATTTGCCCTTATTGAAAAACGATATCACAAATTTTTTTCCAGCTTCAGAACTCAAGATACATAGCAGATACATGCAATAGGTTCTAAAACCTCAAACTACAGGATATGGATATTAAAAAGGCAGAGCCATTAGCTGATCCTGCCTGTTAAAATAATTTTTGTTATTCTGATGTTCTTGGTTTTAGCCTTCTATCGAGTCCGCTTCGCCGTTCCTTTCCAGATCTGCGTTCAGGAATGTGAAAATCATAAGAGAATTGACGCCTTTCAATACCTAAACGTCTTCCTCCATTATCGGTCAATATTCGATTCATACCCAACTACTTTTTAAATCTTTTGCGTCCTAATCCTGCAAGACCAACTAAGCCAGTGCCCAGCAAAAAAAGTGTAGCAGGCTCAGGTGTTGCGAGAGGAGCATCTCCGGTTAAAGTTCCATCAGCAGAAGCAACTAGTGTTGAAGTTGCTAATTTAAAGCTTGATGTGGTTCCCCCATCATCAGGCGAAGGGCAGCCTACAATTCCAAAAAACATAATCACAACAAATAAAACCATAAATAATTTCTTCATCCCTTTCCTCTTTTATTATAAAAATGCAAATATAATAATTCAAAGTCTTCAGTTTGGCTTTTTTTTGGACGCATAAATACACTTATTAATCTATAATTATGCAACAATCGTGCAAAAATAATAAGTTGTCTATTAATAATAGATTTATCAAATGGTTAATATAAATTTGATGAAAAATAGGTATGCAAACTCATAGAAAAAACTATGTAATTGTGGGGCAAATTACATAAAAATTATTACATTATTTACATAGTATTGCGTAATAATTCTGATGTGAATATGTCACATTGCAGTAGCAATGAATTAAGAGTTTCGATGGAAAGGAGAGGTGTTTTCTCTTGACAGGGGCCTTTTAATGGGTGCCAGTATCTGGACTATAGACGATATTGTGATATCAAATTGGTTCAATGCAAAAACAAAGGGATGATTTTTGGGCTTGTCCTGTGAATAGGAAACCCCCGAAAACGTAAGGTAGCCTCCCACGATTTTCGGGGGTTAATCAAGGGGATAAAAAGGGAGAGAAATAAGAATCCAAATCCCTCTTTTAAGATATCGGCATATACACTCAAAATCTTAACGCGAATAATATCACAATGTGGTATGCAAAGATGTATTTAAACAGGGAGAGAGGACCGGCAACTTTGGTAATAAAGAACCCCTAAGAGTTGCCGCTCTCTCAGGGGTCATTAAGGAGGTTGGGTAATGAAGAAATATATTTTCAACCTAATGTCTAAAAAATAATACCACGTGGTGATATGTCAAGATGTGTCATAAATCCTTTATACCGGGGAAATAGTCTACACTGACACTGTAAAGCATTGACCGTATACACTGCAACAAAATAGCTATCATTACGATGACAAATAATAAGATAATTACTAGTTTCATGATCATTAATCCGTTAATATGCTCTTTGATATTTAATATAACTCTTTAACCTAATGAAAAACTTTGTTACTATCTGATAATTTTAAACCTAAGGCTAAAATAATCTTTCGTTTTGTTTCCATCCTACATGGCTCACCCCTCTCTATTCGTGTGATGGTGAGGGGTGAAAT
>CALLDL010000119.1 GCA_937998305.1 uncultured Desulfobacterales bacterium | reverse complement strand
CTGGATCGCTGGCTGGGTGTCCTTTTTTTTCATCTCGGCAGTAAATCCGCCGCCCTGGATCATGAAGTCCGGGATGACGCGATGAAAAATGGTGCCGTCGTAATATCCGGCGTCCACGTATGCCAGAAAGTTTTTAACGGTCTGCGGCGTGCTGTCCGCATAGAGCTCCAGTACAATTTTCCCTTTGGATGTTTCCAGGGCCACTCTGGGGTTATCGCCCGCAATTGCTGCAACAGAGACCGCCAAAACAACCACAATAGAAATCAATATAAATTTCATGAATCCTCCTTGAATGTTTCAAATCCCGCTAAGCCTGATACCGAGTTCATCAGTCAATACAATATCAGGCAGAATCATTTAATTCAAATATTTTGAATTCAAAAAACAAAGATCTCGTCACCTCCCTGGATGTAACGGCGATATCCGGTAATGCGGAAGTGCAAAGACAGATATAGGACCCCCAAAGCACCGGATAGGATGAAGAATTGATTCGAAAAGAAAAGGCGGGTGTTATCCGACAAGGCCGTAAAATCCCTTTTAAGCCGTGCCAAAGTCAATTTAAAACATCGATTGTCAGGTTTGGTTGATTCTTAGAGCAAGTCATAAAAGAAGGAGACGGCAATAATCGTAACTGCAAATCATTTATAATCCGTAAGCAGAAATCCCAATATATTGTGCCCTGATGATTTCGGATTTTATCTAAAAATGAGGTTTATCAATCTTTAACTGGATTTCTACGCGGCGATTTAATCTTCTGCCTTTTTCTGTTTCGTTGCTGGCTATAAAATCTTGGGACCCAAGCCCCACTGCAGTAATTTTAGAAAGACTTACTCCATTGTTTATAAGATAGTTTTTAACAGTCTCCGCTCTTCTCTTGGAGATCGCTTTGTTGTAAGATATTGGACCTGTTGAATCGGTGTATCCTGTGATAAATATTTTCGTTTCCTGTTTATTCATTAGAAGCTTTGCTAAGCGATTCAGTATTCCGAGAGATGCATCTGAAATCTCAAACGAATTATGGTTGAAATAAATAACCAGATGATCATCCGGGAAGGACAATGGAGAAGGCTTTTCAGTATCTGCTTTGACAAGAGATAAATTCCGATCAGGTAATGATGGTACTTTTTCAGTATCTAATTTGGGAACTCGGTCATTCTGATAAGCCGTAGCAGAATCTCTGTTATCTAATTTGAAAAACAGGATTCCAGCAATGATTAGCAGCATCGCTATCAAAGCGATAAATATAGGTGCTCCTCTTCTAAGCAGTTTTTTAGTTGCTACTACAGATTCACTTTCAACTTGTTTAACACGCCCTACCTCGACATTTGTTTTTTCAAGCTTGTTAAACCGTTTGCCATTTGGGAAAAAAAGCTTCCGCATATTTTCGCTTATAATATATCTCTTGGGAGTTTTCTGTAGGTTTGCATTTGGTTGATCCTCCTGGGCAATAGTAGGCTTATAAATCTTATCCCCGCTGCCCTCCATCTGAAAAATATAATAATCCTTTTCAGGATCTACTGAATTTTCAGAAGGTTCCTCAAATGATTTGCCGCTCAGATCTTGGATAGCTTCCTCCACTATAGCTGAGTCTATTCTTTTTCTTTCCAGAGCATACCCCGCCAGAAGAGAATTGTCGCAGAGGAAATTTATAGTTCGCGGTATGCCCTGCGAATAAGACCAAATCAGTTTCTTCGCCCTATTCCCAAATAACTGTGGGCCTTCATATTTCGCAACCTTTAAGCGATGTTGAATGTATTCATATGCATCTTTTTCATTTAGTGGGTTAGTGTGGCGTCTAAGACCGATCCTTTGAACAAGTTGTCTTAACTCGCGTTTTTGCAAAGTGATATCTAGTTCCGGTTGACCGGCAAGAACGATCTGAATCAATTTGTGGTTGCGGGTTTGCAGATTGGAAAGAAGCCTCAAGTTTTCCAGACTATTTCGATTAAGATTCTGAGCTTCATCGATAATAAGTGCAATGTTTCCACCGCTTTCATTTTGCCTTAAGGCAAAGTCATTTAGGCGTTGGATCGCATTCCTTTTAGTCAAACTCTCCTCTGTTTTAGCCAAATTGAGGTCAACAAGGACCATATGCAGCATGTCTTTAAACGCCAAACTGGTATTAAAAATAAAAGCGACTTTTACATTTTCATCAAACTGGTCCGCCGCAGCATTGAGCAAAGTCGTTTTGCCGGTACCCGGTTCGCCGATGATAATGATAAAACCACGCCGCTCATTGATTCCATAAACCAGTGTTGCAAGCGTCTCTCGAAGTCCCTCGGTCAAATAGAGAAACTTTGGGTCGGGCGTCGCCTCAAAGGGTTTTTCAGAGAATCCAAAAAAATTGTTGTACATTTTATCTATGCTTTATCGCGAAATAAAACGGACAATCGGGAATATGTCTCCACAAAATGTCCTGCCAAGTGAATTATTATGACATTTTAACGCTTTTGACCTGAAAGGCTTCAGATTATCGCAAAATCCATCAACGACCAATCTGCATCCAATCTTTAAATGCGGCGTTTCGATAACCTTTTTGATTTCTTAGTATTATTATGATCTTTAATGTGCTCTACAAAAAACTGATCATAGAGTACGAGATCCTTACCTAACCGGACTTTGATTTTTACACTCTTCTGATCTGATGTCCTGAGTTTTTCCATATTCTGGCTGCCCGGGATTTCTTGAGCGACCTTAAAAGCATCTTGAAGATGATCCCAATGATAATAGATTATTGTTTCGTCAAAATTAAAGTTCTCCGCATTCGTCAACCGTGTAACCTTGATCCCTTTTTTCTTCAAATAATTTCCGACCCGCGCTGCCATACGGTTGACACCATTCCCATTTGAAATTTCCACTGTGAATTCATTTGGAGAAAATTGTTTTTCTTTTGTATTTTTTATTTCTGTTCGCTCTGGTCTATCATTTAATTTGGAAATACCGGTTTTGAAGTTATCATCTTGGGTTGTTCGAAAACTTTCAGGATTGACTTTAAACCACAATTTTTTCTTCCCCTTTTCATCGACTTCAACCCTGTTTGGAATTCTTCGTAATTGACCATTTGCCTGCTTGCTTTGGTAACTTTTCCCAGACTCAGTTAAGGAATCTGCCGCAGGTGGTTTGGTTTTAGCCTGTTGGACTTTATGACTTAATTTTGAGGATATAAAAAAATGAATCTCGGCCCGATCGTATTCACGCATCTGACTTAAAACCTGAGCCAATTTGTAATGCGCTCCAGCCTCATCTCGACCGGCCATAAACTCGTTAACGGCTTGATCATAAAGACCTTTTTTTGCATACACAAGTCCAAGATTATTATGATATCTTATATTCCCTTCATCCAAACTAATAGCGGCTTTAAAAGCTTCTATGGCCGAATCAAAATGCCCTTGTAGAAAATAAGAATACCCTAAGTTGTTATGCACATATGCAAAATCCGGATTCAATCTCAATGCTCTTTTGTAAGCTTCAATTGCGCGCGGAAAATCTCTCAAAATATCATAGGTGACTCCCATTGCATTGTATGCTTTTACATGAGATGGATCAGCAAGAATAACATCTTCTAGCACTTTTAAGGCAGGTTTGTACTTCTTTCTTTTTTGCAAATAACATGCTTGCTGGTATAGTGTATCCGGATTTCCCCTGTATGGTCTTAGAGTAGAAGCAAATTGGGTTAAATCTTTATCTGTAATTTTATAACTATCTGCTCCCAACTCATTGGGATGTTGCCGGTTTGAATAATAATAGACCGTAGAGCAACTTGCTACAGTTGAGAGAAAAAAGATCCCTATGATGAAAAGATGTAGCGCAAGGTCCGAGTTCTCATTTCTATTCATATTTCACCCATATACATGCTTATTGGAATAGCTTCTCAATAAAAAAAGGATTCGAATTACTGTCTGTTTTCAAGGCTGATTTTAGCACGATTTAAATTTTCACTGGCTTTGGCATAAAAGACCGGATCGACTTCTATGGCTTTTTCAAAGCAGTGGACCGCTTCTTTAATCATGCCTTTAGATAAGTAAATACATCCCAAATTATTATATGCGCGAGCTTCGCTGCCGCTCTTTTTAAACGACTCCAAAGCTTCGGCATATCGCCCAAGATTGGCCAAAGCCAATCCCAGGTTATTGTACACTTTGCTCTTTGTGTATTTAACTGATAGGGCTTTATTAAATGCATTGGCAGCCTCTAAATGTTTTCCGGCTAAAGCATAAGAAACTCCCAGGTTATTATAAAGTACCCCGTTTTTCGGCTTGAGTGTCAGCGCACTTTTGTACTCATGGATGGCCTTTTCGTATTTTGCCTGATAATCATAGATGTTGCCCAGGAAATTGCGTGATTTCCACAAGGTCGGATTAAGCTCGAGGGCTTTTCGAAAATTTTTCTCAGCAAATCCGTAATGCTGCTTTTGGAAGAATGCTCGCCCTAGCCCCTCATAAGCTGCTGCGTGACCGGGTTTTTTTTGTAAAACAATGTTAAATTGCTTGATGGCGTCGTCACTTTTTTTTCCTGCCAGCAAGGTCAGCCCCTTCTTATACTCCACCCGAATATTGAGCGGGTTACACTCAAGCGATCGTTCATATTGAAGAAAAGCCAGGTGCAGATTACCCTTGCTCAATAGTGAATCTCCCATCATCTCATATTCATTGGCAGTCATTGCGGGCAGCTTTTTGGAAAACAATTCATCATCAAATTTCGATGAAATTTGCATCTCGGCAGTGCTTTCCGCTCCCTCGACTTTGTAACCTTTGTCTACCGTGACGCAACCCGATAAAACAAAGATGGTGAAGATGAAAACCACTAAGAATTTGAATTCGACGCCCGATGTTGTTTTTTTTGTCATTTGGTATACCTCGTTTTTTTTTAATCTGCCGGTCATCCACGCATAATGATATTGCGAAAGATGCGAATGGCGGCAGGCCCTAGGATCGCCACGAACAGGGACGGAAAAATAAACAGGATCAGCGGGAAAACGAGTTTTACAGGAATCTTGGCCGCGAGCTCCTCGGCCTTCTGCATCCGTTGGGTTCTGAAGGTGTCCGCATATACCCTAAGCGTTGTCGCCACACTGGTTCCGAATTTATCGGCCTGTATCAGGAGGGTGACGAGATTTTTCATCTCATCGATGTCGGTTCGAAACGCAAGATTCTTGAGCGCATCCTGTCGATTTTTCCCGGCCCTTAATTCCAGATTCAAGAACCTGAGCTCGTCGCTCAGATCCGAGCTTGTAAGTTTAATCTCATTGGCTACCCGATTAATGCCTTCGTCCATCCCCATACCGGCCTCCACGCAGATCACCAGAAGATCCAGCGCATCCGGCAACGCTTTCAGCAACCGCTCCTTCCTTTTGTCGGTTTTTTGGCGAAGCCAGATGTCAGGCAGGTAATAACCCAGAAGCGCAAGCAGCACGAAAATCGTAATCGTCAACTGGTTACTTACAATCTCAAAAAAGGTCAGCCGGATAATCATAAAAATTGATGGCAACAAAACGACCAACAAATATTTTATCCCATAAAAAATCGCCGGTGCGTTTTGGCGCCTTATGCCCGCTCTGAGAAATTTAATCCGTTTACTGTGGCCATCATCAACCTCTTTAGATCGGGTACGCGCCCCAAATTTTCCAAAAAAATTCATCAAAGGAGTCAGAAAAGAAATCCTTTTTTTATCGGTTGACGGCCAATCTTGTCGGCTCACCCCGGTATTGCTGCTGAATTTTATTTTTTCAACTATTTTTTTTCTTGAGGATCTCAGACGCACGTATTGCATGATGCCCAGGCAAAGAAGAAACAATGCCAAAAACCCTGCTACCGGTATTAAAACAATCGGTTCTGCCAATTTGAACATATCTTCTAACCCTTCTGTCTTTAGACTTCGATTTCAACCATTTTTTTCATGACAAAAATGCCGATTATCATCATGATTCCGGCAACCACGGCCATGACCCTGCCGATTGGATCGCTGAATAAGAGATTCATGTAATCCGGCTGTGTGAATTTGAGATACGCAATTATGGAAAATGGGAGACAGACGAGGACCACCGCGGATAATTTGCCCTCAGCGCACAAAGTCTGGACTTTCCCATCAAATTTAAATCTCTCCCTTATCAAGAGCGCAAGGGTGTCCATGAGTTCAGCCAGGTTACCGCCGGTTTCACGCTGCAGGATAACCCCAACCACAAAATATTTAATTTCGTTGCAATCCATCCGCTTGGCAAGATTTTTCAACGCTACCTGCGTGCTGACGCCGTAATTTATTTCCTCCAACATTTCGCCGAACTCAGGGCCAAGCGGGTCGTCAAATTCTTCGGCAACAAGCTTTATTCCCCCCACAAACGCATGGCCTGCTTTCAGAGCTCGTGATATTAAATCCAGGGCTTCGGGCAACTGTTTCTGCAATCGTTTCTTTCTTTTTTGTTTTAAATAAGCCAAATATAAGAATGGGAAACAACCGAATAAAGGAATAAATACCAGCGTAAGTATTTTGTCCTTAATTACGACAGTGCCGAAAATAGCCCCTAGTGCTGCCATAAAGATTGCCAGCAAAACATAGAATCCCATCGGAAAATTGGCGTTGGCCCCTATGATGAGATTGTCTAATTTTTGAATCCCCGGAATCTTCAACAGCATCCTGTTGACAAAGGGTATCTCACTAAAAATCCTTGTCCGCATGATATCAGCGCCGCCAACGCCTTCTTCAACATAGGCATATTTTCTCAATCGCTTGCGGATTTTTCCCCGATTTGGGGAACGCGCGTTTTTGACAGCATAGATTAAGAGCTCAATCACGATGAGGCAGATGATAAATATAATTATCGCGGAGATCAACTTTTCCATTTTTTTATTCCTTATGTTCTAATCTAAACTTCCAATACTTTTGAGGGATCAAACAAATCCATCGACACATTGATACCGCTCACTTTAAAGCGTTCGATGAATTTCGGCCGCACACCATGAAATCTGAAAATTCCCCTGACGTTGCCATCGGAGCCGATTCTGTGCTGCTCAAATGAAAATATCTCCTGTAAGGTGATAACATTTCCTTCCATCCCGGTGATTTCTTGAAGACTGACAAGCTTGCGTCTTCCATCGGCCAACCTGGCCACCTGAATAATGACATCTATGGCACTGCTGATGAATCTTTTCATAAACTCATTTGGAATTTCCATATTCGCCATGGCAACCATGGTTTCCAGACGCATCAACGAATCCCGTGGAGAGTTGGCGTGAACGGTTGTCAACGAACCGTCGTGCCCGGTGTTCATGGCCTGCAGCATATCAAA
>CALLDL010000118.1 GCA_937998305.1 uncultured Desulfobacterales bacterium | reverse complement strand
TAGAAGACGTCATTTTGATTCCACATCATGATACATTTGGTCGTTCATGGCGTTCGCTATATTTTGATAAAATTTCAGACATCCGGTGCATCGGCATAGATGAGCAAACAGGAATGATAAATCAAGACGACCGTCATCGATGGACGGTGTACGGGAAAGGCGAGGTTACCCTATATTTAAAAACGTCCATTAAGTCATTTAAGACCGGACAAACATTTCAGTTTTAAAACATCTATGATCGATGTTGCAGGTCGAAGATTATCTTTTAGCAAAAATATAAAAATAAGCGTGAAATAAAAAATGTTCTTTTTCGTGTTTTCGTGATAAAAATTCTGTTTTTATTTACCGCTTTAGTTCCAGTAAGGGTGGGATCTTTGTTACGCAACGATAAGTTTATCCGGGTTAGAGTTAAACCGTTAAACGCTATTTATGAGGTTTTTAATATGTCTTCGAGAAAGGGCATGATCGTTCTGATGGGCTCCGGTGAGCTTACCGCCACAATGGTGGAGGTGCACAAAAATATGCTTGCCCGATTTCCAGACTCCCCCACCGCTGTTTTCTTGGACACACCTGCCGGTTTTCAACTGAACGTCGATGAAATTTCAAGAAAAGCAGTTGAATATTTTCGTGTTCACGTTCAAAAACAGCTCAACGTCGCCTCCTACAAATCCTCGGAGAATACAAGTGCATTTGAAGCAGAAACAGCATTTCATATGCTTCGAAATGCAGATTTTGTGCTTGTGGGGCCGGGTAGTCCCACGTATGCTGTTCGTCAGCTTCAAAAAACGCCGATTCCTGAAATTCTCGTTAAAAATATTCAATCCGGGGGATGTTTGGTGGCCGCAAGTGCAGCTGCCCTGACTATGGGCCGTTTTTCTCTTCCTGTATATGAAATATACAAGGTCGGACAGGAAATCCATTGGGTCGATGGGCTCGATGTTCTAACACAATTCGGGTTCAATCTGGTTGTCGTTCCTCATTGGAACAATGCCGAGGGTGGAACCCACGATACTCGATTCTGTTTTATGGGAAAACCCCGTTTTCAGCAACTTGAGACGCTTTTACCGGATGACGCGACGATCATAGGCATCGATGAACACACCGCCTGTATCATTGATCTTAATGCCCAAGAAATCGATATCCAAGGAATTGGCAGTGTAACCATCAGAAAAAAGGGACGTGAAATAAAATTTGGTAAAGGAGATCAAATTCCCCTTGAAGCATTGGTTAAAGAAATCAATCAAAAGGATTGGGCGAAAAACGTTGATGCCGTAGAGCAGCAAGCTGGTGCTCGGGAAGATTTAGAATCACATTTATTAAGTAAGGTTCATGAGATAAAATCTTCTTTTCGAAATGGGTTGTCACATCAAGATCCAAAAGAGACGACCAATGCTCTTTTAGACTTGGACAGCACTATCTGGAAAGCGCAAAAGAATTTAGAGGATGAAGAGCGCATTTCTGAAGCCCGAGAAATTCTCAGAGATTCCATTGTTCTTTTAGGAGCCGAATTAGGGATTTCACCCCGTCATCTACGAGAATACTTGACACCCCTGGTAGAAGCAATGCTTCAATTAAGGGTACGGTTTAGAAATGAGCAAAAATGGGCTGAGGCTGATCATATCCGGGAGATCCTCCAACAATCCAATATCCAGGTAGAAGATACAAAGGATGGGTTTCAATGGTATATCATTGATGAAGACATTTAGAAGACCCAACAGGATCTCCGATTTTTAGAAAGAATCGCGAAATCATCGGCTCAAGGAGACGAGATATTCATGCAAACACGCCTTCAAATGAATGTTCTATGTTGCTTTTCAGAATCAAAATCTAAACTTTCTCCACTGTTAAAATATTTAAAAAAAATGCCTCATGTTCGGACCATCATATCGGAAAAACTTCCAACGGATTTAAGCAAATTTCAAGTCATCATTACTGAGCCTGCATCAGCATACAATCCGGCTCCTAAAAAATTAGAGCAATTTGTTCGATCAGGGGGTGGTTGGCTGGGAGTGGTCAGTCTGTTGGAATTGCCCATATCCGAACTTTTCGGTGTATCGTTCGGTCCCATTGGCCTGGAATCGGAAATACGGGTCCTATTTCAAGACAAAAATCAGCCGATGGCGGACCGATTACCCGATGCTATTTATGTGAAAGGACGGTATCATCCCCTTCAGATTCTTAGCGATGATGTAACGACATTATTGTATACTGACTGGCATTACCAGCACAGCCCGGTTTTGGTGTACCGCCAAGTAGACGCCGGGCGGGTGGCATGTACAACTCTTCAAAACTTTGATAATTCTGACTTAAGACAGATCATCTATCGTTTATTACGGGAGCTTTCAGGACAACCCGCAACTGATCAGAACCTAAATGTCGGGATATTGGGATATGCCCCTTCTGTAGGTGAGCTTCATGGAAATGGCGTTAACGCGACTAAGGGATTTGAGCTCCACGCCATATGTGACATAAATCCTAAACGCTTAAAGATGGCAGAGCATCGATTTTCCGAGGTAAAAATATATCCAGATGCCGAAAATTTGGCCAATGACGATGACGTAGATTTGGTAATCATCGCCACGCCGCCTAACAGTCATGCTAAATTATCCCTTCAGATGATGACGAATAAAAAGCATGTGGTCTGCGAAAAACCTTTGGCACTCAATCGCAGCGAAACAGACCGGATGTTGGAAATGGCTGAAAAAATGAAGGTCCATTTAAGCTGCCACCAGAACCGGCGTTGGGACCCTGACTTTACGGCGATCAAACGTGCATTGCATGAGGATCTCATTGGCGATCTTTTCTATATTGAAACGTTTGTCGGCGGGTTCTCGCATCCTTGCGGATACTGGCATTCTCACCAAGAAATATCCGGAGGCATTTCCTATGACTGGGGCGCACATTATTTGGACTGGATTGTTGATCTTATCCCTGACCATCCGGAATCTGTCGCTGCCTTTCGTCACAAAAGAGTATGGCATGATGTAACCAATGCTGACCACGAAAGGATATGGATTAAATTTGAAGGAGGTAAGGAGGCTGAATTTATTCATTCAGATATTGCTGCCGTTCGCAAGCCCAAGTGGTACCTTTTAGGCACTAAAGGGGCAATTATTGGACACTGGAAAGATGTGGTCACGTATCATATCGATCCGGTCCTTTATTTTCACCAACATAACATTCCGGCAACGGAGATGATTCCGGACCTAACTCTTTTCCAACGTCATGCTTCAGGGCAAATTATAGAGCAAAAGATGGCCATACCCGAACGAAAGGACTACGCATTTTATAAAAATCTTGCGGATCATCTGCTGACCGGCGAACCACTGGTTTCATCTTTAAAGGATTCTATTAAAGTCGTTTCCATTTTAGAAACAGCAACCCTGAGTGCATCAAAAGGCGGTACTGTGGAGCGATTCGATGAATATTAGCATAAAATGGGGAATTTTAGGTAACGCCACCATTGCCAGAAAATGCGTGATTCCAGCCATCTTCAGCTCCGCAAATGGCCGCGTTCATGCCCTGGCATCTCGAAATTTTAAAAGTGCCAAAACATTAGCAAAAAAATACGACATCACTCAATTATATTCGCAATATGAATCCGTTATTGAAGATAAACAGGTCGACATTGTTTACATTCCCCTTCCCAATCATCTTCATAAGGAATGGACGATCAAAGCCTTAGAGGCTGGAAAACATGTTTTATGTGAAAAACCCTTGGCCTGTGATACTGCCGAGGCTATTGAAATGGCAGAAGTTGCATCGAAAAAGGGCTTGCATCTCATGGAAGCGCTCATGTACCGGTTTCATCCGCGCAGCAGGACCATCCACCAAATGGTTTCCCAGGGCAAGATCGGAGCACCGCGACTTGTTCGAGTTTCGTTTTGTTTCCATATGGAAGAACATATTTTAAAGAAAAAAGAGAACGCCCGTCTGAAAAAAAGAGGTGGCGGTGCACTTTTAGATGTGGGATGCTATGGCGTCAGCGTCGCACGATGGATGATGGGAGAAAATCCTGAAAGCGTTCAAGCCACTGCACATTTTAACTCCGAGGGTGTCGATATACACACAGTCGGTGTTTTGCACTTTCGAAAGGGCGGTCTGGCAACGGTTGAAGCCAGCTTTATTAGTTCACTGCAGCAAACATATACCATTGTCGGTGAAGACGGTTCCATTGAACTTCCACACAATGCCTTTATTCCATGGGAAAAAGATGCGACTTACATTCATCGAGGCAGACATGAGGAAATCGGCAGACAAGAATTTATTCCGGGCGCAGACGAGTATCGGTTGATGGTTGAACATTTTTCAGACGTTCTAATCCACGGGTCTTCACCTTTGGTCCAAATTCACGACAGTATACAAAACATGCGGGTTCTGGACGCATTGGCCGAGTCGGCAAGATCCGAGCAAATGGTAGTTATCCCTGAATAACAAATTCAACCTGAATTACTAATAAAAAAATTAGATGCTTGACATGTACGTGTTCATGGGTGTACTTCCCCGTTTCACTCTGGTGACTATGTGTCTGGTCATTTCAATGACTTAGCAGCGGTGGCATTCCTGCCCCCTCCGCGTTCTCCCGCAAAAAGCATGCGGAAGCCGCGGTCTCCCCCACTGCTAAGTCATTGAAATAACGAAGTCACTCCGTCAATATCGTTATACGAGGAACCACACCCATGATCACGTACAACAATGTCGAGTAGGATTTGTACTCCTTAGTAATTTAAAAATATCGATGAACCTGAATAAACAAAGAATAGAGATTAAAACAGAGCCTTTTGAGCGTTTAGAGTCTTTTTTTCTAAACAACACATTCAATCTTGATTGGAACTGTTTGTTTGTTCTTCCGCCGTGGCTGAAAACCTGGTGGGACACTTTTGGCGAAAATCACGACCCCGAAATTCTAGCGGGATATCGTCATGGAAAATTAATTGGCATTGCCCCTTTGCGTATACAAGATAAAACAGCGCGGTTCATTGGTAGAGAAAATGTGTGCGATTACCAGGACATGATCGTAGCGTCAAATCATCACCATGAATTCTTCAAGGCAATTCTGACCCACCTGAAAAAAAGGGGGGTACGGTTTCTTCAATTGGGAACGTTAAGACCCGATTCCATATCGCTAACCCAACTGCCGAATCTGGCAAAACAAATAGGATATACTGTTGTTCGTAATCAAGTGGCGTTTAGCTATGAAATAATATTACCTCGCACCTGGGAATCATATCTCCAAATGCTTGCAGGTAAGCAGCGTCACGAAATTCGCCGTAAATTAAGACGCCTAAACGAGGCGGGTCAAATCCGTTTTCGTGTCATTAAACGACCGGATGAAATTTCAGAAAATATGGATACCTTTTTTTCTATGTTTAAAGCCAGCCGACCGGACAAGTCCGAATTTTTAACCGACCAAATGGTATCTTTTTTTCTCTTGTTGGCCCAAAGAATGGCGCAGCGAGGATTTTTAAGAATGTCTTTTTTAGACATTGATCAGGTGCCGGCTGCAGGTGTTATGTGCTTTGATTACAATGATACGATTTTTTTGTATAACAATGGATATAATCCTCAATTTAGCAATCTGAGTCCCGGGTTTCTCAGCAAGGTGTATAGTATCAGAAACAGTGTTGACCAGGGAAAGCTTCGGTACGATTTATTAAAGGGTGATGAAGGGTATAAAAAACGTCTGGGGAGTACCCCGGTGCCGTTGTATCATTTAAAAATAGATCTTGAAGGATAAATTAGGGATCGGGGTGTTTTGATTTGTCGAATCGCTCCATGGATAAATACGTTTTATAAACGAAACTCCCCGACCCCTCAATTAATGCGATAAGAGGTGAGAAGAATCAAATGAAGTGGCGTCCAACAAGATTGAAAATTTCCATGCTCAGCATTCATTCAAGTCCCATTGGTGATTTGGGAACCCGGGATACAGGCGGAATGAGCGTTTATGTTCGGGAAATGGCCAAAGAATTGGGCAGAAAGGGCCATCATATCGACATCTTCACACAGCACAATGTCGGAAAGCACGATCCGGTCATACATTTAAACGACAACGTTCGGCTCGTCCATTTATCAGGGGGAACACGCAAGAATATCGGCAAATCATCTTTCTATGAGGTTTTGCCGCAACTATTTAACGAATTAGAATCCTTTCGAATCAAGGAAAACATTGCGTATGATATCATTCACAGCCATTATTGGCTCTCAGGGGTTTTAGGGCTCAAGCTCCAGTCATCCTGGAATGCGTATCACTTGATCACCTACCATACCATCGGCGCTGTGAAAAACTTGAGCTGTCCAACTGAAAATGCGTCCGAATTACGGCTGACAAACGAAAAAAAACTGGCAAAGCTGTGTGATCGAATTGTCGTTCCCACCCAACAAGATAAGGAATATTTAATCCGGTATTACAATGCACCTATTGATAAAATCCGGATTGTTCCGTGTGGTGTTAATTTTGGACTTTTCAAACCATTGGACAAAGCATCTGCTCGCCGGTATTTGGCGTTTTCTAAAGATGATGGCATTGTCCTATATGTCGGACGATATGCTCCTGTTAAAGGACTTGACCATTTGTTCGAAGCGTTTCGAAATCTTACGCATCTCCCTAATGTTCGTCTGGTTATGGTGGGAGGTGACGGCCAACATTCCCCCATGTTGAGACAGTTACAATCCAAGGCAAAGGCGCTTCATATTGAAAATCGTCTGATGTTCGCCGGAAGGGTGGATCAGGAAACCCTGCCACAATATTACAGTGCTGCGGATGTTCTTGTTGTGCCGTCATATTACGAAAGCTTCGGTCTTGTGGCGCTTGAGTCCTTGGCGTGTGGAACACCGGTTGTGACAACGCCGGTTGGCGCAATGGAAGAAATTGTAAAAGAGGGTGTTACAGGATATGTCGCAAAGGATATGGATCCACAACATTATGCCCGGCTCATCGAAACCATTTTGATAAAGCAGCAGCAGAACGGCTTATCGCCCTCAAAAATCCGGTCATCAGTGGCTGAATATACATGGACAAGGTCCGCATCTCTGTTACTTGACGCGTACCGATCGGCATCGGTGCATAAATCGGAAAATATTTATAAAAATAAAGAGGAGATTCACTTTGTTAAATAGATCCGAAATAATGGTAATTTCAGCACATCCGGATGATTCAGAATTCGGTGCTGCGGGTTCTGTTGCCAAATGGACCCGAGAAGGCAGACGCGTCGTCTATGTGGTGTGCACAAGCGGGGACAAAGGTACCAATAGTCCGGACATACCCCCCCAACAGCTTGCGAAAATTCGAGAAAAAGAGCAAAGAGACGCTGCTGCCGTATTGGGTGTCTCTGATGTCGTTTTCCTTGGATATCCTGACCAGGGACTCGAAGATACATCGGGTTTCCGAAAAGCGATTGTAAGACAAATCCGAACCTATAAACCGGATACAATCGTAACATCAGATCCTTACAGGCGTTACATCTGGCACAGAGACCATCGCATCACCGGACAGGTAACGCTGGATGCGGTCTATCCTTATGCCCGCGACCTGCTGGCATATCCGGATTTAATCGAAGAAGGACTCATGCCCCATAAAGTGAAAAAAATCCTGTTCTTTGGAACCGAGGACGTCAATTTGAGAATTGACATTACCGAAACCTTTCATCTCAAACTTGAAGCATTGCGTTGTCACAAAAGCCAAATTATCCAGCTTGGCATGCCTGATCTGGAAAAATGGCTTTGGCAGCGATGTCAGAAAATGGCCGAAGGCGAATATTTTGAGATCGCCGAAGCGTTTCATCAGGTGGTGGTGGCCTATTGAACTTCATCATCAATCCCATTTTCAGTAACAAATATTCGCTGTTATGAAAAAAACTGGGCAGAATCATTCCGACAAATGGATCAGCGGGTTAAAATAGGCGATTGACGGGCGTTCATCTTTTCTATCCGTCGAATAAGAAAATGTGGTAATTGATGAAACGGCGGGATATTCTTTTAAGACACCAAGGGTCGTAAATCTTTTCTTGTTAAGAGGTGTTGTGGAGAAATGACTCGCCCACAGCATCATGAATAAAATAACGTCACCGTGTGTCACCGCCACGATATGCTTTCCGGAACAGGTGCGGCGCGTCCTGGATAAAAACTTTTGAACCCTAAACAAGATGTCTTCCGGTTGTTCATATTTCGAATCAACGCCGGTGTAAACATCTCCGGCTCTTAAATCAACCATTTCAGAAGACTTACCTTGAAACGGTGTAAGCACCTCTGTGATTAGGCTTGATTGCCTAAGCTTGAGATAGGGGTGGTAGTTAAGTATTTCGATTGCTGTCTGGCGGCAGCGAAGCAGGGGGCTGCTATAAATTTCTTCAATGATCAGGTCCTTTAACGCCCGAGCTGTGCGAGCCGCTTCAAGGCGTCCCCTTTTGCTTATTGAAAAACCCGGAAGACGGCCATAAAAAATATTTGATGAGTTATGCACGCTGGCATGTCGAACCAAAGAAATGCGCGTGGCTGCATTTTGGGAAATCATTCCGGTTTGTATCATCTGGACGCTTTGAGACCTTTGAAAGATGTGGGTTTTTGTTATGAACGCTCATTTGTTTGAAATAAAATCTTTTAGCAACAAAAAGGCCTCATCATCGACATATTGAACCGGTGGATGTTTACAATAGTAGGCCGAAGGCGCCTCTAATACGCCACCGATATTTCGTTCGATGGCCAATTTGCACAACCGAATGCAGTCGATGGCAGCACCGGCGGAATTGGGCGAATCTTCAACAGACAATCGAAGTTCGACATCCATGGGGATATCGCCGAAAATTCTGCCTTCCATCCGAATAAAGCACACCTTATTGTCATTCAACCAGGGGACATAATCACTGGGGCTTATGTGTATGTTGCGGTCTTCGAGCTTTTCCCTCAAAACAGCCTGTACTGCCGATGTTTTCGATTCCTTTTTTTTATCAAGCCGATTTCTGTTTAACATGTTTAAAAAATCGGTGTTGCCTCCCGTGTTGATTTGATAGGTCTTTTCCAGTTTCACACCCCTTTTTTCGAACAGGTTCGTCAACACGCGATGAACAATCGTTGCGCCCAGCTGGGATTTGATATCGTCTCCGATGAGTGGAATCCCTCTGGACTTGAACCTTTCCGCCCAAACAGGATCACTGGCAATAAACACCGGTATGTTGTTGATAAATGAAACGCCCGCCTCCAGGGCACATTCTGCATAAAACCTTGATGCCGCTTCAGAACCAACCGGCAGATAATTTAAAAGTACTTCCGTGCCGGAATGCTTTAATGTTTTGATTACGTCGCTCTTGGTTGGCTCTTTTTGGTCGCAAATCAAAAATGTATAGTCAGGTTCATAGTCTTTCATATGCTCCGAAAAACCGTCCAATATTTTCCCCATGGACACCTTAACCCCGGCTATGGGCATATTATCCACAAATTTTTTAGTGCAGTTCGGTCGCTCAAAAATGGCGTCATGAACGTCTTTGCCGACTTTTCTTTTATCGATATCAAATGCCGAAACAACTTCAATATCAGCGGGCGTGTAACCATTTATGGACCAATTTAAAATTCCGCCGGCATTATTGTATTTTTTTTTCTGGTAATATATAGTTCCCTGAAGAAGCGAACTTGCACAATTGCCAACACCGATGATACCGATTTTTATGGGTGTCATATCATTATCCAATCAAGAGGCGAACAATTTTAATCCGTGAATTTTAGCTTTTAACGCAGCATCAGAAATTTCGAGTGATGATCTTCAAACTCAAGCTTTATAATTTGCATTATTATAATAAAATTTTCAACATAAAACTTAAACCTAAGTTGAGCGATTTTCAAGTTTGCCGCAGATACAAGGAAGATGTCGTTTTGCTATAGTCGTCTATGCGGAACGGCATCTGACGCAGTAAATGCGGTGAAATTGGAAATCCCGCAGGGTTTCAAATTATTGAAATTCAAAATGTCAGAATACCTTAAAAATGTTGTTAAATTAACTATTTCAAAAATTTGAAACGCTCAGCTTAGGTTAAAGATTCTTTGACCGGTAAAGAAGCTGACCAATGAGCGAAAAGCAACCTTAACGGATTTTGCGAAAATAATCGAAAGTAACTATCCGAATTGCTCACAGGGGTTAAAGAACGTAAAGATGCTCTTCAAGAAGACATTTTCAAGATTGTCTCCAAGTTTAACACGGCTGCGGAGCATCGAATCGATCATATAATCAAATGCCTTATTCAGCTTATTATGATCTCGAGTCTATTTCTTCTTGTTATCGTTATTGTACATCACCTATTATCCAAACGGTTATCATCTTAAAAAACGGAGGACGATTATGGCATATGAAATAATGGCGCCACTTGACGGAAAGGTATTTCAACTCAATATAAAAGCAGGAGACAAGTTAGAAGAAGACGAGGAAATTCTGGCCATCGAAGCCATGAAGATGGAAACACCCATATTTACCCCCTGTGATGGAACCGTCAGGGAAGTCAGGGTCAAAGAAGGGGATGAAGTGGCGGAAAACGATGTTCTGGCTATAATTGACGAAGAACACATCGAGGTTTAAACCATGAAACCGTATTTTGAAAAAATGTCTGAATTTGGCCATGCCCTTAAAAAAGGCCGAATAAAGAGCACGGAAGAAAATCTTAACAGCATCAAAAAGATCGAAGAAGATGTCGCTGATGAAGTGAATCGGGTCAAACTGGCCGGGTTTCCTGAAGAGAAGATTAATGCCAGGGGACATATGACCGTGTGGCAGCGTCTTGAATATCTCGTCGATCCAGGCACCTGGTGCCCTTTGCAGACCCTGTACAATCCAATGAACAACTCAGAAGGGACGACCAACGTGATCGATGGTGTCGGAAAGATTTCCGGGAAATGGGCGGTGATCATCGGTTTTGACAACAAAGTAATGGCCGGGGCCTGGCTGCCGGGACAATCTGAAAATATTCTTCGGGTGACCGACCTGTCCAAACGCCTCAATATTCCTTTGGTCTGGCTGGTTAATTGCAGTGGCGCCAAATTGACCGAACAGGAAAAATTCTATGCCAACCGTCGTGGGGCCGGAACCCCTTTTTTCAGGCATGCCGAGCTTGAACAGCTGGGGATACCGGTGCTTGCCGGCATCTATGGTACCAATCCGGCCGGTGGCGGGTACCAGAGCATTAGCCCCACCATACTCTTTGCGCATAAAGACTGTAATATTGCCGTGGGTGGTGTCGGCATCGTCAGCGGTATGGCGCCCAAAGGAGAATTTAACTTAGAAGCCGCAGAAGAAATCATCGAAAAAGCAAAACAGTTTCGGGCCAAACCACCGGGGTCGGTAAACATCCACTATGATGAAACCGGCTTCTTTAGATATGTGTTTGAAGATGAAACCGGTGTGCTGGACGGCCTAAAAGATTATATGAAAGATATGCCGGCATACCCTCCAAAATTTTTTCGGGTTACTGAACCGAAAAAACCCCGTTTTCCAATAGACGATCTTTACCGCTTGATTCCCTTAAATCCTAAAAGAGTATACGATTTTGACGAGGTATTGGCCAGGCTGGTGGATTCCAGCGAACATATGGAATTCCGTCCCGATTACGGCCCTGAAGTGTATGCGGGATTATGCAAAATCGACGGATTTCTGGTGGCCTGCCTTGGAAATAGACAACAATATCTTGGCAGGAACTATCCGGAGTATGCCGACTATCCCGGCATGGGCGGGAAACTCTACCGCCAGGGGCTGATAAAAATGAACGAGTTCGTTACCCTTTGCGGCAGGGACCGGATTCCCGTCATCTGGCTCCAGGACAGCTCAGGACTGGATGTGGGGGATGCGGCTGAAAAAGCGGAACTTTTGGGCCTGGCCCAGGGGCTGGTCTATTCCATCCAGCAGACAGACGTTCCCATGATGATGCTGCTTCTCAGAAAAGGAACGGCGTCGGCGCACTATCTCATGGGCGGACCCACCGCCAACCGTCACAATGCCTTTACCCTGGGAACCGCGGCCAGTGAAATATATGTCATGCACGGGGAGACTGCTGCAGTGGCCACTTACTCCCGAAGGCTGGTCAAAGAAAAAGATGCCGGCAGGCCTTTGGAGCCTATCATCGAAAAAATGAACAAACTGGCCAGGGAGTATCATGACAAATCAAGGCCCCTGTTCTGTGCAAAAAATGGTCTGGTGGATGAAATTGTGCCACTGTGTGATTTGCGAAAATACCTTGTGGCCTTCGCCGGGGCAGCCTATCAAAATCCAAAATCAATCTGCCCCCAGCATCATATGATCTTGCCTAGAATTATCAAAGGGTAAGTCGATCCACTGAGTTTTTATTAATGCATGAGATTTTGAATTTCTTAGCATTTCAGTATAATACAGATAATCGCAACCATCATTGTCAAAGATAATTTTCAATGCTCAAAATCAAGATTCGCTTGACTTGACAACGGCCATTATACGATATCTTTAATAAGATCGAATTCTGAATACAGGCGATATTGGAAAAATATCCCTTGTTTCATTTCGGTTATAAATCTTCAAATTTAGGAAGATGAAGACTCAGGCACGAAGTCCACACTTTTTATCGGTGGATCAGAATCCTAATATTTTTGTTTTTGAATGTACTCATCACCCAAACAACCTACCTTGCAAATCAATGATCGACTAATATATAATACCCTTAACTGATAATAAATCCGATCAAACGATCATAGATTTCTGAAATAAGGGTCTATATGATGTATATTGCCCTGGATTCATAGCAAATATATCTGTAATTAATCAGGGCCATTGTTATTCTAATGGGAGGATTTTCTGATGGACAGAAAACTAACCGATGAGAAATTGGAACAAAGAGTCAAAAAATTAGAGAAAGAAGCAGCTAAACTGAAACACGCAGAGCGAGCATTGCAAGAAAGTGAGGGAAAATACAGGTTATTAGTAAATAATCTCCCGGGTGTCGCATATAAAGGATATAAAGACTGGTCTGTTGAATTCTTTGATAGAAAGATTGAATTATTAACAGGATATGATGTTGATGAATTTAATTCCCAGAATATGAAATGGTCCGATATCATCGTTGACGAAGATTTTGAAGCTGTAAGAGATCACTTTATCCAGGCTCTTAAAACTGACAAATCGTATATAAGGGACTACCGGATCAAGTCTAAGGATGGGAGTATCCATTGGATTCAAGATAGAGGGCAAATTGTGTGCGATGACGATGGGCATATGAAAAATGTGAGTGGTGTCTTTTTTAATATTACGGATCGTAAACGTGCGGAGGAGGCATTAAGGGAAAGCGAAGAAAAATTTCGTAACATTGTCGAGTCTTCACCCATGGGAATACATATGTATAAATTTGAACCCGATGGCCGGCTGATTTTCACTGGTGCCAACCCTGCTGCAGATGCAATTCTTGGAATAAACAACACGCAATTCTTCGGTAAGACAATTGAAGAAGCGTTTCCTCTTTTAGTTAACACAGAAGTTCCCGGGCGATTTCGCCGAGCGTGTGTTAAGGGCGAAACCTGGCAGGCAGAGCAGATCGATTACGAAGATAAACAAATCAAAGGGGCTTTTGAAGTACACGCTTTTCAAACTGCTCCTGGTAAAATGGCGGCTATGTTCCTCGATATTACCCATCGCAAACAAACCGAAGAAAAATTGAAAAAGAGTGAAAATTTTTTGCAGAACATTTTTGATGCAATTCAGGACGGCATTTCAGTTCTTGACAAAGATTTAAACATTATTCGGATCAATAATACAATGGAAAAATGGTACTCCCATACGATGCCGTTCAAGGGTAAGAAATGTTATGAATTTTATCACGGAAGAACTAAGCGATGCAAAATTTGCCCTTCTATAAGAGCTCTTGAGAAGGGCAGCCTACAAATGGACATTGTGCCGTTAGTTGAATCAGGAGAATCAGTAGGATGGCTGGAGTTGTATTCTTTTCCTATCTTAGACGCAGATGGGATTCCAAGCGGCATCGTCGAATATGTTCGTAACATTACAGAACGAATGGAAGCTGAGCAAGCCCTTCGAGAAAGCGAACAGCGATTTCGAACTGTTGCTGACTTTACCTACGACTGGGAATCCTGGATCGCACCTGATGGGACCTATCTTTATGTCTCACCTTCGTGTCAACGTATCACTGGTTACGGTGCCCACGAATTCCTTCTAGACGCCAAACTTCTCGAAAAGATTGTCCATCCCGATGAGCATAAGTTGCTCGTCCGGCACCTTAAAGAGGAGATAGTGAGTATAAATGCACAAACAATAGAATTTCGCATAATAACAAGCAGTGGCGATGAACGTTGGATCGCCCACATTTGCCAGCCCGTCTACGGTGATGATGGCAGTTTTCTTGGAAGACGTGCCAGTAATCGAGACATAACGGAGAAGAAACAAGGTGAGACTGCTCTGCGCAGGGCACACGACGAGTTGGAAAAACGTGTTCAAGAACGTACTGCAGAGCTTATGAAAACCAACAAAGAATTAAAGGCGGAAATATTCAATCGAAAGAAAGCAGAGAAAGCTCTGAAACAAAGAGGGGGGGAATTGGAGATAAAAACAATTGGACTTGAGGAAGCAAACACGGCATTAAAGGTCTTATTGAGACAAAGGGAAGAAGATAAAATTGAACTTGAAGAAAAGGTGTTATTGAATGTCAGGGAGCTGGTCTTACCCTATTTGGAAAAATTAAAAATGAAAAAATTGGGTGAAAAACAAAGGGCATATATTGGTATTATAGAATCAAATTTAAATGATATCGTTTCTCCGTTTGTACACGGATTGTCCTCTAAATTAATAAAGCTTTCTCCCACAGAACTTCAGGTGTCAAATCTGATCAAGCAGGGTAATACCACAAAGGAAATTGCAGAAATTATGAATTTGGCTACAAGCACAATCGATTTTCATAGAAACAATATCCGAAAGAAATTCGGTATAAAGAACAAAAAAACAAACCTTAGAACCTACCTGTCATCTTTTTCATAATATGGGCTTATGCCCCATATTATACCCACAATAATCTCATCTTGTATATCCAAAAATTTTTAGTAAAGTAAAACCAAAGTTTCCATTGATTCTTGGACTAGTTTTTACATCAAAATTTGTTTTAATTATTTTGGCAAGCAATGAGGTGTTCCCTTTCTAAGTTAGCAGCAGGAGCAAAAAACGTCAAAAAGGACATTTTGTCTTTTCGATTCAATCAATATCATTTTAGGAGGTATCATATGGCAAAGATCAAATCAAAACAGAAAATCAAGAAGCGCAAAGTAACTTTTTCAATGAATTCATCAGATGCCGAAGAGGTCATCCTGATGGGGGATTTTAATAATTGGAATCCAAAAAAACATCCCATGCAAAAGGATAGGAACGGGATGTGGGTCAAGTCCGTGATAATTTCTCCCGGAAAATACGAATACAAGTTTCTGGTTGACGGTCAATGGAAAGAAGATCCCCAAAATGGCCAGACCTGTCCGAATTGCTTCGGAACTTACAACAATATTTTTAGCTTGACCGAATCTTAATCCGGGCAAGCAGGAACAAACTGGGAATTAAGACACAAAGGACATTAATATATATGAACTACCTAAAAAAACATGGAATACATTCATAAGCGCCTAAAACGCAGTATATATGAGGAAAATAATGGCATCAAATTTCAAAATTATTTCTTATAAAACCAGAGATAGCCTCCATCTGAAATTGGATGGTGATTTTGACGGAAACTCTGCACACGAATTGATCAACACGTTGATAGAGCATGGCAACAGGTTCTATCAAATTTTCATTGACACTAATGACCTAAAGACCATCCATTCATTTGGTCGGGCTGTGTTTCAAAAGAACTTTTCTATCTTAAATAAGAAACTGAATAATCTTATCTTTATTGGGGAAAATGGGCATAAAATTGCAACAAATTAGGAACAGTTGCGTTGATTGTTGTGAGCTGGTTTAGAATAATTATGTATAAGGGTAATTAATTGCCGCCCAACTTCACCACCTATATAAAAAACCACGTGATTGCCAATATATGATTATAGACCCAGGCATAGATGGTCTTGACACATACAAGAAAATTATCGAATTTCATCCTGGCTAAAAAGCAATCATTGCGAGTAGGTTAGAAAAATGATTCCTTTCGAAACAGATAGTATTCTATAAAATTACCCATATTTTTTCCAATTTTCTACCACAACATAGAAAATTTCAAATAAGAATCATTTTTTCATTTTCTTTTTATGAGAATGGGATGTTGCATCTATTGCGTCTGGCATGTCGGACAAAGTGCCCATTCTCTATCTTTTTCAGCTTTAAAAACCACTTTGAATTATAATTTTTAGCAAGGATGGTCTGGCGGTTCGTTATTCGAGTAATGGACAGCGGTTAAGCGAGTCTTCCGAATTAGATATCTTCATAATAGACAGTAATTTTTATATTGAAAAAATTCAGGTAAAAATTGTTTCTGATTTTGACCCTATCCTACTTTCCGCCATACTTTCGCTTGAAAAAACCAAATTCCTATCTATAATACAATAAATGGATGACCACCGCCAAGGAGATAAAAAATGGCAGCTGATATTTTTGGATGGTGCGGAAAGATTCTCAACGTCGACCTGTCAAATTCACAGGTCACTGAGCGTGATACCATGGACTATGCAGAGCGTTTTCTTGGTGGGCGTGGAATTGCCACACGGATCTACTGGGAAGAAGTAGGGCCTGATGTGGGTGCTTTTGATCCGGAAAATCGCTTGATTCTAATGAGTGGCCCATTAGGAGGTACCGGTGTCCAGGGCGCCTCCCGGTTTGAGGTCGTGGGGAAGTCGCCCATGTTGATGCCGGAAGGGTTCTGTTACGGGAATCTTGGCGGATTCTTCGGCCCTTATTTAAAAAGGGCCGGCTATGACGGTATTGTCATTTCGGGGCGGTCTGAAAAGCCAGTTTACCTGTGGATTCATGACAAGAAAGCTCAAATATTAGATGCGTCCTTGCTTTGGGGGAAGGGTGTTTATGCCATTCGAAATACCTTAAAAGAAATGCATGGAAAAAATGTGAGATTCGTAACGACGGGTGTGGCCGGTGAAAACATGTGTCGCAATGCCAATCTGATGACGGATAATGAAGGGAGTGCTACCGGGGGTTTTGGTGCGGTGATGGGATCGAAAAATCTTAAAGCCGTAGCGGTATTGGGTACAGGAAGGCCGGTAGTGGCCAACCCGGCCGAGTTAAAAGAACTCAATCAATTGACCATCCATTTGAATAAGCGTGACCCGCTCCAGGTCCCTTTTCCCGAAGAACAAGTCCGTCGAACCGGCAAGTCGTCCTGTTATCAATGCGGGCTCGATTGTAAATATAGAAATTCTTTTCGGACAGCATCCGGCAAGGATGTTGTCCGAAAATGTCAATCCATGTTTGTATATCTCCCATGGGTTTTCAGAAGACCGGGAGAATCAACGGAGACCGCAGTGGATGCCACGGGAATCTGCAATGATCTGTCGCTCTGTACAATGGAAATGTCCAATATCATCAATTGGTTGGATAGCTGTTATCAGTCAGGATACCTTACTGACAAAGAGACCGGTCTGGATATTTCAAAACTGGGCACCCATGAGTTTTTTGAAAACCTCGCCAATATGATCGCGCATAGACAAGGATTTGGTGATATTTTGGCCGAAGGACTACTTCGAGCCGGCGAAAAGCTTGGCCATGAAGCCAAAACCCATTTTGCAAATGAAGTATCCGGTGTTGGAGACGGTGCCACGTATTCGGCACGAGAATATCTGATGAATGGGTTGTTGTATGCCATGGAACCCAGACAGCCGATTGCCATGCTTCACGAAATAAGCTGGCTCACCGGATTATGGGTCATGAATCAGGCCAACCCTGAATCTTCGCCGGTAACATCAGAAGTCTTTCGGGCTGCGGCCACTAAATTCTGGGGAAATGAGAAGGCGTGGGATCTAAATACCCATGAAGGAAAGGCCCGGGCGGCAGTCAACATAATGGATCGAACCTATGTGAAGGACAGCCTGCTGCTTTGCGATTCCAGTTGGCCCATAATGGTTTCCTGGAATACGCAGGATCACGTTGGAGATCCAAGTTTGGAAAGTCGAATATTTTTCGCAGTGACCGGCATCGAAACAGATGAAACCGGGCTAAATCAATATGGCGAACGAATATTTAATCTACAACGGGGCGTTCTTTTACGGGAAGGTAGGCGCCCCAAAGCGGATGACGTTCTGGCAGAATTCAATTTTACGGATCCGGTTGAAACGGTTTTTATGAATCCCGATGTGAATGTCCCCGGATCGGGGGAAGAAGTGATCAGCCGAAAAGGTCAAACTTTGGATCGGGATGTATTTGAAACAATGCGGAAGGAATTTTATGATCTCAGGGGCTGGGACGCTGAGTCAGGTTTGCAAAAGGCTGAGGCCCTTGAACACCTCGGACTGTCCGACCTGGTGGAGGATCTAAGCAAGATTGACATGATCGACAAGTAAGACTCAGCCGGACCGGTTCCAAGGAGCCTTAGCAACTTCCGAAAAAATATTTATTTGGGTAATTAATATTCTTTCGGCATACTATTCAACTGATCCAGCGTAAAGACAGGTCCGTCTTTGCAAACGAACTCTTTGCCGATGTTGCATCGGCCGCAAATTCCAATACCGCATTTCATACGCATTTCAAGGGACATGATGATGTGATCATGGGCATAGTCGAGTTTGTCTAAAACCGGCTGGGTGAACTTGATCATGATGGGAGGCCCGCAGACAATGGCATAGGTGTCTGTGTTTCCGGAAGGGGCTTTCTGGTCGGTAATGGTCGGCACAAAACCGACATTATACTTCCAGTTTGGATCATCGGTGGCGTCCACCGTAATATGCATGTGAATATCATCCCGTTTTTCCCATTCAGAAAGTTCGTCCCTGTACAGAAGCATTCCGGGTGTGCGGGCACCGTATATCACGTGAATATCTTTATATTTTGGACGATTGGCCGGATCCAGCATGTATATAATGGACGATCGAAGGGTGGTAAAGGCAAAACCGCCGCCGATGATGATAACATTCTTTCCTTCCATGATATCCCAGGGATACCAGTTGCCCAAAGGGCCGCGCACCCCCATAATATCTCCGGGTTTCATGTTGTGAAGATGCGATGTCACCAGTCCAACTTTGTTGACGGTAAACATCAAAAACCCTTTTTCCGTTGGCGAGGAAGCGATTCCGATGGGGATCTCTCCTTTTCCGGCAATGGAAAGTTCGGCAAACTGCCCGGCATTGTAATTGAATTTATTTTCATCATCCGGGTTTAAAAAAACCAGTTTGAATGTTTTAAGATTTTTATCTTCGGTTTCGGTGATGATCTCTTCGATCCGAACCGGATACGGCAAATACGGATTTTGCACGTCTACTTCTCCTTTTTCCCGATTTATCGGGGAAACAAAAATATTTGCCACCAAAACACAAAGACACGAAGGACTTTATTTTGTTATTCGTTCTTAGTGTCTTGGTGCCTTTGTGGCGAAAAAAAAAGCTTTGCCACTAAAAGCACAAAATTTGCAATTAAGAAACTAAAGTTCAAAACTGTTCATCAAATCGCAGACCCTTCGAATATCGATATTTACCGGGCAGAAACGAACGCATCGACCGCATCCCACACATTGAATGCCATTGTCATATTTGTCCACGTAATATTTGAGCTTGTGCATAAACCGCTGGCGGACTCTCTGAGTCTTTGTATCCCTGGGATTATGGCCGGAGCCGTGAAATGTAAAGAGCGGATACATGCAGCTGTCCCAGTTGCGCATGCGGATGCCGGAAAGTCCATGGGTTTCATCCTGAATATCGAAACACCAGCATGTTGGACAAACATAGGTGCAGGTCCCGCAGTTGATGCAGGCAAACGACACATCTTCCCAAAAAGACGCTTCAAAAAGGTCTGTGGTGCTTTTATCTTTCAGTTGATCCGTGGACACCATAGAGGTTATCTTTGCCTCTGCTGCTTCTTTCATGTTTTCAATAGGATCATTTGTAGCAGTATCGGTCTTTGTATCCCAGCCGGCTGCTGCAAGAAGCCGGTCTCCTTTTTCCGTGATGATCTTGGCCAAATAAGTATCGTCGACATCCACTAAAAGTATGTCCAGACCTTCTTCATGAAAAGGACCGCAACCGGCGGTGGTGCAAAAACAACAGCTGCACGGAGCATTGCACCCATGGCCCACGAGAGTGGTTGCCTCGTAAGATTTGATCCAGTAAGGATCCTTATATTCCGGTGCATCGAAGTTTCGCTTTACCAGCAAAAACGCCTTGGCATCGCAGGGCCGGATGCCGATGATGGCCCGGGAAGAATATTCTTTGTCAATTTCTTTTAAAATGTGATGATCTTCCTGGTCTTCATCCAGGGTGTATTCAAACATTTTTTCTGACTGCGGATATATAACGGATCTTGGCGAAAGCCGGGTGTTTTGTACATCCAAATCCGGAAGTTCACCGTCTTCCAGCGCTTTGAAGACAAAAAATGCCTCATGCTTTGCCGGGCCGAACAATTGATAGGTCTTTGATAAGCGTTCAAGGCCTTTAGCCCACTCTTTTTTGTCAATCTTTATGACTTTCATCACGTATGCCTTTATTAATGGTGCTTGGTGTTTTGTTCAACACATCAGCACCCAAATACTAAACACTTGTTATCTAATAAACTCATCCGGATCATCCGGCCGATACGTATCCAGGGGCGGTCGTTTTTCCAATGTCAACCCCGCTTCCCAGTCAAACAGCTCCAGACAGTCTTTCTCCAGCTTTTTTGTAAACAATCGGACCTTGATTCCCATGGGGCAGGCGCGCTCACAAGCCCCGCAATCGGTACATCGACCCGCACAATGGTATGCTCTTAAAAAATGAAACGTCCTGATGTCTGTGGAATCCTGGCTTTTGCCCACCCATTGGGGTCGTGATTCGTCCACAAAGCAGGTGGGGCAGTAGCAGAGCGGACAGGCGTTTCTACATCCATAGCAGCGGATACACGTCGACAAAAGGTCTTCGAAAAAATCCCATTTCTCTTCGGGTGACAATGCTTCAATATGACGAACATCTTCATACCGGTCCACATCTGTCTGCTCTTTTACCTCATCGGCCACCAGCTCATCGTAGATCACCGGGTTTCGGTGAACGCAAATGGCACAGTTTTCCTGGAGCACTTCTTTTTTATCCAGTGTTTTTTCAAAACCGGCGCCCTTGACTTGGATGGTGTCATCGGTCTCTATCACCTCTTGGATTTCAGCTTCGGCCATGGCTTCGATATTGTGCCGGTCGATCATCCCTTTGCAGGGCACGCCGATAATCACCACCTGATCCCGTTTGATTTTGTTTTCGATAATATGGGTGACAATATTTCGAGAATCACATCCTTTGGCAACAATACCGATTTTTTCCGTTCTGTTGGCCAGATAATTCGCAAGATTAATTCCGCAGTTGCTGTCCCACACCAGTTTGTCTACATCTGCCACTGTTTTCACGAAACAGGGTTCATTCATCATCACAACGGTGCCTTTTCTGAACCCGATCACCATGTCCACCTTGGATTCTTTTAAGAGACGACGGGAAATTTCTTTTATTTTATCAATGTAGGATAGCATGTTAGTACCTTGACCATAAATTCAGTGCATTTAAAAAAAGACTTTGATATGGGCTAATGTGTCTTTAATGACAAATGGTTTAGCCCGTTGCCCTGTTTTCCGGTTTGCCCGTTCTTAAGGATCCATTGGTTTTATAACGGGCTAACAGGCATACGGGCCAACCGGCTCAACTCGGGTATTGTCACAACTTGTTTGCTTCGGTATTTTTTAAACCTTGTTTGCTTTCGTTTTATACGGATTAAGCGATACTCGCTTCTCTTTTTACGAAATTTTCATGGGGCCCCAGCGCCTTGATCACAGTGGTAATCTCATTGACCACTTCCACAAACTTCGTCGATTCTGCAGAGGAGATCCAGGAAAACTGGAGACGGCCGGGCTCAATCCCCATATATTCAATAAAGTTTTTAAACAGCGCAAAATTTCTTCGGGCATAGTAATTACCTTCCAGGTAATGGCAATCTCCCGGATGTCAACCGGACACCCAGACGCCGTCTGCGCCCTGTCTAAAGGCGGCCAGAATAAACTTCGAACTCATTCGACCGGTACAGGGGATTCGAATCACCCGGATGTGGGGTGGATATTCCATTCTGCTGACACCCGCAAGATCTGCAGCGCCATAACTGCACCAGTTGCATAAAAAACTGACGATTTTGGGTTCCCAGTCTGACATTTTTAAAGTCTCCTACCCTGCATGCTGATTAAGAAATTTTGTGTCTAAAATCACAAATTCCAAGCACCAAATTACAAATAAATATCAAATTCCAATGTTCAATGACCAAAACCTTTCAAGACGAAACATTGTTTGGATTTTCGAATTTCGGTCATTGGAATTTGTTTGATATTTGGAATTTGATATTTTTAATTTCAATCACTATCGTTACACGAGGAAGCACACTTCATGAATGTGTACGATTATTTTTATCATTAACCTATCACCTCTCACCCATTTCCCATTTCCTATTTCCTATTTCCTATTT
>CALLDL010000117.1 GCA_937998305.1 uncultured Desulfobacterales bacterium | reverse complement strand
GTCGTGACAAAGGCGAGTCTTTTAAACGCCATCATGGTCGAGCTTGCGATTGCAGGGTCCACCAATGCAGTTATGCATCTGATCAGTTTTGCCCGCGAGATGGGTATAGATATAGGTCTCGACGACTTCGATCGACTTTCCAGAAAGGTACCGGTTATTTCCAGGGTCATTCCAACCGGCCGTGCCACGGTTGTTGATCTGCATAATGCCGGGGGGGTACCTTCCATAATGGGTGAGCTATCATCCATGCTAAATGTTGACGCTATGACGGTCTCAGGAGAGACGGTGGCGGAAATTATTAAAGATGCCGGATCGACCGATACGGCAGTGCTTACAACAATCGAAGATCCGGTTTTTGCTAGCGGCGGTATTGCGGTGCTGAAAGGCAGCCTGGCCCCCTCGGGTGCCATCGGCCGGGTTACGACCATTCCAGACAACCGCATGACTCACAGGGGCCCGGCGCGGGTATTTCACTCGGATGAAGAAGCCTATCAGGCAGTCACAACCGGAAAAATAGAACCGGGCGATGTGATCATTATTCGTTACGAAGGACCCGTGGGCGCTCCCGGCATGCGAGAGATGATGATGACCACAGATGCACTGGTAGGCGCGGGCAAGGCTGACGATGTTTTTGTGGTTACCGACGGACGGTTTTCAGGCTTTACCGAAGGATCTGCCATCGGTCATGTGGCCCCTGAAGCGGCAATTGGCGGCCCCATAGCCATCGTGGAAGAAGGCGATCCCGTCATGATCGACATACCGGATAGAAAACTGGATCTGGATATTTCTGAAAAAGAAATTACCAGACGGTTAGAAGCCTGGTCACCACCGCCCGCGAAGGTGAAACGCGGGATTCTGGCTGTTTATGCCAAAACGGCTTTACAGGCCCACGAGGGCGCCATGATTGATGACAGGTTGAGCAATACAGAATCTCAATAGAATTGGTTTCAAAATAAGGAGGTTATCATGGGTGAGAATCTTGGCGGGTATTTTGGGAAACAATTAAGAATTTCCCTCGATACCAAAGAAACAAGTGTGGAGGAAATCGATTCCGCGGTTCTTAAGAAATATTTAGGAGGGGTTGGGTACGGTGCCAGGGTGCTTTATGATGAGATCGAAAAGGGTATTGATCCGCTGTCTGCGGATAACAAGATCATTTTTGCCACCAGTCCCTTAACCGCAAACAATATCCCGGGCGGGGGCAGCATCATGCTTTGCTTCAAGTCACCGCTAACCCATGTCTGGGGAGAATCGCGTTGCGGGGGTGATTTCGGGCCTGATTTGAGAAGGGCTGGATTTGATGCGCTTATCATAGAGGGTAAAGCCGCAGAACCGGTTTTCCTCGTAATTAATGATGACGACGTTGCGCTTAGACCTGCCGGGCATATGGCCGGGGAAAAAGTTACCGGAAAGATAGCCAAGATACGAGATGAGTTAAATGATCCTAAAATTTCTGTCATGTGCATCGGACCGGCAGGAGAAAAACTGGTAAAAATTGCCACCGTTATGTCAGAGCACCGCGCCGCAGGAAGATGTGGTGCAGGAGCTGTCATGGGATCGAAGAATCTTATGGGTATTGCAGTCAAAGGTTCGCATCAAGCTAAAGTCGCTCATCCGGAGAAAATGAAAACGGCCATAAAAAATGCAATGAACATCATTCTTGAAAGCGAGACAGCAGCCGGATTTAAGGAACACGGAACACCGGGGGATATGGGGCCAAATGATGCCGCTGGTGACTGGCCCACCAAAAACTGGCATTCCAATTCCTGGGGAAAGGGAGAAGAACTTTACGATAAATTCTTTGAACATCATCTGGTAAAAAATAATGGATGCTACCGGGGATGTCCCATTGCCTGCGGTAGAATCGCAGATGTTAAGGCGGGTAAATTTCAAACCCCCGCGCACGAGGGCAGTGAATATGAGTCTCTTTCCGCATTTACGGCGTTTGTGTTGAATGAAAATATTGAGGCCGCAATTCACAGTACCTATCTATGTAATGAATATGGTATCGATACGATCTCTGCGGGCGCGCTCATTGCGTTTGCCATGGAATCTTATGAAAATGGCATTTTAACAAAAAAAGATATTGCGGATATGGATTTAAGATGGGGTAACCCGGATGTCCTTCCCGAGCTTGTGAGGATGATATCCTTAAGAGAAGGTATCGGTGATATACTGGCAGAGGGTGTCAAAGCTGCTTCAGAAAAGATCGGCAAAGGATCTGAAGAATTTGCTATTCACGGCAAAGGGCTTGAAGCACCGGCCCACGATCCTAGATCGGGCAAAGCACTTGCAGTGACTTATGGAACGGCAAGCAGGGGGTTGTGTCACATCCAACCGCTTGAGGGCATGGCCTATGATTCTGGAAAACTCGACTGGGGACTGACGGCGTATGGAATTCCCGATCCCAATTCTGTCGAAAGGTGGGATGAGAAGGGAAAAGGTCAGATTGTCAAGGTCCTGCAAGATGGATTGGTGCTGCCGGATATATTAAATACCTGTAAGTTCTTTATGTATGCTGGAATCACGCTTGACAATCTGGCGGAGCTGCTGTCAGCATCAACCGGCTGGGATATAAAAGGCAGGGATTTATTGGAAGTTGGTGAAAGGGTCCTAAATCTTCAGCGGCTGTTTAATATGAGAGAAGGATTGAGCCGCAAGGATGATATATTGCCTGAAAGAATCAAACAGAAGCCGGCTTTCGGATTTTATGAAAAAGAGAACCAGTGTGCGATCAAAGATTTTGAGGGTATGCTGAACGAATATTATGAGGCCAGAAAATGGGATATAAAGACCGGCATGCCATCGAAAGAAAAGCTAAAGGAACTTGGGTTAGAAGAACTGTAATAGATGTTTCTCATTTACGCTCGCCATTAAGGTATTAAGGCCTGCGAGTTTTATCAAAAGATGGGGATATGAAGATTAGGGTAAAGTTATACACGATACTTAAAAAATATGGGGAGGGTAAAATTGACGAAAACAACTTCATGAATTTGCCGGAACATGAGACCCTCCATGGGCTGGCAGCTTATCTGGGAATTCCGGAGAAGCAAGGAAAGGTTTATCTTGTCAATGGTTCTCCCCGTCCTAAAGAATACAAGCTGAGTGAGGAAGATGAGGTAAAAATATTAGGTTTCATTGGTGGCGGTTGATATTTTGTTTTCTGTCAAGATATCCCAAGTTTTGGTTCGGCAAATTTCCTCTGGTTTAAACCCAATATACAAATTCCTAAAATTTCATATTACACCAGAGCATCCAAAAAATTTTCAGCCCCGCCAAATTTAAGCTTAAGGCACG
>CALLDL010000116.1 GCA_937998305.1 uncultured Desulfobacterales bacterium | reverse complement strand
TACCTTCACATGAGCACCATGGGCGAACCTGAATACCTGTATGCCTGCCACAGTTGTTTTCGCTGTGTCCAGGAATGCACAAGAGGCATTTTTTCCCGGGTGATAAATCCGGAATACCGTACGTTGGGAGATGAGTATTGGCGTCCTGATACAATACACAGAATCTGGTATCAGGCCCATACCGGAAAGATTCCGGTGTCAGGGGCCGGTTATCGGGGTCCGTTTGTGGGCGCTGGTTTCGATTCCATGTGGACCGATATGTCTGAAATTGTCAGACCCACAAGGGATGGCATCCACGGCCGGGAATACATCAATACCTGTATCGAAATCTCCCGCAGGATATCCCCCTTAAAGTTCAATGACGACATGTCCTTGGCTTCAGAAGCACTTCCGATTCTGGAGATTCCCATACCTTTAATGTTTCAGATGCCGGAAAGCCTGATTACCAATCAACCTATTGTTGAATCAGCGGCCAGGGCAGCCCAGGCTCTCGACACCTTTCTGATCATTCGAGTTGAAGATTATTCGGAAACCCTTTTGCCTTATGCCCGAAGTCTGATTCCTATTTTCACCTGTGACAATGCCATGGGGCACGAAGCGCTCATCCTCAAAAGTCGTGGGGTTGAACTGGCTTTTGGCACTGATATCGAAGACACCATTTATAACATCCGTAAAATAAAATCGGATATTGTTCTGATAGTCCGCATTCCCCTAGATGCCGATGCTGCATCCCGTGCTTTGAAACTTTCGGCTTTGGAGGTCGACACCCTTCATTTTTGTGCAGACGAACATGGTAACGAACTGAATACCGAACACCCCCGGTTTTTAAAAGAAATGATTCGGGAGGTTCATCTAAAACTCGTGAATGGTTTTGTCAGACAAAAAATCAACCTGGTATTTTCGGGTGGAATCGCCATGGCCGAGCATATGGCCAAATCAATCATTTGCGGTGCCGACGGCGTTATTGTGGACTTCCCCTTGCTCATCGCTCTGGAATGCAGATTGTGTTACCGTTGTCGAAAAGATCTGTCATGCCCTGCAAAAATAGACAACACCATCGATCCTCAATGGGGCAGTCAGAGAATGATTAACCTGATGGGTGCATGGCACAACCAGCTTATCGAAGTGATGGGCGCCATGGGAATCCGGGAGGCAAGAAGACTCAGGGGTGAGGTCGGCCGCTCCATGTGGTTTGAGGATCTGGAAATGGAAAATTTCGGCCCCATATTCGGTAAAAGAAAAATAGCAGGATTAAAATAACCCATGAAAAAAAATGACATTCACTTTCAATTCCCAAAAACCGTCCAAGTACCGGATCGGTTTCGCAATCCCATCGGCAAGTACACCGTCCGGCGAAATGCCAGATGTATCTCATGCGGGTTGTGTGCGGAACTGTGCCCTTATAACGTACATCCGCGATATGACATCTTCTCAAAACCGCTACGCCCCAAAGATTACAAATGTATCGGCTTTAAATGCAAAGAAAATGATTTTTTCTGTATAGACCGTTGTCCGGAACAGGCCCTGACACTTCGGCGCAATCCGATTCTGGAAACTCTAGGAGATTATCGCTGGACGTCAGAGATGCTCATTGCACACTGGGAAATGGCGGAAACCGCCAACCTCCCGGTTGTTGATCTGGAGTACAACCTTGGCAACTCGGGTGGCGGTTTTGATAAAATCCGCTTCAAAACACCGGAACCGGGTGACTACCTTAACCTCGGTGATGAAGACGTCGACACCAGTATCATATTGAACAAACGCGGTGACGGACGGCCAGAAGTGATCACCGGCATCCCCTGCTACGGCGGCGGCATGTCTTACGGTTCCACCGCGTTGTCAGTCATGATCAGCAGGGCACGAGCGGCCAAGTTATTGAACACATTGACCTGCACGGGAGAAGGTGGTTATCCTCAAGAATTGGTCCCATATGCCGATCATGTCATCACCCAGATTGCCACCGGTTTATTCGGTGTCAGAGAAGAAACCATTTTGTATACGCCCATGGTGGAATTCAAATATGCTCAGGGCGCCAAGCCTGGATTGGGTGGCCACTTGCTGGGCGATAAGGTGACCCCCGAAGTTGCTGCCATGAGGGAAACGGTAGTGGGGAATGCCCTCTTTTCTCCGTTTCCTTTTCACAGCGTCTATTCTGTGGAAGATCATAAAAAGCATGTGGACTGGGTAAAGGAGATCAATCCAAAAACACTGGTTTCCGTCAAAGTCTCAACACCAACGGATGTGGATATGGTGGCGGTGGGCAGCTACTATGCGGGAGCCCATGTTGTTCATTTAGACGGCAGTTACGGTGGAACCGGTGCTGCACCGGATATTGCAAAAAAGAACATTGCCATGCCCATTGAGTACGCCATCCCCAAGGTGCATAATTTTTTGAAGGACGAAGGCGTTAGAGACAAAGTCTGCTTGATTGCCAGCGGCGGCATTCGCAATGCACTGGACGTGGCAAAGGCCATTGCACTTGGAGCTGACGGCGTGGTTATCGGGACCGCGGAACTGGTTGCTTTGGAATGTGTTCGATGCGGTCATTGCGAAAGCGGCCGGGGTTGTGCCCGAGGCATAGCAACTACGGACCATGAACTGGGTATAATGATTACCGAAGATTGGGCCACCCAACGAATCGTCAACATGTACATGGCCTGGCGAAAACAGTGGTGTGAGATTTTAAGGCAATACGGGCTGAAAAGCATCAAAGAACTGGTGGGCAGATCCGATCTACTGGTCCATCTCGATTATCTGGATGAAGAAGAAAGATCAAAATATCAACCGGCACCCCAGGCAGAGCTAATAATTTAATACATTAAAGGTATGAAAAATGTTTTACGGTTTTGACTCAACAATTAAAAATATACTGAAATCTCGGGCCCGTCTGCCTCATGGCGAAATGCCTTCTAAAAAACCTGCCGAAGAGGGCGGATGCGGTGTTACCGGTTTTATTTCATCCATCCCCGTTCGGGGCCGTCATATTTATGAGCCGTCGGTTCAGATGCATAATCGCGGAAACGGCAAAGGCGGCGGTATCGCTGCTGTGGGACTTTCCGCAGAAGATTTGGGCGTTAGCCAGAAAATTCTGGACACCCATTATCTGTTTCAAGTCGCCATTCTCGATCCGGTTTCCCGGCCGGATGTAGAAGAATCGGCCATTCAACCCTTTATGGAAATTCATAAAGCGGAAAGCATCCCCACCCTCGATGACTACAGGGAAATAGAAGGTTTAGAGGTGAGGCCTCCGGATGTCTGGCGCTATTTTGTACGGGTAAAACCGGATGTTCTGGATCGTTTTATTACGGAAAATTCCCTTCAGGATCTGGATCATAGGCGAGCTGAAGATGAATTTATCTACCAGAACTCCTTTCGATTAAACCAGAAGTTTTATGCGTCTTTGGGAGAAAAGCAGGCCTTTGTTTTGTCCCACGGTCGCAATATGATGATCTTAAAAATCGTGGGGTATGCCGAGCAAGCAACCCAGTACTACTGTATGGAAGATTTTAAAGCTCACGGATGGATTGCCCACCAGCGCTACCCTACAAAGGGAAGGGTCTGGCATCCCGGCGGTGCACATCCTTTTATCGGGTTGGATGAAGCGCTGGTCCACAACGGCGACTTTGCCAACTACCATGCGGTAAGTGAATACTTAAAACAGCACAATATTTTTCCGCAGTTTTTAACAGATACCGAAGTCTCTGTTCTGCTCCTCGACCTGTTTAACCGAACGCTTGAGTATCCAATGGAGTATATCATTGAAGCCCTGGCGCCCACTTCTGAATATGATTTCGATCTGCTGCCGCCCGAAAAACAGCATGTTTACCGCTACATCCAGGCTGCCCATATCCATGCTTCTCCGGACGGTCCCTGGTTTTTTATCATTGCCCGAAACAATCCGTATAAAAACTATTTCCAGTTGATCGGCATTACGGATACGTCCATGTTGCGTCCCCAGGTATTTGCACTGCAGGAAGGAGACGTTCAGATCGGCCTGATATGTTCGGAAAAGCAGGCCATTGATGCCACTTTACAGAACCTTGCCGCCGAGGACAGCCGCTTTTGTCCCATCGCCGACAAATACTGGAATGCACGTGGCGGAAGTGCCACCGATGGCGGCGCGTTTATTTTTACCGTCAAAGACGCCGGTAAGGGAGACGGCTCTAAAAAACTGATCTGCACCAACAAATTCGGCGACGTTGTCAAGACACCGGATCATCAGAAACCGTATAAGATAACCCCTGAACTTTCCGCACCCAAAAATGCCAAAGACATCACCCGGGCATTGAAAGACGGGCTGGTGCTTGACGACCTGTCTGATTTTAAGCGGTATTGCTGCCGGCAGATAATTGACTGGGATTATGTATCTATCAGGTATTTTTCAAATGAACTCGAAAAAGTCGCGAAAGATAATGACGAGGACAAGTCTAAAACCATAGAGATCCTGACCCATCTCATGGACCGTCGTTTTCCCACTGGAAACAAGAAACGCAGCGCCATCTTGCAAATCATAAAAGAGAGCCTGACGTCTATTTTTAATGCATCGCCGGATTTGAATCAAAATACATCCAGCCGATATCGTTACATTGATTGGGAAAAACGAAATACATTACGTTCTCCCCTAAATGATGAAAAAGTTCTGGTTATCAATGCCAGAGATTTTCAGCCTGAAGGAAAAAATTGCGACTCGCGTCTTCTATGTGCTGCCTATAAACTTGGATGGAAACAGTTCATTTGTTACGGGTATAGGGGACAACGCTTTTGCGCCTGCGGCCTGTCAAAAGACTCTGACGGCGTAAGAATTGATGTTTATGACAGCTCCGGCGATTACCTGGCTTCGGGCATCGACGGGCTGGAAATATATGTTCACGGGAATGCCCAAGATCAACTTGGCCAGATCATGAAACGCGGCAAACTGGTCATACATGGCGATGTGGGTCAGACGTTCATGTATGGTGCCAAGGGAGGGGATGTATATGTGCTGGGCAATGCTGCCGGTCGCCCATTGATCAATGCCGTGGGTCATCCCCGAGTGGTCATCAACGGCACCTGTCTCGATTATCTGGCCCAATCGTTTATGGCCGGCGATCCCTTGAAAGATGGCGGGTTTATCATTCTCAACGGCATTGAGTTCGATGAAGACGCCAACGTCATCGACCAGCCCACCCCTTACCCCGGTTCTAATCTCTTTTCTTTGGCTTCAGGGGGCGCTATCTACTTGAGAGATCCTGATCATAAGGTTGTGATCGACCAGTTGAACGGCGGTGAGTTCGTTGCACTGAGCCCTGCGGATTGGGAACTTGTTTTGCCCTATGTGGAAGAAAACGAAAGGCTTTTCGGCATCTCCATTGAAAATGATCTGTTAACGGTTAATGGTCACAAAAGAGATTACACCGAAGTTTATCGAAAAGTGCAGGCGGTGACACTCGATGTTTTAGCCAAGGAATCTGTGGCTGCCGAAGAATGGGGCGAAGACTGGCAGGATGATGAAAATCTAAAATCCGCATAAATCTTAAAAACCTAAGCGCTTACAGAAATTCAAATCTCATCTTGGAACGAATATGAAAGCAATTTTAGCCCTTGAAGACGGACGAACCTTTCCTTGCCAAAGCTTTATCGGCCCGGGTGAAACCATGGCCATGTGCAAAGGAATTGCAGCGCTCAAGAAAAAACGTCTTTCGGTGAAAACCTTACAAGAGTATAATAGTACGTTCTGAAAAAGGTTAGAAATAACAGCTTAAACCGATTAAGGAACCCTATGAAATATTTTGAAAAACCTCGTGAAGCTTGCGGTCTGTTCGGTATTTACGGTCATCCTGAAGCTGCAAGACTGACCTACTTTGGTCTGTATGCACTTCAACACCGGGGACAGGAAAGTTGCGGAATAGCTGTTTCCCGGAACCACGACATTGTTGACCACAAGGGGATGGGCCTCGTTCCCGATGTTTTTGACGTGACCCACCTGGAACATTTGGATGGAGAAAGCGCCATTGGACATGTACGCTATTCCACTACAGGAAGCTCGATTCTTGGCAATGCCCAGCCGTTTGTTGTCCATCACAAAAAAAAAGCCTATGCTATTGCCCATAACGGCAATCTTGTCAATGCGCATTATCTGAAAAAAGAGCTCGAGGAAACGGGCTCCATTTTTCAGACCACCATGGACACCGAAGTTTTTCTCCATTATTTTGTTAAAAGCTTGAAATTGGGATTCGAAGGCGCTCTTGTAGAGACAGTGTCGCGGCTTAAAGGGGCATTTTCTTTTGTGATGCTAACCAGCAAAGGAGAGGTTATCGGAATAAAGGACCCCTATGGTTTCAGGCCTTTATGCCTGGGAAAACTCAATGGTCATTATGTTCTCGCCTCGGAAACCTGTGCGCTGGATCTTGTCGAGGCTGAGTTTGTCCGAGAGCTCGATCCCGGAGAAATCGTTATCATCAGTGAAGACGGCATCCGGAGCATCAAAACCTCGACGCTAGAAAAAAGAGCGTTTTGTATCTTTGAATTTATCTACTTTGCAAGACCGGACAGCACCATCTACGGACAGAATGTGTATTTAACCCGAAAGGCTCATGGGCGTCGGCTTGCTCAAGAGGCCCCTGTGGATGCTGATTTGGTCATGCCCTTTCCCGACTCCGGGACGTATGCAGCTTTGGGCTATTCAGAAGCCTCCGGAATCCCTTTTGAGATGGCCATGATCCGGAATCACTATGTGGGGAGAACATTTATCCAGCCCACCCAGAGCATGCGTGATTTTGGTGTTCGGGTAAAATTAAATCCTGTTAAAAAACTTCTCGAAAGAAAAGATATCGTCATCATCGAAGACTCGATAATCAGGGGGACTACGGTTAAAACCCGAGTCAAAGCTCTTCGTGAACTCGGTGTTAACCGAATTCATTTGCGTGTAAGCGGCCCTCCTCATCGTTTTCCATGTCATTACGGAATCGATTTTTCAACAAGAGGAGAACTGATTGCAGCCAATATGTCTATTGAAAAATTGAAAGATTTTCTCGGTCTGAACTCGCTCAATTATCTCAGCCTTGAGGGGCTTTTGAGTTCAACCGGTATCGAACATCCGGAAAACAACTTTTGCAAGGCATGTTTTGACGGCTGTTATCCGGTCAGTTTTGACGAGGATCTTTCAAAGCACTGTTTAGAATAATAGCTTCTCACTTTGAACAAAATTGAGTTCAAAGAAGCTTCAGGTATGATTAAATTTTTGACTGGAAGCTGTCTGGGTGGATTAGGGATCGTTTTGAAAGAACCATAGGCGACTTAACTTTATATACGAAACTCCTTGTTAAAGCGAAGACTTTTATTAAGAGCCCGAGCATGTTCTTTCATTACGAGCCCTTATTCACGAGTTCTTTCAGCAAAAATTTAATTATACCTGAAGCGGCAATATTTTCAAAAGACTAATGTGTTACAAAATTTGTTTCATTGTAGGTGTTCACGGGGTTTTCTTCCCAATGAACCCCTACCTCGCTTTTTCATATGTTATAGGCAAAGAGATACATACCAAACATGAAGAAAACCGTCGCCTTCTCCAAAAATGCCACCAATGTTTTCTTTCACATCCTGACCCATTGTAACCTCAAGTGCAGACATTGTTATATCAACAAAAAACAACACGGGAAAAACACCCTTCCCATAGAGACTATTAACGCCTGGCTCAGAGTATTTGCATCAAAAAATAAAGAAGCAAATGTCATCTTTTTGGGTGGAGAACCTACCCTTCATCCGGATCTCCCCGGAGCCGTCAGCAAAGCCAAGTCCCTCGGCTACAATTCAATTACCATTGATACCAATGGATATCTGTTTCATGACATTCTTTCCAAAGTCAGTCCGGATGTTATCGACTATTTCAGCTTCAGTCTGGATGGCGCCACCCGAAAAACAAACGATATGGTCCGGGGAAAAGGATCATTTGACACCTGTATCCAGGGCATCAAAAGTGCGGTTCTAAAAGGTTTCAGCACCAGCCTGATCTACACCGTAAGCACGAAAAACATACATGAACTTGACAAAATCGCACCGCTTTTTAAAGATTTAAAGATTGACCGTTTTTTTATACAGGTCATCGGGATCAGAGGAAAATCCGCTGAAAGCAGACAGGGTAAACTTCAGGTTTCTCGAAAGGATTGGTTAAAAATTGTTCCTGACGCAGCCAAAAAAATCGCCCGTCTCGGCATTATTGTTACCTACCCGAAAGTATTTTTGAACCTCGAAGAACCGTTTGAATGTGCCGGTCTGGTGGCGAACAACTATTTTATCTTCCCCAACGGCAGAGTATACCGCTGCCCCCTGTGTGAGGATTATCCGCTGCACAGTTTGGTGTTTAAAGATAACGTACTGGACAATACCCCAAGGATTAACGAAAACGATTTTTTTGCACTTAATATTCCTGAAGGATGCGTGATGAACAAACTTATTCAGCCGGATAACCTGAGTTATAACCCCAACGGCACCTGCAAATATAAAATCGCCTGTTGTATGTTAAAAGAAGAGATTCGGAAGATCCAATAGTTCGCTTTTATGCGGTTTTATTTGGGAGTTCTTGCCGACCGAAACAGAATTATACTGCGGCTGAAACGGAATGTTATTCTGAAAAAGTCTATAAATGCTTTCTATAAATATTCGAGTGTAAAGCTTGAGAATTTAAAATCAAAATTCCTAAATTTTTCTTTATAATTTCGGCAACCTGTCAAAATTATGTCACCTCGTCCTTTGTATGCCTGACAAGCATTTTGTGTGTCATCCTTCTTATTATATGTTATCCTCTTGATATTTATAGATATATCAATTCAATCCATATGTTCAACCTTGGTTGGTACGGGTATTGCCTTAATGCTCTAATAATTAAAGGAAAAATACCGATATCAACAAATATACCGATCATTGACAGCTTTTTCGAATACAAAAACAACAGAGTTCCGACAGCCATTTTATTTTAAAAATTATTTTCCAGGAGATCAAAATGGAAAACACATCCGATAAACAGAAGAATCAAACACAGGGTAAACAGAAGATCGGTGAAATTCTTGTCAAATCTGGTCTTATTAATAAATCTCAGCTTGGACAGGTTCTAAAAAGGCAGACCCAAGTAGGTGGTCAATTGGGATCTATTTTAATTGAAATGGGGTTTATTACCATCAATGACTTAATCCATTGTTTAAGCAAAAAGCTTGGTGTTCCTGGTGTTAACCTTTTCGATCAGGACATCAAACCAGAGTTACTCAATCTTTTGCCCGTCGAAAAAATGAAATCCATGAAAATTCTGCCCGTTGCGGTAAATAACACCAAGATATCATTGGCAATGGCCAACCCACAAGATTTCATTGCTGTGAGTGAAGTTGAATTTGTTCTTGGTAAAAAAATTCGTCCCATGGTGGCGCCTTCTTTTATGATAGATGCGGCTTTAAATTGTCTGCCGTTAAAGCCCGGCCGAGAATTAAAAGGTGAAACGATATCAAAAACATGTAAGATGGAAAGTGCTAAGGTAAAAGAAGTGCTTGACTTGGAAGCACTACTTGGAAAATTGATGAAATATAATGCCAGTGATATCCTTTTAACACCTGGTGCGCCACCATCCATTCGTATTGACAATAAGCTGACACGCCCCGCGCTGCCAGCCTTATCGCCGATTAATTGTGAGATGTATGCTAGAGAAATTATTCCTTATTCCGAATGGGATGAATTCTTGCGTAAGAACGATAATGATTTGGCTGTTTCATTTAAAAATATTGGTAGATTTAGGGTAAATATATATAGGCAAAGAAATTCTATTTCAATTGCCATGCGTCCAATCAGGGATGGAGTTCCTACTTTTGAAGAGCTGAATTTGCCAGCGTGGTTAAAAGATTTTGCTTTTAAACCGCAAGGTTTAATTTTAGTTTCTGGTCCTGCCGGGCATGGCAAAACCACCACCCTCAACGCACTCATTGATGTTATCAATAACAACCAACAAAGAAACATCATTTCTCTTGAAGATCCTATTGAAGTCATGCATAAACACAAAAAGAGTAACATTAATCAAAGGGAAGTTGGCACGGATACAGAATCTTTTGCCTCAGGCCTAAGAACTGTGTTCCGACAATCACCTGATGTTATCGTTGTCGGAGAAATGAGGGATAAAGAGACCTTTGAAATTGGATTACAGGCCGCCGATACGGGGCACCTGGTTATGAGCTCAGTCCACGCAAGTAGTGCGACGTCTATTTTTGATAGAGTCATCAATATGTTCGAACCCCATATGCAGCCCCTTATCCGGACAAAACTTGCTGACTGTTTACAGCTTGCTTTATCACAGCGACTTATCCCCTTAAAAAAAGGGGAAGGCAGAGTACTCGCCCTTGAGAAGTTGATCAATTCCTATCGGGTTAAAAAATTTATTAAAGATTCCACCACAAATCGACTTCGATCACAGATGCAAGCCGGGACTGAAGAGTTTGAATCTATAGATATGGCAATTGCAAAGCTCTATCAAAGGGGCCTTATAACATTCAACGATGGGCTTACATATGTTGAAGACGAACAATACTATCGCGAATTAACCGGCGCTGAAAAATAAAGGGATCAATCAATAGGTGCCATGATCGTATCCCCAATAGAGTGAGACCTTTGAAAAATGCTCATTTTTGTTTAAGTTCAAGGAAGGCGAAAATTTTAACCACAGGAATACATCAAGTATTTTGAGGATTAAAATTTGAACCTGACCCCAGAGGAATAGGCTTCGCATTCCACAGGGCAAGCGCAGAAATTGGACAAAAAGGGGGGTTTTGCAAAGGTCTCAGAGTAAAACCATGGAAATGGTACTCTGTGGGGGCAGTTAATCTTCTTCTATTCTCTTTTTGCTTTTCTCTAATTCATTTATGTAGGATTTTTCAACCTGCTTATTATATTTTTCAACTTCCTCATTGAACAGTTTTTTTCTTCTTTCATAATCTTCTATTTTCTCATTAAACTCCAGTATAACTTTATTATATTTTTTAGCACGACTTTTTGATCTATATTTGTTTTTGCCTTTTGCGATCTCTTTTTTTTCCTCCATCAGGGCCCTGTATTCTTCGTCCAATTTTTCCTTTTCCTGGTCAAGACGCTTCTTGATTTCAGAAAAATCATTTATGTCAGGTTTATTTTTTACCTGTTCCTTCTCAATTAAAGGCTGTGACTTTTCATCTTTTTGCTCATCTTTTTGATCATCATACGAATCATCTTGAAACCCAGTATATTCATGAATATCGGTTCGCTGATTTTCGGGAACGTTGGTCAAATCGTCTGTGTAATGTACATTTCCGTCTTTATCAATGTATCTGTAATATTCTGCTGAAGCCGACATCGAAAACAACAACAGCGATAATGATATTAACCATCGTCCAAAATTCATAAGCCCACCCTTTCTGTTATCTCGACATTTTCAGGTTTTCCACCCAATGCACAGGAAAAAGCTTTTAACGTATTATATATTTTAATATTATTCATGCTAAAGGTCAATCTTTTATTGCCCGTCTCCCACGGATATCAAGCAATAAAATCAATTTTAACAATATGTTGACGAACAACAGCCTGTTAATAGACGATCTTTGCATCTTGATTGACATGCAACCTTCGTTTTTATATGATTATTCAAATTTTTCACCCCTAATTTTAAGCAACGCCAATATAGAGCAGCGGACCAGAAAATTTTTTAAGGTAAAATTAAAGGATGGTGTCAATATGAAACGAAAATATGTTGTTTGTCTGTTGGCGATCTTAATTATTCCGGGTTTGATCACCCAAGGCCTCGCTTTTGTCGAATGGAATATTCATAAAACACTTAAATTGGATACACAGCCTCTTGACGTTGCAATTTCCAAGAATGGAAAATCGATTTTCGTTCTCACCAAATCGGGAAAGATTCTAATCTATTCGTCTGACGGCAAACTGAAGGATAAGATCGATGTTGGAAATCATGTTGATCAAATCAAGTCAGGTCCCGGAGACGAATGGCTTTTTTTGAGCAGCCGTAAAAACAAAACGGTTGAAATCCTTCATGTTGATTTTATTCAGCATATCGATATCTCCGGGTCACCATTTAAAGGGGTGGGAAACGCCCCGGTAGCGATCGCTGTTTTCAGCGATTTCCAGTGACCGTACTGCGCGAGGATTGTATCTCTACTGGAGCAGGTGCTCGAGAATAATACTGGAAAAGTAAAACTGGTTTTTAAAAATTTCCCCCTAAGAAGGCATAAATATGCTATGAAAGCTTCTATGGCAGCTCTTGCGGCCGACAAATATGGCAAGTTCTGGAAGTTCCATGATCAGCTTTTTCTTGAACACGACAAATTGAGCGATCAAAAGATCAGAGAGATTGCTCGAAATCTTGGGTTTAATAAAGAAGAATTCGAAAAAATGATGAAGGATCCTAAAATTTTGGCCAAAATACAGCAGGACATTCTGGACGGGCGTCAGGCCGGTGTCACGGGGACCCCGACGGTATTTGTTAATGGTCGACGTTTGAGGGATTGGAGCCTGAACGGGCTTCAGATGTTAATCGACAAGGAGTTGGAAAAAATGTAACACTTTCAGTATGCTATTCAATGGGGCTACATATTTTAGTTCCCGGATCAATACTCCGGTCCGACTGGGTTATTAGAACCGTTGATGTGGTTGGCTCGGTATGCAAGACGAGCAGCGATCCATGAATAATAGGCGTCAAAGGAACATTCCCTTTGCTTTTTTTATTGAGCTTTTCTTTTTCCTGATAATATATACTGTATGACTGGCCGATCTCCACACCGTCTTGATCACCTTTGTCGATGAATGCGACGGTATGATCTCCAATGTGTTTTTCGCGCTCCTCAGATACAATGATTTTTCCATTCAAACCATCTTTGCTTTGGGTCAAGGCAACCCGCGGTGACCGCTTTTTATACGGCATTAAAAGATCGTTCACTGCAATAGACCGGAAGGATTTAACAACCTTGGCCAAAACAAAACCGGGCTCTTTTTTTGTAATTTCAACAACCCCCGTCAGATAGTGCTGGGTACCGATAAGCGTTTTCGTTTCTTTATCTTCAATCGGCTTTAGAGTTCTATATACCGTATACTTTGTTCCCGGTTGGAGGGAATTATCAACATTTGGACGGATATAAACCAGATCCCCGACGCCGATCAATTTTTTATCATCTTTGACTTTGAAGATGGTGCCCTTCGGGGTGATGGCTTGTTCTTTAATGAATCCGATACTGTTAATGGGTGAATAGTAATAATACAAAGTCTCTTTTGTCGGTTCTGTTTCTTGGGGTTGATTCTCTTCAACATTTCTTTTAATAAAAGTATCAACTCCCTTTATATGAAAAAGTCGAATACGCTCACCCGGGTAAATCCAGTGAGGATTGGAGATCTGACTGTTCTCGCTCCATAAATTTGGCCACAGCCACGGGTTATCAGAAAATTGAGTTGAAAGATCCCAGAGCGTGTCTCCTTTTTTAACGGTATAGTAAAAACCTGCTTCATGTTCCACAGTCTCAGTAGCTTCCTGTGCGAAAAGATGAACTGGAAAAATAACCATTGCAGTTAAAATACACAAGGCCATCACTACCCGGGATTTTTTCTTACAAACCATGGGACACTCCGAATTTTTAATATTATTGTTTATTTAACATCGCCATTATAACCCGTAAATTAGTAGGTTGTCAAGCTTTTCGATCTTTTCCGAATTAGGGATCATCAACAAAAAACCCCCAAGCGAATAACGCATGAGGGTTTTTAAATTAGGTATTAACACGGGCCGGATTTACATCATTCCGCCCATTCCGCCCATTCCGCCCATTCCGCCCATTCCTCCGCCACCCATTCCAGCGCCTGCAGGCATCATGTCCGCTTTTTCTTCGGGCTTCTCTGCGACCATTGCTTCTGTGGTCAGCATTAATGAAGCAATACTTCCTGCATTTTGCAGTGCAAAACGAACGACTTTGGTAGGATCGATTACGCCGGCTTCAATAAGATCCTCATATTTGTTGGATTCGGCATTAAAACCAAAAGCACCGTCACCTTGTTTAACTTTATCAATTACAACTGAGCCTTCAAAACCGGCGTTGTTTACAATTTGTCTCAAAGGCTCTTCGATGGCACGGGTTACAACTTTTACACCCAATTTCTGGTCAGCTTTGATTTTGATCTTCTCCAGCACATCTATACAGCGAACCAGTGCAACACCGCCCCCGGGGACGATACCTTCTTCAACCGCAGCCCGCGTGGCATTCAATGCGTCTTCAACACGTGCTTTCTTTTCTTTCATCTCTATCTCTGTGGCAGCGCCCACATTAATGACCGCCACACCTCCGATGAGTTTGGCCAATCTTTCCTGTAGCTTTTCACGGTCGTAATCTGATGTTGTCTCATCAATTTGTGCGCGAATCTGCTTTACTCGACCTTCCAGTGCAGAACGTGAACCAGCACCGTCAACGAGTGTGGTGTTGTCTTTGTCGATGTTGATGCGTTTCGCTTGTCCGAGATCTGAAATCGTCAAGTTCTCTAACTTTATTCCAAGATCCTCCGATACAACCTGACCACCGGTCAAAATCGCGACATCCTCAAGCATGGCTTTTCGTCTGTCACCAAAACCCGGAGCCTTGACAGCTGCGACCTGAAGGGTTCCTCTCAGCTTGTTAACAACCAGTGTGGCAAGTGCCTCGCCTTCCACGTCTTCAGCAATGATCATCAGGGGTTTGCCCATCTTTGCGATCTGCTCAAGGATCGGAAGCATGTCTTTCATGTTGCTGATCTTTTTTTCATTAATCAGGATATAAGGATCTTCCAAAGAAACAAGCATTTTATCCGGATCTGTCACAAAATATGGCGAAAGGTAGCCGCGATCAAACTGCATGCCTTCGACAACCTCAAGGGACGTCTCCATGGCTTTTGCTTCTTCAACGGTAATGACGCCTTCTTTGCCAACTTTATTCATGGCCTCGGCAATGATGTTTCCAATGGTTTCGTCGTTGTTGGCAGAAATAGTACCAACCTGGGCAATTTCACGCTGATCTTTCGTGGGTTTGCTGATCTTGTGAAGTTCTTTGACCGCAACCTCAACCGCCTTGTCAATCCCTCGTTTGATGGCCATGGGATTGTTTCCGGCTGCAACAAGTTTCTGCCCTTCTTCATATATCGCCCTAGCAAGAACCGTAGCCGTGGTGGTACCGTCACCAGCCATATCGCTGGTTTTGCTGGCGACCTCTTTCACCATCTGGGCACCCATATTTTCAAACTTGTCCGTAAGCTCGATTTCCTTAGCGACGGTTACGCCGTCTTTTGTAATCGTGGGAGCCCCCCATGATTTTTCGATAATAACGTTTCTTCCTTTAGGGCCGAGTGTTACGACGACCGAATCTGCAAGTGCTTTCACCCCGTTAAGCATGGCTTCACGGGCTTTTACATTGTATTTTATTTCTTTAGCCATCTTGGTCTTTCCTCCGTTTCATATGTTGATTATTCGATTACGCAGAGAACTTCTTGTTCGCTCATGATCAAGTATTCTTCACCCTCAACTTTTATCTCTTGACCACCATATTTCCCGAACAAAATCCGATCACCTTTTTTGACTTCAAGGGGGACACGTTTACCGTCGTTATTCAGCGCGCCCTTTCCAACCGCAACAATTTTTCCTTCTGCCGGTTTTTCTTTGGCTGTGTCCGGAATGATAATTCCCCCCTTGGTCTTGGTCTCTTCCTCAACACGTTTTACCAAAATTCGATCATTTAACGGTCTGAGTTTCATTTTTCAATTTCTCCTTTTCTTTTTTTCAAATTATTGCGAATATAATCCTTCGTAACGAAAATTAGTCGAAAATTATATTCTAGCGTTTATCAATTATATTCTAGTGTTTATCGGCAGGTTTTTTTGACTTTTTGGGTTTTTTGCTTGGACTTTCTGAGCTTTGGTTTGTCTCTTTCTTTCCTTGATTTGAAGGTGTTGCTGTACTCTGAGATTTATTTGCATAATCTGTTATATACCAACCCGTTCCCTTAAGGTGAAAACTGCTGTGAGAAATAAGTTTATGGAGTTTTCCGGAACATTGCTTGCATTTGGCCAGTGGTTTATCAGAAAATTTCTGAAGCACTTCATCTATTCTGCCACATTTCGAACATTCATATTCATATAAGGGCATCTTTTAAAACCTCCTGCTGAACAACAAATAATTCCCTCTATAGAAAAATTTATTTTTTATAAACCTAGTTCGTAAAAACACGTTTAATATATGCAATGTTTTAACATTGTCAAGGTAAACCCGGCACTTTTTTCGAATTAAAATTTCCGCAAATCATCAATGGGTTTGCGCCATTTTTCATAAAACCTCAATACATTCTCCATGCCAAAAACATTTATCGATTTGAGTATCTCATGTGTGGTTTCATGGACATGAGCCTCTTCCGTTATCATTTCTTCATGAGAAGCCTCGAAATTTTGAAGAAATTTGCTGAACCTCAAAATGTGAATAAGTTCGTGAGCAACGATATAGAGGATAAATGGAAAAAGTTCTATATCAGGCGAATCTTTTATGGCTGAAAGAATCGCATGATCTTGAAGACATATTTTATAAAAATCATATGTTGACGAACCCAAGGATGAATTCTTTCGCCAGCCTTTATATCGGATAACCTGGGCAAACGGGCCGTGGACAATTTCTTCGGGAGAAAGATCGACCAGCGTTTTGACATCATATGCGCATGCATCGGACCATTGACTGGCTGACATTTTATAAAAGTTACTGACAAGTTCCTCGGCCATTGCCACACAATTATTTGTGATGTCGATCTGATCCGTATTAAATTTGTTCAGTTTCTCCATGAGAATCGTTATTCATCAAAAAAAATGTGGACATCGTGTTATTTATAATGTATTTAACATCTTTTATAATAAAGAAAATACCGATTGGAGGTGATCTGTTGGGTAGTGTCGTAAAAAAACGAAGAAAAAAAATGAGGAAACATAAACATAGAAAGCTGTTGGCCCGTACACGCCATCAAAGAAGAAAGGGCAAATAAACTTTATCTGTAAACGTCGAGACCTCTGAAAAAAGCACCTGTTGATGAACGCAAACGCTCTCAAAGATTCCGGTGCTTTTTCTTTTCCTGTATTATGGATTACCGGAATACCCTTTTAAGTATTTAAAAAATTCCGAGTCTGTTGAAAGCACGAGCGAGCTGTCTTTACCGAGGGCATCGCTGTATAATTCAAGTGTTTTAGCGAATGAATAAAAATCAGGGTC
>CALLDL010000115.1 GCA_937998305.1 uncultured Desulfobacterales bacterium | reverse complement strand
TGTGCTAGAAAAACCAAGAGCTTGATAGCCTGACGAAATTACAGTTATTTCAACCGCTATCATTTGGTGATATGGTATTATGTTATCACAGAAAAATCAAGCAGCTGATACTTGGACGTTATTGCAGGTATCTCAAACCTTGAGGTTTAGTTTCTAAAATACTCGGGTTAGATCGTAGATCATTTATTGTGCCGTAGTGCTTTTCGGAAGTAAATGTGGACGGTTCCCGAAACTTGCGTGATTAAATGAACAAGAGCATTATTGTTTCCATTCCTGGAGAATTTTAATCACTTCTACCAATCGTTTGACCAAATGCTCGTGATACGCCCTGCCGTCCTCACGAGAGGCCTTGCTCGGCTCGCCTGAAGTCCCTCCTGAAGTCCGGGCCAGTTCGACCATTTCTTCAGGGCTGCTTGGAATATAGCATAGGGTATCTCCGCTATATTTAGGATCCACACGATAGAGGGTACGATGCTTGTGGGGATTGTCCACAGCGCGATCCATTTTAACAATATCCGGATAATAGTACCACATGTGAGAGCCTTCGATTTCTTCAGCATGGCCGACCTCTCCCCATTCCATATCGCCGGTAAATGTTTTGGACATATAGGCCGGATCAAAGATAACCACCTTCACGCCGAGTTCCCTTTTGGCCCGCTCTCCCGCGATTTGAAGCCATGTGACGTTAACGATACGGTGCCCGTTTAGAAAAATGAACTTGTCAAAACCATGGTGATGAAGCGATTTGATAACATCATAACCGACTTCTACCAGAATATCCGGGCGGATGGTGATGGTCCCGGGGAGTACCATATGATGCGGACTCCAGCCGAACCACAGGGGCGGGACAACCAGAACATTTGCTTCTTTTGCCGCTGTTTCAGCTAGGGCATTAGCAACCATAGTATCGGTTCCTACGGGCAAGTGGGGACCATGCTGCTCGGTGCTGCCGACGGGAATAATTATTGTACCCCGACTCTCTGCAATTTTTTCTTTGATATCTTCCCATGTTAAATTCTGCAACCAGACTGATATTGTCATAATGATACCTCTATTATTGATTGGAAATTAGAATGCGATAAACACGACCATTATAAGCCATAGTTTTTTCACCTCCTTATCTTAAACGATATATTTAATAGCGTAATTTCTGTCCTTTCATTTTTTGACGAACAATTAGGAACGTTTTTGTTATTTTATTCAAAATATTTGCATTCCTTAACAAGAAGTTGGAACAAATTTTCTCGCACATTTTTTGTCTTTTCCGAAATATCCTCCGGTTTGACCACTTTCCAGTAAGGTCAAATGGACAGGTCGAGACCGTAGCCTTTACCCATATCAAAGGTCCGGCCCACAATAGCTTCCAGCAGAATGGTCCAGGTCGGGCTTATTTTCAAGCCCTAAATTCATATTTTTCCTCCTTTTTCTAATTTTAAATCAATGACATGATTTATCAACGGTTGGAAACCACTAATACAGCATTCTATAATATCACCATTTTTTAACGGTACTGCTCCAGGCGTCCCAGTTGAAATAATATCTCCTGGGAGCATTGTCATAATTTGTGAATGATACGAAACCAAGAAATCGGGTGGAAACGTCATGTTGGAAACAGTGTTCTCGGCATACACTTTACCATTGATAATTGTTTGAACCTGAAGACTGAATACATCTTTTACTTCCTCAATTGTATATAATATTGGCCCAAAACTAAAAAATGTATCAAAACTTTTTGATTGTGTTAGATTCCTCGGGTTCCTTCTCAAGATATCTTCTGCTGTCATATCGATGATCATAGTGAATCCTGCTAAAACAGAAAGCCATTCATTACGTTTAACATTTTTACACTTTTTGCCAAAAATCAATCCGAGCTCAGCTTCTCCGGTGGTTTTTTCTGACAGCGTAGGTATTTTTATTGCATCATTAAAACCAATGATAGCTGTATCAGGCTTCATAAAACTCGCAGGTTCTGAGATAGGCACTTTTTCAGAAAGGTCTTCAGCATGAGCTTTATAATTTAAACCAATCCCCCAAATTTTTCGCGGCCGACGATACAGAGGTGCAAATTGGATCAATTCTTTCAGAATGGATAGTTCCTCTAATTCTTGAGATAAAGAGACACTATTTTGATAAAACCATCTTTTGATCTCTTCTAATCTCTCTTCAGTAAGTATGCTGAATAAATCATGTGGCCAATTTTTATTAAATCGCTGATTAATGAAAGGTATAGGTAAGCAACTATAATCAGTGATAATACTGGCAACTTCTTGTCCATCAAGTAGAATAGTAGCAATTTTCATAATACACTCCTATATCGAAAATCTTCGATATAATGTTTCTCCACCATTGAGTCTTATTTTTCCATTCGAGAGAGAAAATCAAACAAACGAATTGTCATTTATGAAATCGAAAACTTGAGTTAACCATATAGAATCTATTGACAAATTGCAACTGATTCTTTACTATATCGATTTAATTAACATTTCAGGAGGAATGTATGAACAAACAGGATCTCATCATCGTCCTTAAAGATGAAACCGGACTCACTAAATCAGAAGCAAAAGCGGTAGTGAACCTATTTTTTGATGAAATGTCCAATGCACTTACTAATGGTGATAGGGTTGAAATCCGTGGATTGTGCTCGTTTTATGTAAAGAATTATAAAGCGTACAGCGGCCGGAATCCGAAAACTGGGGAACCGACTCAGGTTAAATCTAAGAAGCTGCCGTTTTTCAAGTGCGGGAAGGAGCTGAAGGAACGAGTGGATAAGGCATGAGAATCATATTCTATCAGGCACGATATTAAAGAATAACACGTCTTTCCACAGCCAAATGATATCTATAATAACTTAAAACATAGAATGAATGTTATATGGCTTTTTTGTGAGGCAATGAAATGTCAGTCGAAAAGCGTTTCAAAGAAAGATATAAGACAGAGGATACACCCTGGGATATTGGCAAACCAGATTTTAATCTAACTGAAACTTTGACCCAAAAACCAATAAAAAGCTGTAAAGCATTGGATATTGGTTGTGGAACCGGTGATAATTCCGTTTGGCTTGCTAAGAAACACTTCCAAGTAACAGGAACTGATATTTCTGAGATTGCAATAGAAAAGGCAAGAGAAAAAGCTTCAAAAAGCGATGTCAGATGTGCATTTCTTGTGATTGACTTCCTTAGAAACCAGATTGAAGGTGCACCTTTTGGTTTTGTGTTCGATAGAGGCTGTTTTCATTCTTTCGATTCTGGTGAAGAACGGAAAAGGTTTGCAGAAAATGTTGCTGCCTGTTTAGAAAAAAATGGCTTATGGTTGAGTCTCATTGGTAATGCCGATGAGCGGCGTCAAGGCCCTGGTCCGCCCCAACGTACAGCAAGTGATATAGTTGTCGCCGTGGAACCTTATTTTGAAATTCTTTCGCTCACCTCAAGTCATTTCAGTTCTAACCGCCCAGATCCACCAAAGTGCTGGGTCTGTTTGATGCAAAAACGAGATGATGAATAGTTACATCTAAATACAATGCAAAAGTGGCT
>CALLDL010000114.1 GCA_937998305.1 uncultured Desulfobacterales bacterium | reverse complement strand
CAATTATATAAAAACATCGGAGCGAAGCGACACCATAACTTTAGGCACTTTAGATCACTTTAGACACTTTTAACTTGTACGGCTTTGAGCCCCTTTCAGGGGCAAACCAAAGCCTGGTCCTTTGGGCCAGGATTCTTTACTTTTGTCTTCGCATTGCTTTGATGTTATATAATAGCAATTCGTATGCCACAATAATGGCTGAAAAATATATTGGAAATAACATACTGTAAATAGTATAATAATTGACAAATAAACTTTTTTGTAACATCATAAATGCGGCTGTTTAATCCAACCAAATTAATCAGTGGATATTAATTACCCATTTTATCCAATTGTTTGTATTTAGAAAAGCTTGATACATTGTGGTATTAGGGATAAGAATATACATAGCCGGACCAAAGTCAACTCAGTCCGAGTCGAGGCAAATTTCGATTCGGCGTTGTCTGTTACTGTTATTAATAAAAAAAGAGGATAATTGTATGACTAAAATTTATGTAAACGATACCAATCAAGCAACGATCGTCTGCCCTAAATGCGGTTTTGCGAAAACCATGGACACAACAAAATATAAAGAGACTCAAAAGCGGCTAAAGGCCAATTGCAAGTGCGGCGAAGTCTTTAAGTTCACGCTCGAATTTCGAAAACATTATAGAAAAGACGTCAGATTACCCGGTGAATACACTATCCAGCAAAGCGGAGAGAAAGGAGAGATCATCGTTCAAAACCTATCGATGGGTGGTATCCAGTTTGCAAGTCTTAGACCGCATAAAATTTTCACAGATGATGCGCTGGAACTGAAATTTAACCTGGACAACCCAGCGCGAACAGAAATCCGAAGGTCCGCAAAAGTCATGTGGGTCAGGGATCGCGATGTTGGCGCTCAATACATCGAACCGAAATTATTTGAAAGGGATTTGTCCTTTTATTTGAGATGATAATTTAACATCTTGAATTTCAATCCGAGATATATCCTTACATTCTTTTCCTTTTATGCACTGGAAGTGATTGATGAACGAAGTTTGTTTATGACATTCTTCAGAACATCCAGGTTCCGGCAAAGTCACAAGCTATACCGAAAACCTTCGGAATCTATAAAAAAATTTGTAAATCTTGCGGATTGACTGTCTGATTCGTTTTTGATAACTATTAAATAGGCAATTAAAGACCTGAATTTTGCAAGCGCTGAGTTTGCCGCATATGCAAGATTTAGGAAAGATGTCATTCAGATTGTGGTTCTGCAAAGAGCCGGAATCCATAACCTGATTCAGATTATAAAAGGCAGATTTCTTGGGGACCAAGATTTGTGAAGCTGACGATTTATAAAAAAATGATGCTTGGTTTCGGTGCCGTCATCGTTATTATGATTATCGCCAGCACCTATATCCTGCTCAAGCTGAATGATGTTTCGAATTCTGCCGAAACGACCCTTACTGCCAATGTCAAGGCGGTGGGTTTTGCCAAACAACTCCAGGATATTCTCCACGAGGAAAACGTAGATGCTCAGAAATACCTTATTTCCCATGATGAGACCTATTTTTCTCTATTCATTGCAAGCAGTCGTCGATTTGACAGTTATTTAGATTTGTTGCTTCATACGCAATCGGATGAGGCATGGCGTTCCCTTATTAAAAACATGCGTCGAACCCATGAGACGTTTGTTGACGGAGTGCAGAAGGTTAGAAATCTTCAAAGTTCAAAAGACAATTTGGAGCGAAACAATTTAGAAGTGGACTCCGTGGAAACCCTGAACAGGTCCCTTGATCATCTTATCAACATCAATCGGGGATCCATCGAGAATGCAATGTCAAAGATGAAGGCAACGACAACCCGTTCCGCCCAAATAGCAATGTTATTGATCATTGGGACTGTGCTGGTTGCTGTTTCGGCGGCTTTCATTATTACCCGTACCATCACCAGACCCATCGACGACCTGATACGAGGAACCCAGCAGATTGCACGTGGTAATTTTAAACAGGTCCAGGTCTCTTCCAATGATGAAATTGCATTGCTCGTTAACGCAGTTAATGACATGAGCAACAAAATCAGGGATATAAATGAATTGAGAACGCATATGATGCAACAGATTTCCCACGAGCTTCAAACCCCGTTACAGGTGATGCTCTCTGGGCACGACATCTTGAAAAGCCAATGCTCCGGTTTGCTGGATGCTGAACAGGTTCAGATGCTTGACTCCATTCGTCGGGGAATCATTAAACTGTCAAGCTTTAGCAGACAATATCTTGATCTTGCGAAGATTGACTCCGGCATGATGAAATATCACATGGTATGGACAGACCTTCTTCAAGTCGTTGAGCCGCTTGTTAAAGATGCAAAGCTCATTGCCGAACCTAAGAATATCACTATAGAGATGTCTTCCCTTCCTGCTCCTAAAGTCAGGGTGGATTCAAAAAAAATTTCAATCGTTGTGAGCAACCTGCTCAGCAACGCTATTAAATATAATAGAAACAACGGGAAGGTCAGGGTGAAGGTCGGTCCCTGTCCTCTGGGTGTACAGGTGAAAATTCAGGATTCTGGAATCGGTATTTCTCAGGAGGAACTTCCCAAAATATTTACAAAGTTCTATCAAGCCGGAAATACGGGCAGGATAAAGAGCGGGGGAACCGGGGTCGGCTTAGCCCTTGTCAAGGCATTTGCAGAAGGGCACGGGGGCAGGGTTTCTGCCGAAAGTACTGTTGATCGTGGTTCGATATTTACAGTTGAACTGCCGGTCGAGCCCGAGGAATTCCAAAGTCCGGCAATAAACTTACCAATCCAAACGTAAGGATGTGCTCATGAAAATTCGTAACACAATCATTATTGTTTTGTGTCTTCTCATGACCAGTTGTTTATCTAAAATTCAGGGTTCAGAATCTGAATTGAAAGCCCGGGATTTCATGGACCGCGCTGCAGCCTTAGAGAACGAAGAGGCATATCATCAAGCCGCGCAGGAATATGCGATGGTGGCCGAGCATTATCCTTCCACAAGTTACCATAAACTCGCGGTTTGGAAGGCTGCATTGCTAAACATTCATCCGTCCAATCCGGAAATCAATTATGCTGCAGCCCTTAGTTGGCTGCAAGTTTATCTCAAATTGCCACTATCTCCTAAGGAGAAAGAGGCCGCAACATTCTATGTTTCCATGGTAGAACGTATTAATGATTTACAAGCCGAACTTTCTTCTATGATTGAAGAAAAGGACAGGCTCCTGGAAATCACTCGAAAACAATCCAGTGATATAGAATCTGACACCAAGCGGCGAAAAGAATTGGAGGCTGAATTGGCCCACTCCTGGGATGAACTTAACAAAATGAAGGCCGTAGATGTACGAATGCATCGGAGCAGAGTAGAAAAAAGCGTTAGCCAACCTTCTCAATCGGTTCAAAAGGCCCCGGGAAAAAAAAACGATAAAGGAAAAACAACGCCACAAAGCAGACAGCATGCCCCTGCAAAAGATCAAGAATTTTATCCCTATATGATTCAAGTCAGCTCTTATAAAAGCAAGGAAGACTCCATGCGAGAAGCAATGATACTAAGGGATAAGGGGGATTTTGTCTGCATCTCTCATGCCCGTATTGTTGGAAAGGGAAACTGGTATCGTGTACTTGTCGGCTTTTATCGAACTCCCGAAGAGGCACAAAAGGCGGCTTTAGAATTGAAAAAGCGTGAGTATCACCATGCCTTTGTGGTGAGGCCGCCCTTTACTGTGGAGATCGGGATTTTCTCTGGCGATGAAAAACTAAAAAAACTTAAAGCCCATCTTATCTCAAAAGGATATTCGGCTTACAGCTTTCCAAACAGAGCAACCAAAAACAAAATCAGGCTCTTGGTCGGCGCCTTCTGGACCGAAAAAGAGGCTGAAACAGTCATCAAAGATTTACTGAAAGAGGGTTTCAAACCCAAAGTGGTCCGGCGATAGAATACGATTCTCAGCGGATTCTTTACCACCAAAACATGTTCAGCAATAGACAACGCTGTTTCGGTAAGAGTAATCCCATGAATTGATAGACATATGTATTCAGGGGGCAGTCATTTCCCCTTCACTTCGGTGTCTCTCCCACTACTAATCAATGAAAATACGAAGCGACTCCGCCAATAACGCTACGGGGAAACAACTGCCTCCTGAATAGTTACGATGAAACCGATCTTTTTATTCATTTTCACCTGAACACCTTGCCCGTCATGGTTAATACTTTAAATGTAATAGTTTAGTCCTTTGAGACGGATCGATTTCAAGGGAGCTTCAGGTACAAACGATTGACGATTTTCAATTGAAGACTGAATATTTAAGGAATTCTTCCAATTTTATTAATGAAAAGACAGAGCGGACCCCGGTTAAATAAAAGCAAAAAAGTTGATTTAACTGGGCAGGGCGATACAACAAATCTTCAATTTTCAATTTGGCACAAGTTCTTTCAGCAAAAATTTAATTATATCTGAAGCGGTACTGTTTTCAAAAGGCGAAAGTGTTAATTTTAAATATTGTCTGAACATGACGTTTCGTTGGGTGCCGGATAACGATGAACACACTGTCCATCCCCCTGAATAGGTCGTTTTTTTAAATTGGGGATGATGTAAGGATTCAAGAATTTAAACGACAGAAAATAAAAAACAGCAAAACATTCAGGAGTGATTATGAAAATACGACAATACATTATCATTATTTTTTTATTTTTCATTTTTCACGGTCCCATGGGGTTTATATCAAACAGCCGGTCCGATACTGCTGTGGATCACAGCATTTATGCTAACCTTTTAAAGAAGTATGTTCATCAGGGAAACGTCGATTATCGCGGCTTTAAAATGGAAGAATCAAAACTGGATCAGTACCTTAAAGTTCTTGAGAATGTTGATTCCAAGAGTCTTTCTGGAAATGAACAGTTTGCTTTTTATATCAATGCCTATAATGCATGGACCATCAAATTGATTCTGAGCGGGTATCCCGGGATTAAATCCATCAAAGACCTAGGAAACATTCTAAAGACTCCGTGGAAAAAGAAGATTTGTCGCATCGACGGGGATGTTATCACTTTAGATGACATCGAGCACCGTATTCTCCGGCCCAGGTTTAAAGATCCCCGGGTCCATTTTGCCATTAATTGCGCGGCGCTTAGCTGTCCGCCACTATGGTCTCAACCGTTTCTCGGAAATACTTTAGACCGGCAGTTAGATGATGCGACACGGGCGTTTATCAACGACACCAAACGCAATTATCTTGACGGAGAAACGCTTTATGTTAGTAAAATCTTTAACTGGTTCGGTAAGGATTTCAACGATGATGTCACCGGCTTTTTCTTAAAATACGCCGACGATAATTTAAAAAAGGAATTGGAAGTTAAAAAGAATAAAATCAAAGTTAAATATCTCCATTACGACTGGTCTTTGAATGGAAAATAAATACGGAGGTCTAAAAATGAAACTCGCGATGATTGGCCTTGGACGAATGGGAATGAACATGGCCATACGGCTTTTAAAAGGTGGCCACGAGGTGGTTGCATATAATCGTTCTTCAGGAAAAACAGATCAGCTGGTCAAAGACGGTGCCATTGGCGCCTATTCTCTTTCAGAGGTGGTCGAAAAACTTTTTCAGCCGCGTATTGTGTGGATCATGCTACCGGCCGGACAGGCGGTGGATGATCATATTCAAGAGCTTGAGGGTTTTCTATCACCTGGAGATATTGTTGTCGATGGTGGAAATACGTATTATAAAGACGATATTCGCAGAGCCGAAAGCCTTCAGGAAAAAGGTATCTGGTATATGGATGCCGGGGTCAGCGGAGGGATATGGGGCCTTAGGATCGGTTACTGCCTGATGATCGGCGGAGATAAAAAGACATACCAACTGCTGGAGCCCATATTTAAAGCCCTGGCCCCTGAAGAAGGTTACCTTTACTGTGGGCAAACGGGTGCCGGTCATTTTGTTAAAATGGTGCATAACGGCATCGAATACGGGATGATGCAGGCCTATGGCGAAGGGTTTGAAATATTGGAGGCATCCGACTATGCAACATCTTTCAACTACGCCGATATTGCGCATTTATGGAATCAGGGAAGCGTCATTCGGTCATGGTTGCTGGAACTTGCTGAAGATGCCTTTAGAAAAGATGAAAAACTCTCGGATATCAAAGGATATGTGGAAGATTCCGGAGAGGGGAGATGGACCATCCAGCAGGCTCTGGAAACCGGCGTGCCGGCCCAGGTCATCACCCTTTCCCTGTTGCGGCGTTTTCGCTCCCGGCAGGATAATCCTTTTTCGGACCGAGTTGTGGCGGCCCTTCGGCGGGAATTCGGCGGACATGCCGTGATTCCAAAAATTTAATTATACATGAAGCTGGAGCGTTTTCTAAAGGCTAACGTGTTACGATCCTTTTGAGTAGTGAAAAGAGTGAATACCATGAATCATCATGATAAAAATAATTACGGTTCTCAAAGCATAACCATCAAAGCAAAGGCGCCGGACCTGGGGTTTGATCCCGAGGACTGCATAGGGGCTGAGCATGGCGAACCCTGCACCATTGTTATTTTCGGAGCCACAGGTGATTTGACCGCCAGAAAACTGGTTCCAGCCCTTTTCAATCTGTACGTCAATGATGGGATGCCTGATCCATTTCAGATAGTCGGGTGCGGCCGGACAAACATGAATGAATTGCAATTCAAAGACCGGATGAAAAATGCATTGGGTGCCATCAACATTTTAAACCATACCAAATGGCCCGCTTTTGCCGATGCCTTGAGATACCGGTCCGTCGATTATGAGCAGCCGGATTCTTTTTTAAATCTTTCTGAATTTTTGAAAGATTTGGATAAGAAGCACGGCACTCGAGGAAACAGGATCTTTTATCTGGCCCTGCCGCCGACTCTTTATCCGCCGGTCATTCAAATGTTGGGACAGGCGGGCTTGGGTAATGAAAGAGAAAATGATAACGGCTGGTCACGGGTGGTGATCGAAAAACCTTTTGGCCGTGATCTGAAAACCGCCGTTGAGCTGAACCAGAGTGTCGGTAAGTATTTTAAAGAACACCAGGTGTTTCGGATAGACCATTACCTGGCAAAAGAGACGGTCCAGAACATACTGATGTTTCGTTTTGCCAATGCCATTTTTGAGCCCATCTGGAACAGAAGATATATTGATCATGTCAACATCCTTGCTTCAGAGACTTTAGGTGTGGAACATCGGGCGGGCTATTATGAACAGGCGGGTGTTATTAGAGACATGTTTCAAAACCATATGATGCAACTGCTGGCCCTTACCGCCATGGAAGCGCCGTCACAATTTGAACCGTACCGTGTCAGAGATGAGAAGCTAAAAGTTTTTCGTTCTCTAAGGCCTTTTCCAATTGAAAAGCTCCAGGAACACATTGTACTCGGTCAATATGACCGGGGTGAAATTGATGAAAATCCGGTTCCGGCGTATCGAGAAGAACCGGGTATAAATCCTGACTCCCTGACGCCGACCTATGCCAAAATGAAACTTTTTATCGACAACTGGCGATGGCAGGGTGTTCCTTTTTATCTGATATCCGGCAAGCGTCTGGTTGAGAAGATAACACAAATCGTCATTGGGTTTAAAGAGGTGCCTCATACCATGTTTAGGAAAACCCTGGGGGAGACCATTGATGCCAACCGGCTCACACTCGGGATTTATCCGGATGAGAAAGTCACCCTTTTGTTTCAGACAAAGAATCCGGGTGCACGGGTATGTCTGCGGTCCGTTAACATGGATTTTTCGTATCATCAAAATTATACCGGACCTGTTCTTGATGCCTATGAAAAAGTGCTCATTGATTGCATGCTGGGGGATCAGATGCTTTTCTGGCGACAGGACAGTATTGAGCATTGCTGGTCGTTCTTGACGCCTATTTTAAATGAATGTGAAACATGCGGCAATCGATCAGAAACACTTCAATTTTACGAATCCGGGAGTTGGGGACCTCAAGCCGTGGAAAATATTTAAAGGAACAAGATAATGGAAGAAACATTGCAGCAACCCACAAAAAAAACATCGAAACCAATATTTAAGGCCATTGTTTTCTTGGCCTTTATTATCGGCGCCATTTTCTTAATTCGTTTTACACCGGTCAAAAATTATCTTACGGCCGACGCCTTGGGCAGTTTTCTTGAAGGCGCCGGTCTATGGGCGCCGGTGGTATATATGATGATCTATGCCGTAGGTGTTTGTCTATTTGTACCAGGCACCTTGCTGACCGGTTTAGGGGCAGCCATATTCGGGGCCTACTGGGGATTTTTATATGTATGGATCGGTGCCATGATGGGTGCCGGCGCCGCCTTTTTTATTGGGAGGACCCTGGGAAGGGACTTTGCCGCCTCACTGGTCGGTGATAAACTGAAAAAATATGATGATGCCATCGAGCGTAACGGATTTGCGACGGTTTTATATCTTCGGCTGGTTTATTTTCCGTTTACGCCCATGAATTTCGGTATGGGACTGACCAAGGTTCGATTCTGGGACTATATCGCCGGAACCGGATTGGGCATCATTGTTGGAACATTTATCTTCACCTTTTTCATTGGAACGTTAAAAGATGTGTGGGCTTCGGGAAACTGGGAAGAGCTGATATCCTTTAAAGTTTTCTTTTCAATAGGACTTTTTATCTTTTCATTTTTCATTCCCAAGATTATTAAAAGGATGAAGGGCGAAAAATA
>CALLDL010000113.1 GCA_937998305.1 uncultured Desulfobacterales bacterium | reverse complement strand
CCGTTTATTTCAAGTATCGAACAAAAATTCGGCACAGATTTATGACCTAAATTATCTAATACATATACGTTTCCATCGATAATTTTCAGCTTGAGCGGCAATACCGATTCTTTGCCTGTTAGTTGATCAAAAGGAAAATTGATACGGGTGTGCCCGTCCTGAATCAGTGCGGACAATTCCTGCAAATAGAAAGCGCATTTCAGAACAGAAATGCTGTCCTCTTCTAAAGCCCTAATCTTTTGCTTCAGTTCCAGTGCCTTTCCAATGAATTTTTCTCTTGTTATCAGGCGGTATGGCTCGGCATGAACTTGATCGATGGTGTTTACATAAGCGTCAATATCCTCAATCAACTCTATCTTAGATACCTCTCGACAACCGGCAAAAATATTTACGCTTAGAAAAAGGAAAACGAATAACAATAAATTTCGATTAAATGGACGCTTTTTCATAACAGCTTAATGAATCAATACTTTTAATTTATCGCCGGTCGTTTTAGAGGCTTGATATTATGCCTTTCAACACTGGAACCTAAGCGCCCTTTCGTTACGATCACCAGTATGATCGCAATGGTCCAGTAAACAATCGTTTTTAAAACAATCCAGTCAGGCAACCCGGAAATCACATCAGACGGCATCTGAAAGTAATGCCAAATGTGATTTGTTCCTTGGTGGAATAACATTACCGGAATTACACTCATACTCGATTTGAAATACAACCAGGTCATAATAATGGACAAACCGGTCGTATTGATTATAAACCAGGCAGACCAATTATAATCAATATTTTCCCCTCCAGTTGAAAAAGTAAATGGTATATGCCAAATAGCCCACATTATGCCAAGAAAAAGACTGGCCACCAGAGGATGTTGCTTCTTTAGTAATTGGGGCAGGGCGAAACCGCGCCAACCTGGTTCTTCGTTGCCTCCTGCAAATAGAGCTCCGATGGGCACACTGATAAAATAATTCCACCATGGATTTGCTTTGGAGAAATCGGACTCACCCCCTAAAAGCAGATAAAGGCTAAACTGGTAAAACGCGACACATATGGGACCCAGCAATCCGCCGAGCAAATACCATCCAATGCTGATCCGAAAATTAAAGGTTCGGCGAAGCCACTGCCATAGTCCTGATTTACTCTCGGTAATCCATGTGACGATGATTGCTGAAAAAAAGGGGCCGAACACGCCAACAAAGTACAATGGATGGAAAACTCCCTTTTCCGAGATTCATTTTTTCAATCGAGTGACTGTTTTTGAAATTTTAAAATAAATAATGGCCGTGGTAAAAGTGTAGTTGCCAGAATGACGATGGGAATATAGAGATATAGCATATTATTGGCTTCACGGGGCATGCGTATGGTGAATGCCGCAATATTCAAAAACGCATGAAAAATCATGCATACAAGCACGCTCCCGTTGGTTCGGTTATAGAGCATTGTCATGATAGCTGACCAGAAGGTTACAAAGCAAACATACCGCGAAAACGAATATAAAAAAGAATCCGTAAATTGAGGGGATCCGGGAATAAAAAACATCGGAAGGTGCCAGCTTGCCCAAAAAAGCCCAAGAACCAGGCTGGCCCCCAGAGATCCAATTCGTTTTTGAAGGCGCGGCAGTGCATATCCCCGCCACCCGTATTCTTCACCGATAACCACCCATAACTGCCCAATAATAAAAAACAAGCCAAAGTTCATCCATTGCGAGGGGATTGGTATGGCCTTGATGTGAAGCCCGATATTGGCAAATCTGAGTATAGCGACAATAAAAATTGCGAAAAGATACCAGATCGGATTGAAGCGCCAACGGAGTGCACCTTTAAGTAATCGCTTGATTCCCATCCATCCTTCGAAACGTGCCGTAAGAAAAAGAGCAGACGCCAATGGTCCCAGAAGCCCCACTAAATAAAGGAGCATGGCCGGGTTGGTGATATCAAATGTGAAAGCGAAGCCCTGTACCGGTATCGCGATATGAAAAGTCCAGGTAAAGAGGTATGCTAAAAAAAGGAATAATGCTAAACGGCTATTTCCATGATTAATTTTTTCCATGGGCAGTTCTATTCAATTTTATCGAAATGGATACCCCTGAATCCAACGTAAGCGATACATTGCTTCACATTTCCTCGTTCATCCTTAATGAAGTGTATTTTGAACTCCCCAATATTTTTTGAAACTCCGAAAAATTGGGTCTCGCTTTCCGGAATGAGCTCAACTTTATCAAAAAAAGAGGTTCGCGTATAAAGCTTGTCTCTCTCTCTAAAAATGGGTGCTACAAAACCATGCGCTTTTGTTTCATATTTTCCGGTTAACTCATCAAGAATCTTCGGAGACAATTTGATGGCCTTTTTCGGCGCTGTCGACGGCATGATTGAAGGAATGATATATTTTAGCAAGAATTCTTCCGGTCCGGAATGGCCATTGGAATTAAACACTCTGCTGGTAAAAACAGCAACCAGATCCAGCTCCGGGATGATAAATATCTTCTGTCCCCCATGACCAGAGGCAAAGAGCACCTTGAGGGTTTGGTTGTTAATTTTTGTTTTACCGATCCACCATTGATACCCGTATCCGATTCCAAGCGCATCAATGTGCTTTTTTGTAGATTCCGCGACCCATTCCCTGGATACGATCTGCCGATCTTTCCATTTGCCGTTATTCATTATCATATACCCGATTTTGGCCATATCACGTGGTCTTAAATGCAGACCGCCATCTGTCTGAATGTTGCCGTCCGGGAATTTGTCCCAGTGATAATCGGAAATGCCCATTGCTGAGAAAAGATATTGTCCGGCAAAATCGTCGATGTACAGACCGGACGTGTTTTTTACAATTCCACCCAGTAGAATGGTCAGTCCGCTATTGTAATTAAATTTTTTGCCGGGTGCTTCGCTCACATCTCGGTCAAGGACAAATCCGATGGGGTTACCGCTATCATACATTTGATAGGTCGTGTGTCGCGGATCTCTGCGCGAATACTTATTGGCCTCCCAATCCAGTCCGGCACTCATGGTGAGCAGGTGTTGAAGTGTAATCGGGTATTTTTGGTCAATCCATTTCATGCCGGTGTATTCAGGAAAAAACTCATATACTTTGGTTTTCACCTCAGACGCTATCTCTTGGTCTATAGCGATACCGATTAAAATCGATGTGATACTTTTGCTGACTGAGGCCAGAAAATGTGACGTGTCTCGAGTATATCCATAAAAGTATTCTTCAAGGACCAATTTTCCGTTTTTTATCAGCAGGACACTGTGAATGTTTTTGTCATTTCCATTGAGAATATCGAGCATCATTTGATCAATTTTTTCTGAACTAATGTCCGCTTCGTTTAAAGAGGCAGTCTCCCATCCATCATTAATTGTCTCTGGCTTTTGGTATGTGTATTCGCGCTCAGGCAGGCCACTGCTGGTAGCTCTCGGATACCATTGGGCGCAAGCAGTGGTTAGGAATATAAAGAACAAGGATAACAGGAAATATTTACATGAAATGTTAGCGCATCTCATGATTATTAATCCTTTCAGGGTAACGAATCAGAGGGATGTGATATTTTAGTAAGATATTTTTGGTGTCAAAATGTTCAAATACATGTTTCCTTTGCTATAAACCACCGGTCATTTTCTTTCAACATATCCAATCTGAAAAGGTGAGATTCATTCCCTAATCTTGTTGATGTTACTGTTACAACCGCATTGTTTTCTGATACATTTAATTTGGGATTAATAAATTTAACCGTTGGGTAATCGCTCATAATTTCTTCGATTTCATTGTAAAATTCACTTTTCGATACCAGTGGACCGCTGCAGCCGATCTCGATTAGAGCGCTGTTATGATAGGTAGCCATGAATCCGGATATATCCTTTTCGTTCCAGGCGTTTTCATGTTTCATTATTACGTCAATTATTTCTTCCTCATTTGCAGATTTGGGCTGGTAATCCTTTAGCGGTATACTTGCACAGGCATGTAAACTAAAGACAAACGCTAAAAAAAAGATTTTAGAAATTGTTATGCGCTTCATTGATTTTCTCCTTTTTTAAATACGATCTTAAGGGAATACACTCAATTGCCTACATAATGTTCGTCTTATATCTTTTGGGCTTCCAGAAAAAGCGCTTTGGAAAGTGCTGAAAAAAATTGCTGATAAGGCTCGGGATCGTCCACGGTTTGTAAATTAAACTGGGCATTGCTCCGGACGATCAATTGCGTATTCCCTTTGGGCCGGATCGATACGGTCATCCGCAATGAATACCCGGATCGTTTTGTACCGGAGACCGTCCCTAAATTTTCATCTGCATCATCGATGACAAAGCCAAGGTCCTGCAAAGTGGCGATAATGGTGCGCAACATGCGATTGCGATCCGTATAGTCAAAGACCCGGCTCTGCATGCTGCGCAGCCTTACCTGCGAATCATTGGCTTCCAGAATATTTCTCTGCCTTGCGGCACAGGCGCAAAAAGTAAGAATAAGGATAAAGATTATGAATTGTTTGATAGGTTCTTTCAAAACAGATCCTCCTAAATCTCGTGGGCTGTCAAAAACACGGATTTCGAGAGCTTTGAGAAAAACTCCTGATAGATTTCAGGTTCATTGATGCGTTCATTTTTAATCAAATCCTTTTTGGTGTCCCAGACCAGATGCTGGAAGGAAATCCGTACGGCGATTCTATTTTTTACCAGAGGCCTTGTTACTAGTGAAGCCATGACTTTTTGTCTGGTGGCATATTCATAATCGATAAAAAAAAGTGAAGCGACAATCGAAAGACCGACATCGTAAAATTCGGTGACGTTTCTATCTTTGGAGCAAACGATTACACCGCATTTGACTTCGCTCTCATCGATGGTAAATCCCAGGTCCTGAAGAAGGGCTGCTGCTGCCTCCAGCAATTTGTTTTCGTTGTTGGTTTCAAATACGCGCGTCTGCAACTGCCGATCAGCGAGGGATTCCGGTGTAAACATGAGAGCTTCCCTGGGAATTCCTTTCTGACAGCCTAGTATCGCAAAAAACACCAAAATAAGTCCCAGAGAGATTCCAAATAATTTTCTAAACCGCATTTTGTCTTTCCATCTAGAATCTACTTGTGTGATAAAAAAAATCCCTGACCCGCTTTTGCTCATCATATTTGATAACCACCGTAAGCGTTCGTTGTGTTTTCGACTGTGCTCCGGCGGATCTGTTGTAATTGCCGGCTCCCAAACCTGCCCCCAAAAGGCTATCACTTACGCCGGCGATTAAAAGTTTCAGACCGGCACCGGAAGAATCTTTTGAATAGGACACATCCGTGGAAATTTTATCGTAAATCCAAACTTCACGATTGTCTGAATCGTTGGTAACAATGTTCGGAGAGCCAAGCACTGTGGCAACATCAGCAGCCGACATGCCTTTTCGAATTTCTTTTTGAACCATACCGACGGTCATTTCTTTTTCTTTGGGGCCATGCGTCTGCTGGTAATGCTGATTGGCGCTCATGCACCCGATAAATGATGAAAGCATTGCCAACACAAATAAAATCGGTGCCATTTTTAAAAATTTCATTTTGGTCCTCCTTATTCAATCATATCGTGCTAGATCAACGGATCGTTCTCAAAAATTAAATTTGAAATTCAGCGTAGCGCCTAAAGCAGCATCAATGTGTAAGTTCGACTGAATTTTATTGCCGTTTTCATTCTGTATTTCATACTGGTGTCTGAAAACATAACTTCCACCCAGTGTTACCGTAAATTTTCGAATGGGCTTATACTCGACAAACAAACCGGTTCTCTCGACCGAGGCAACCACCAAACCCGATGGCGATAGGGCATTATCATCAGCGAGACGAAAGATGCCGCCGGACTGCCAAAGATTCCAGCGCAGCAGCCACTTTTTATTTAATACAGTACCGATCTCTGCTGCAGGAGGCCAATTTAAGGATGCGAAGATGCCCGGCTGGCCTTCCTCCTTTTTGTGCTGATTCCAGGCGACGCCGCCAAAAACTCCCCAATACCCATTTTCTGGACCCTCCCCGGAGCAGGCCCCCAGCGTCCATCTAAGATTATATGGGCTTTGAAAGACAGTGCCGATGCTGGCACCATAGGAATAGGAATCATCCATTTCTTCTTCCCAGCCGGCAGCCGTGTGCACGTTGGCAAAGGAAGTCCATTGAGGGTTCCAATTATAGTTAAGTTTGAGACGCACACGGGCGGAATTGAAATCATCCCACGGTTTACGCCCGTTGCTGAATTTCAGATTTTCGGTATTATCCCAATCGAAGAAAATCCGGTTTCCCGATAATTCAAAAGTTAAATTCAATTTATTGGCCAACTGAAAGGGCATTGAAGCCTTTCCACCGGCGGATATAACTGCCACTTCACCGGATGGTCCGGATCCTTCCTCGTCTGCCGAAGAAATATAATCGATCCTGGTTTCTATACTTGGACTTCCAAATTCGATAGCCTCAGTAGCCAGTGGGAGAGCAAAAATGAGTATTGTTACCAGAAACGCACACTGGATTTTACTAATACAGGACAAAGGCCCTGATGGCTTTAGCCTTGCGGATGCGTATTTTACGATTAGGCAAATCATTCGGCTAAAAATTCTCCTGTGTGACCATCATATCGGTGAACACATTCAGAAAAGCGATTGCAAATGGCGATCTGAGAACGTCGCCTCTTCCGAGGTGAAAATTAGCGCTGGCGCCCTCGCTGTTTGCAAAAAGTATCAGGGTAACTTCTTTTTCTGGGACCTTTAATATCAGCGATGAATACGCTTTCGGCGCCCAGCCGTAATGCCAGAGCAGTTTGACGCCGGCGTGCTCCTGCGCAAACCAGCCCAAACCGTAAGGCAGGGGTTTGCCATTATTGGAGATCGTTTTCGAAAACATGGCCGCTTTGGAGCCAGCCGAAACGATCAAATTGCGGTCCATAGCGACATCGAATTTGGCCATATCCAGCACGGTGGTCACAATTCCGGCTGATGATGACAGGGTAACCGGATATTCCGAAGGCTTGAATTCTCCTCCGAATCCTACCCGATAGTATTTTGCTCGCTTCGCCAGGATCTGGTCGCGACGTTGGTTGGTGGTGCTTGGAATCGTGTTTGTCATTTCAAGTGGGGCAATAATATGATCTACGAGGAGGGTAGGATAAGGCTTGCCGGATGCCTCTTCGGCAACCAGCGAAAGAAATCCAAACAAAAAGCCATTGTAACGGTAAGTTTCTCCGGGATTTCCCTGAGCCGTGTGGGTGAAATGATGCTTAATGGTGATACTTTCTTTGTCGCAGCGATAATTTTTCAGTAGAAATGCATATTCGGCGTATTCGAAATCAGGATCTTTGCTGAATTCTTTTATCTTCCTGCATACAGTCGCATAACCGTGAAACGTGCCAACGTCATAAGTGAAATCCGTATCTTTCAGGATGTCGGCAATTGGCGTATCCAGATCCAGTCGTTCCTCTTCAACCAGTTTCATCAGGATTGCGGCTGCGAAGGTTTTTGAAAGAGAGGCGATGTTAAAAGGCGTATCTACTGCGGTCGGTATGCTGTTTTCAATATCGGCGTAACCAAAACCCTCGGCGAATACAATCTTTTGATTTTCAAGGACGGCCACGGCCATGCCGGGGATTCTATAATCCTTACGCAGACGATCCATTTCGTACCGAAAGAATTGGATTGGATCCTGATCAGCAATTCGACTCTGAGTTTTGGAGGATGTATGAGAGCAGGCGGACAACAGGAATAGGAGCAGTAATAAACTGACATAGACGTTGAGGTAACTAAAACAAGTGGGAAATTTATTTTGCATTGCTCAAACTCAATTTGGGAGATTTTCAGTTTTCATTCGCAATATAAATCGAATTTTACCGAACCCATGACCAATTAACCGCCGGAAATGTTAAACTTACCATATAAAGTGCCTGTTGGATCATATAATCCCAGCGTATCTCCCTCTTGAAAAATGGAGAAATATGCCTTTAAGCCCAGTATATCAAAGTAAAACCTGTCTCTGGAAATCCACCATTTTCCTTTAAATTCCAGTTTTTTGGAGGCTGAAAGTGTCAGTTGCCCTTCTTTAGAACAGGACAGAACCAGCGACTCTTCGCCGGGGAATAAGCCAGTGTTAGATCCAATCCATTTGTTACCATTTGCCAGGAGTTTTTTGAGATCTTCCGTTGAGAGCCTGACACCTTTTGCCGCTTTGATCGAAGGGTCGTCACCGATTTGGGTTTCGCCGGCTGCAGAAAGAATAAGCCATAACAGCTGACCGATATGGTGACCCATCGGTCTTTCCCCCGGTTGATCCGTGTTGACCCGGTGAACCACAACCAGGTTCCGATAAGGCAGCACAAAAACCCGGTGTCCCCCCCAGCCGGCTGCATAGTAGCTGTGTGCTTTAACGTTCACATTGGGCAGCAGGCCGCTATTGACTCCGGTCCACCACATATAGCCGTAGCCGCCGTCAACACCTCTTCTGGAATGGCTGGCCGTGCTTTCTTTAACCCAGTCGGCTGAGACAATCTGCTGATTCTGCCATCGACCTTCACGCAAAAATAGAAGGCCGAAGCGAGCCAGATCCCGCGCACTGACACGGAAGAGGTAATAACGGTGCGGCGAATACGGAGCATTTGGGTAATCCGCACTGCTCAAATAGCGACAATAGCTGACATCAAAATCTTCCATTTGAAGCGGCCTGGCGAAACGCCTTTCAAACTCCTTAAAGATCCGGGCCCGGGTTTTCTGCTCAAAGATGGTACCGAGCGCATTGAAATCCCAGTTGTTGTAATACCAGAAGCTACCGGGTGGGTGGCTGTGACGCTTCGGGCGCATGGCGCGCATATCAGAGCTTTCCCCTAATGCCGGGATATAAATGCCGGAACGGGATTTGATCAGATCACTCATGGTGGCCTGTTTTTCTTCAGCAGTCAGCGAAGGCTCCAGATCGTCGATACCCAAATCAGCCATCGTTTTTGATAGATCGATGTTGCCTTCGTCAACTTGGACCCCGATGAGCGCACTCATCAGGCTCTTGCGCATGGAGTGACATTGAAATCTTCGCATTATATCACCCCAGGCATCGACAACGACGCCGTTATCGACGATCATCACAGCAGATGAACCGATTTTCTTTGAATAGGCGCGCGCCTCAGCAAGTTTTTCGGAGGACCACCCGAGTTGTTCGGGTGTTTCCGCCTTCTGCCAGTGTTGACCTGGATACAATCCGCCGCTTCCGCCTTCATAATAGGTCCATTTCGGAGACGTCTGACATGCAGTCAGCAAACTAAACACCAGGCCTGCTATGAGAAGCCGCGTTAGCCATATGGCTTTACCGATGAGACATATTTTTTTAATCATGCTATCCTTCTTTGGTTTCAATTATTACTGCTTTATTTTTCGTTACTGTCTTGCTTTGCCCTGCCAGCCGCGAGTAACCAGAAGCCAGAGGCCGATTTTGTTAATTTCGGCTTTCCAGACTCCCCGATCCACTGATTTTACTGGTTATGTGGGGACGACCTTTATAGAATACATCTCCGCTTCCGGAAACTCTGGCATTCAAAGTTTCGGTTGCGTTAACTTTACAATCGCCGGAACCGCTGACTTTCAAAGAAACACTTTTTACCTGCATGTCAAATGCATTAATCTTGCCGGATCCGCTGATCTTTGCATCATGATGATCTGCTTTGCCGGATAGATTCATTGAACCCGAGCCGGAGATGGCTGTTTCCAGATTTGCCACGTCCAGTTCTAAGACCATATCGCCGGCCCCACTTATTTTCGCGAAAAAATCATCAGAGACAAACCGGTTTTTTCCAATAACGTCTCCGGAACCTGAAATGGCGATGCCTTTCAGATTTGCGACAGAAATGTTGAACTCCAGTGTGGTCGGTCTAAGGTTATAATTTTCCTGGGAGATAACCAGTTGGTCATTCTGTATCTCTGTTTCAATCAGGGGCATGATATTGTCGTCGGTTAAAATTGTAACTGAATGTTGCTCGCCCTGCGTTAACACAATCCGGCCGCTGCCTTTGAGTTTGATGGTCTTGAATTCAGCAAACTGTCGCTCCTCGGTCACGACATCGCCCGAACCCTTGACCGTTTCTTTGCTGCAACCATTTAGATCAACAACGATACAGCCGGATGCGATTACCGCGGCTAAAAGCGAAATGCTCAATAATGATATCAATCTGATTTTCATTACGCCCTCCTTACTTAGAACATCATTTATTTCAGTTATTCAAAAATTAAGCAGAATGCTGCACCCATTTGGATTAATGGGTACAGCCATCGACGAGATCTACCATGTATTTAGCAAGGGGTGTGCCAGATGACCGGCGAGGGAGACGGATTTATGAGCGTAGCAGCATTGATCCCATACCGATTTAGAAAAAGGTTTTAAAACCGTTGAAATCCACGTAAATACCCGCCGTTCAACGAACGGGGAGGGCGGGGTGGTTTATCAATTTTTGGGCTTAATCCTAGTGATTCTTTTAATTTGACTTCAGGGGGTCCGGCTTTTTTGATGAGCCGCAAATGGTGTACGCTCGTGATACAACGGTTGTACGCTGGCGGACATTTTTGATAAATGTCTAACTCTGATTGAGCGATTGTCGAGGTTGCCGCTAATGTTAAATTTTTATCTGCTTATAAAATCGTCGATTATGGGCGCCAAGTCCATAAAGTTTACCTGCATTTCCTTCCCTAAATCTTTGACTTCTCCATCTTTATAGGAAGGACCGAATTGGGTGTTAATCGGTATGCTTTTTTGATCACAATATTTTTTAAGGGATGGTTTGGTCATGTTTGCGATCAAAAATGCGTTGCTTGCGGCACCCCATTCAAAATGCGGCCCGTCACCGCCGCTGTCACCCATAATGATGACTTTGTTAGATGGAATATTAAAAGAACGAATGACCGATTCGGTGTTTTTGCCTTTGTCTATGGTTTCAAAAAGATCGTAAATATGCCGTGGATCGGCATCATTTTTAGGGTAGCGGACCATCGGGTGGGCAGATAGCAGTGGCACTTTAGGAAGCAGGTTCTTTGCGAAAATCCTTTGAAAATAACCGATCATGCCGGTGGTGTTGATCATAATTAAGATGTTATTGCTCAGGCACCACTCGATGAGTTCCGGTACGCCCCTGTAAGTAGCAAATCTTTCATCCAGATAGTGATCCATCTGCATTTCGGTGATGGGGGCCGGTAACAGTTTCTGAATTTGATGGACGGCATCACCCAAGGTGATAATGTTGCCCGTGTACTTTTTAAAGATGATTTCTAATGGAGTGGAGAGTTGCGGGTAGTTAAATGAAATGAAGTCAAACGGACCGCAGGGTGCAAGACATTCATTCCAGTCCGAGGAAACAATCGCTTTGTAGGATTTGTTTTTCAAAGACATCTCGCATCAGAATTTTTTTGTGAAGCTTTAGCGGAAGGTAAGAAGCTATTTTTCTCAGAGAAGGTATCACACTACAATAATTGAGACCTGTCAATATTGATTTTTAATACAATTGTGAAAATCTTTTAGCTACGTACAAAGCTAAAAATAACTGCTTCCTGAGGTTCATCGAAAGACAAGGGGCGCAAGTTCTTGCCGGGTGCAGCGGTGATAAATGTTAAGGTGCCTTCATCAATTTCATAAATCCCCAACAAGGTCGTTTCATTATGAGCGTTTATATGCGTATTGTTGAATTGCAGATCGATCTTCTTTAACAGGCAGTTATTATTCAGACTGAATTGACCGATATACCACATGGTTAAATCTTCACGGACCAGATAAAATCGATTTCCCTGAATGGTCAAAGTCCAATCGATAAGCGGTTTTCGTACATCACATCCCACCCATCTACCCTCCAGTCCTGTATGGCTGCTGCAGGCCCCCAGCAGCACGCCAACTAAACATTTGAATAGCAATAAATTAATAATTTTAAATTTCATCGGTCATTTTCCTCTGAGGTGATTATTTGTTGCATTTTTTGAAGGATTTGAAAGGTTGAGATCTGATGCTCCTATACAAATAACCAATAACCAATATTTTACAGGTCTTTAAACGGTTTATTTAAGCAGCTTTTGCATAATAGGATCTATAATTTAGAGAAGAATTAGCGATAATTTGCGCTCTCAGTTTCTGATTTAGCATTTTTAGATAATCTACTTTTTTCCCACCGAAATTATCTGCAAGATCCTTGGCGATACACACATTAAGTTTGGCTTTTTCTCTAAAAGACATTTTATTCGACCTATATATTGTTTTAGCAATCATGTAGATATTTTCTAATAAAGAAGAGATTAAAACATTACAAAGATGCCTTCGAATAGAGCAAAGGGTATGCCAATGAAAAATGTCTAAAATTAAAAAATGCCTAAGATGCCTAAAATTAAGCAAAAAAAATTCTTACCTTCGAATTTAAGCCATTTTTTCGGTCTTAAGGAATTTTATCTATTCTAAGAATGTGCACGCCTGCGGAACAACCGTGTTCGATAGCGGACAGGGGATAATTGCTGAATAGGGGCCATCGAGGACCGACCGACGTTTCAACGGGGCTAATTTTGACATTAACAGGAAAATGTATGATGTTATCTTAATCATTAAATTTCAAAAGGTCGTAGATCGTGAACACAAATGATGACTACAAAAGATTAGCAGACAGCTATTTTGACTTCCTGGCCGAGCGCTTTCCGGTGATGAGTGCCAGTGATGAATTTGATTTTCTGCCCCGAGCGGAAAATGCCGCCAAACACTATGACAAACTGGATAAATTTGATTGCAACTCGATTGAAGAATCCATCGATAAACTGAAAAGTTATCACAAACAATTTAAGGCGGCCAATGATAAAGAGGAGGGAGACCTCAACCGTTTCATCGATCTCAAATTACTGCAGGCCAATATAGCCGGAATTTTAATCGAACTGGATACCAAACGTTCCTGGCAGTACAATCCGCTTTTATACCTGAAAATTGCCTTTATCGGTCTGGACCATGCTTTGAACAAACCGGCCGAAAGCTCAAAAGAAGTTGCAGATAGGGCGCTGGCGAGGCTGTCATCCATAGCGGATATAATCAAACAGGGAATCGAAAATATTCGGTCAGTACCTGAGACTTATTATCAAGCGTCATTGCGCATGGCTGAAGATTGCAAGGAATATCTCAGCGAGGTCAAAAAAACATTTTCAAGGCAATTTCCTGATTATCAGGATAGGGCCTTTAAATCTATCCAGGATGCCGGGGTTTTTATCGAAAAATTCTATCGATTTTTAACATCCAAATCCCCAGAGCCAGACCGCCGGTTTGCCGGTTCCACCTTAGAGACTTCCTTGAAAGATCATTTTTTATCCGACCACTCAGCGGAGGAAATATTTGCCATCGCCATTGAGGAGTGGCAGAAGATTTTAGAAAAACTGCAAAATCTGCAGACTCAAATAGATGCAAAGAAAACCTGGGAGCAGCTCTACCATTCCTTCGCGCCTTATCAAGTTGCTGAAGCGGAAATTGTTGCACTTTATAGAGATCAGATTCAACGATTTAGGGAATTTTTCAGTCTAAACGGTTTTAGTGCAGAGCTGCTGAATGCACCGGTCAAGATTAAATATACACCTACCTATCTTAAATCCGTAAGGAGTTCGGCTTCTTTTGCTGCCGCCTTCAGCCGTAACCCGCAGGAAGTAAGTTATTTTTATATTTCAACCCAGTTTGCCCAGCATAACAGCAAAGAGACCGACCATCATCTTCAGAGGCGTCTGAGTCGTGAATTCAAAATGCTGACCGCCCATGAGACCATCCCCGGACATCATTTTCTGGATTCTTTCCGCCGCAAGCTTTCCAATCCGATTCGGCGGCAGATAGAATCGCCCCTGTTTTATGAAGGCTGGGCGTCATACGCAGAGTCCATGCTGATCGAATACGGCTACTTGGAAGATCCTCTGGAATTGCTGGTCAGCCTCAAAAGGGAATTATGGCGTTCGGCGCGCTGCCAAATCGATGTGGGTTTCACCATTGGAAAGCTTACGGAGCCTACCGCACTTGATTTGCTGCAGACATGCGGATTTGATGCAGCGGAAGCATCACGGCAACTGGATCGCTTCCGTCTCAATCCCGGTTATCAGTTGTGCTATGGCTACGGCAGTCATGAATTCAAGCAATTAAAGGAAAGATTCGGCCACCTACTGGAAAGTAAAGATTTCTATGAGTTTCTTCTATCCGGCGGAGAACTGCCGTTTCATCTAATCGAGAAGCGGTTTGAAAACCTTCACCTTAAATGAGTTTCCTGCGCTACAACCTTTGACACTATTTGCGTTCCGACAGGGGAAAGGGTGAAAAGATCAACACTCTCATTTTTAAACAGAACCCAGATCGTGTAGATACCAAGTGCCGTGCCAATGGGGATTTCGATTAGGTTAATAAAACCCAGGACCAGCACCAGGATTCTCGCCCAGGGACGATGCTTTAACAGATAGATTCCTCCGATCAAGCCTGGAGCGGACAGCAGCACAAAAAAAAGTGCGATGGCAGGTCCCACGATGCCAGTGATTGCCATCGCTTCCGAATCTCCGGAAATGATCCCACCGCCGACAACGGCCGTAAAGATGATAATCGCCAGCAAAAGCCCGAGTGCGCTAAAAGCAATGTAAAGAATTCCTAAAACAGTGACATGTTTTTCCATTTTTTCCATCCTATTTTATTTGAAATATTAGTGTTTCAGCCAGCCTGTAGGAATGCTTTTTTGTGTGTAAACGATTTTGTTTTCGACTTTTTGGGCATTTTTATATCACAGATCTTTAGTAGTGGATTACGAACTTTAATTATTCATATCTAAGTGCATCTACCGGGTTTTTACGTGCCGCTTTCATAGCCTGAAAGCCGACAGTCAGAAAAGCAACAATAAAGGTCAGTGCAGACGCTATCAGAAACGGTGTTGCCTTAAGCGTCATATGATAGGCATAGTCCTGCAGCCAGTTATTCACTGAAAAATAAGAAATCGGCCAGGCTATCAGGTTGGCGATGAACATCAGCTTAAGGAATTCTACGGATAACATCTTTACAATTTTAGTTATAGACGCACCGCAGGCTTTGCGGATGGCCAACTCCTTGGTTCGTTTTTCAATAGTGTAAGCGGACAGACCGAATAGCCCCAGGCAGGAAATCAATATGGCTAAAAAGGTGCTGTACCCGAACAATTGAGACATCTTTTGCTCCAGGGTATACATCCTGTTCAACGAGTCACTCAGAAATTCAGGTTTAATGGCAAAATCGGCATCCACACGGCGAAAATTGTCTTCGATAAAAGACAGGACATCTGGAACATCTTCAGGCAATATTCTGATGATACATACCCTCGCTTCTTCTGGTGCTACTTTAAGGACAAGGGGTTCCACTTTATTTTTTACATTGTTGAAGTGAAAGTTTTTGACAACACCGATAATAAAACCGTCGTGGTTCCACATGGTCAACCGCTTTCCAATCGGCTCCTCGAGTTCCATCTGCCTGACAGCCTCTTCATTCACAATTAAACCCGAAGGCGCATCCGGCGCAGATTTTTTTGAAAAATCGGTGCCCTGGATAATCTGCATCTGAAACGCATCAATGAAATCATGATCCACCGAACCATGATACATCCGAATTGTTTTGCCGGCTGTGTTGCCATCCCATTGTCCTAACTGGGATGACGGACCCCGCCAGGTCGGAAGGTTCAGTGAGGCCGTCACATGCGATATTCCCGTATGCTGCAAAAGGTTTTCCTTAATCGAGTCGTATACCTGCCTGACCTTTACGGACATCGGCACAAAGAGCAGGTTTTCCGGATGATAGCCCAGGTCTTTTGTCAGCATATATTTAAGTTGTCCATTAAAGGTTAAGGTACTGATGATGAGTATAATCGCAATTGCAAATTGCATGATTAACAAAAATTTGCGAAGAACGGTTCCTTTCTTGCCGGTGATCATCTGCCGTCTGATGATTGCTGCGGGTTGAAAGGCTGAAACAAAAAATGCCGGGTAGCTTCCTGAAATAATCCCCGTAAAGGCGGCCACCATTAGAAATACTGTAATAATGCTGATATTTTTAGATTCGAACAGGTTGATTTCCTTGATTTCAACCAGATCATTAAAGCCCGGCAGGAAAATTTCGGTCAAGATGATCGACACGATCAGCGCCATGCAACATAGAAGAATTGCTTCGCCTAAAAATTGCAGAACGATCTGCCTTCGGCCGGCGCCCATCACTTTTCGCAGCCCGACTTCCTCTATGCGGTTTTCAGATTGAGCGGTTGCCAGGTTCATATAATTAATACAGGCAGTGATCAGAATAATAGCCGCTAAAGCCGTGACGTTATAGATTACATTAATACCATAGGGCGCTGTCAAAAAATCGTAAGCCAGATTTGAGTGCAGCCAGATGTCCGTTACGGGCTGCAGTAGATACTGCCCTCTAGCACCGAGGCCGTAAATTTTTTTCTGGTATTCAACGAGTTTTCTGTTGAGCGTTTCCGGTTCAGCGTTCTTTTTCAACCGGACATAGGTGAAGTAGTTATACCGCTGCCATGACTCGTACCTGGGATCTTCCCGGTAGAGATTAAATGGCAAAATTACCCCCAGGCGGATGTGAGTGTTCCTCTGCTCCTTTATGATCCCCGTTACGGTAAGATTGCCAATGTTTTTGACATGCAGCGTCTTGCCAATCGGGTTCTCCTGTTTGAAAATCTTCTTTGCCAGCTTATCGGTAAGCACCATTGAGTTTGGATCCAATAGCGCTTTAGAACGCTTGCCCTGAATAAATGTAAACGAGAAGATATTGAAAAATGAGGAGGAAGTGTAGATCATCGGTTCCGCAGTGGTCCATTGATTCCGGTATCTGATTGAAATGCGATCGCCGACAGCCATACATGCTGCGTCGGATACTTCAGGTTCATTTACCAGATCATTCGCGAGAGGCATGGGGGTCAGAGCCGTCCACAATTCGTTTTCACTTTCCACCAGGCCTGAATAGACACGGTAAATCCGGTCCACATTTTCGTGGAAATTATCGACAGTCAATTCTTCATACGCGAAAAGAAGAATCAAAAGGCTGCACGCCATTCCAATGGCGAGGCCGGTGATGTTGATAATTGCGTATAGTTTTTGCCTTCGAATATTTCGGAAAGCGATTTTGAAATAGTTAGAGAACATAACGATTTTAGATTTCAGTTTGCGGATTTTTAGTAAGGCTAAAAATCTAAATTTTAGGCATTTTTATTCGTCTCTGGCAGCTTAAATCACTTTAGATCGCTCTTGCCTTCCTCGCATTTTGAAGGATTCGACATTTGCATTACTCATACCTCAACGCGTCCACCGGATTGGCCCTGGCCGCTTTTATGGCTCGATAGCTCACGGTCATTAAGGCAAGTACCAGTACGATTAATCCTGCCAGAACAAAAGCGCTCAAGCCGATGTTAATTCGATGAGCAAAGTCCTGCAGCCATCGATTCATGGCAAAGTATGCAATTGGCCATGCAATAACGTTGGCGATAAAAATCCATTTTATGAATTCTTTCAGAAGGAGCAGAATGATACTGGCTGTGGATGCCCCCAGCACTTTGCGAATACCGATTTCTTTGGTGCGCTTTTCAGCAGTGAAAGATGCCAGCCCAAACAAGCCCAGACAGGCAATCAAGATCGCCAGAATCGTTAGATTAAATAATATGATACCCAGCTTTTCATCATCTCGGTATTGTAAATCGAATGCTTCATCGAGAAAAAAATAGTCCAAAGTTTGGGCCGGTATAATTTCCGCCCATTTTTTTCTCAAGAAACTGAGGGTTTCCGAAATATGATCCGGCTTTATTTTAATTGATATGTAACGAAAACTCGCAGGATCATAATCAATGTAGAGGGGCATAATTTGGTGATGCAACGATCTTAAATGAAAATTTGCGACAACACCGATCACCGTTTTGTTCGTATCATTTGGCAAGTTCCGTATGGTTTTACCAATGGGATCTTTCCATCCAAATCGCTTTGCGGCTGCTTCGTTAATGATGATGGATTCACTTTGGTCTTTGACGATTTCATGCGAAAAATTCCTTCCATCCACAATTTGAATTCCACTGGTCGCAATAAAATCTGGATTAATGCTGATGTTGGCCATAACTTGTGTCTGGTCAAGACTGTATCCTTGTGGGACAAAAGCATGCCAGCCGGAAATTGTGCCCGGGACATGAGACGAGGCGGCCACATTAACAATACCGGAATAAGCTATCAATTCTGATTTAAGCGTTGGGATTGATTTTTTTAGGGAATCACTGGCCATGTGCGTAACGACAATCTGTTCCTTCTTAAAGCCAAGCGTTTCATGCTTCATGTAGTTTATTTGTATAAAAATAATGGAAGAAGCGGCAATCAAACCAATAGATATGGTGAATTGGCCCACCACCAATATGTTCCGGAAGACCGCTGCTGCTTTACCGGTCTTTTGGCGACCGGTTATAACCTCCATGGTTTGAAAGGCCGAAAGATATAGGGCCGGATAACCGCCTGCCACAAAAGCAACAAATGATACCAAACCCAGGTACCCCAAAATAAGCCAGGGCATAGAAATAGAATCGAAACTTGATTCTACTCCAGTAAGCGAATGAAAAAATGGCAAAGCGATCTCTACCAGACCCAATGAGATGGCAAAAGAGATAAAGCTTAACAGAAACGCATCACTGAAAAATTGATGGAGCAATTTGCTGCGGTGAGCACCAAGTGCCTTTCTCACCCCCACTTCTTTGGCCCTGTTCGCCGAACGGGCTGTTGAAAGATTCATAAAATTGATGCAGGCGATAAAAAGCACAAAAATGGCAATGATGCTAAACGCATAGACATAAGCTATATCTCCGTTCTCTGTGTCAACCACCAATTCCGATTTTAAATGAATTTGAGTCAGGGGCTGGAGGAAGTATTCAACTTTTCCACCAAGTGCTTTCAATGTCTCTCCTATGTGTTTTTCAATAATTGCCGGGAATTTTTTTTCGAGATCTTTATAATCATAGTTCTCTCGAAGAAGCAGGTATGTAAAATTATCATGGTCCAGCCAATCTTCCTCCATTTCTTTTTGGTAGTTATCATAGACATGACGAAGGGTTTCGAAGGAAACCAGCGCCTTAAAAGTAAAATGGGAATTGCGAGGGACATTTTTCATGACTCCTGTGACAGTGATATCAATTTCATTGTCTGCCCTGAAAACACTTCCCACGGGGTTCGTATCCCCAAAATATTTTTTTGCCATATTTTCGGTGATAACGATAGAAAAAGCCTTTTTCAGAGCGCTTTTGGGGTCTCCTATGATTAAAGGAAAAGTAAAAGTATCAAACACTGTGTCATCCGCTAAGACAATATCATCTTCGTAAAACTGTTTATCTTTGTATTGAAATAATACTTTGAAGGGGACTTTTTGAAACCGGACTGATTTTTCCACCTCGGGATAGTCTCTTGCCAGCGTTATTCCGGCGATATAGTTACTTGCGGCATACCTGCCCCGCATCTTTCCCAAATCCATATCTGTTGCCAGACGATAGATTCTATCGGCTTTCTCGTGGTAACGATCAAAACTCAACTCATACTGAACCCAGCGCAATATGAGAATCGTGCATGCCATTCCTATAGATAGACCGGCAATGTTGATAATGGAGAAAATTTTGTGCCGCCGGATGTTTCGTAAGGCAGTTTTGAAATAGTTGAAAAACATATCGATTTTAGATTCCGAATAATAATAGTGTATAAATAGAATTTATTTTTTTAATACTTTATCATATGCCAGGACCGGTTTATGAAGTTCAGATTTTGTTCGAAGACAAGGCGCGAGGGGGAGAAAGAGCGCAGCGTACAAGCAATACCTGAGCGATCTTCGACGACGAGCAACGCCGTATTCGGGGAAAATATGATTTTTGAAACCGGTTCTACTCATAGCGGAGTGTATCCACCGGATTGGCCCGGGCCACGCGCATGCAGTGGTAGCCGGCAGTTAAAAAAGCGATTATCAGGGCCGCTAGGGCTGTTAAAAAAAATATCAGGATGTTGATATCTGTTCGATAAGCAAAATTTCGGATCCACATGTGGATAAATGCCAGGGCAAGTGGGATCGCCAGAATCGAAGCCATAAGCATCAGGTACAATATCTCTTTGAATAACATTAAGATGATGCGGGTGGCTGAAGCCCCGTAGATTTTTCGAATAGCGACTTCTTTGATTCTGCGGGAGGTGTTAAATGAAGTAAGACCCAGTAACCCCAGACATGAAATGACGATGCACATGAATGAAAAAATATTGATGAGCTGATTTTGCTTTCGATCGGCATCATAAAACCGGTCAAATTCCTTGTCGAGGAAAGAATACACAAAGGGGTAGCCGGGGTGGATCTGCTTCCAGTTTTCCTTCAGGACGGCTATAACGCTCGCAAAACGTTCCGCCTTAATACGCACGATCACGCTACCGCCGACTTTATGTTGAAGACTTAACCATAAAGGTTCGATTTTATGATGAAGGGAGTAAAAATTAAAATTTTTGACCACCCCGATAATTTCACCGCTAAAACCGGGTTCGTCCGGTAGTCCTCTTGTGAGCCGCTTGCCTATTGGATTATCCCACCCCATGGATTCAACGAATTTTTCATTCACAATAACTGCGTTGTCTTTATCGGAAGGTCGCTTTTTATCGAAGTCCCTGCCTTTTAGCAGCTCTATCCCCAGCGTTTCGAGGAAATCGTAATTAACCAAAAACCGGTAAAAATTGTGTTCTTTCATGCCATTTTTGCCTTCAACACTAATCAGACCGGTCCAGGCTCTTCCGGGTCGGGTGTGGGCGGTTGTTATCGAAATGATATGCGGGTGGCGTCGTAATTCCTCCAATATGCTCGGGATCTTATCAAATTTCGCATCATCGTGAAGCTTGATCGAGACCACATTTTCTTTTTTAAACCCCATGTTTCGGTTGCGCATGTAATCTATCTGGACATACATATACACGGCGAAAACGGCAACAGCGATGGAGATGATAAATTGGAAAGTCACCAGTGAACGACGAATCAAAGACTCGCTTTTAGCGTATGTGAGTGTCCCGCACAGCGCTTTTACCGGTAGAATGGATGAAAAATAAAGGGACGGATAAAGTCCTGAAAATAGACCGATAAAAAGCCACAACCCCAGAAGACCGTAAATAAAAAATGGATTATTCAACAGGTCCGGTTGCAGCGAGCCATTCAAAAGCTGCTTGAAAAATGGGGCAGATATCGTCAACTCAACTAATGCTACCGCAATCAACAGAGCAATCAATGTAGCAATCAGCGACTCAGCCAGGAGCTGAAAGATAAGGTGTCGTCTGTCGGCCCCGAGGATTTTTTTTATTCCGATCTCTCTGGCCCTGACGAGGGCCCGGGCAGTTGCCAGATTGATGTAGTTTATGCAGGCTAAAGCCAGGATGAAAATGCCAATGGTGAAAAATGCGTATGTATAGGCTTTGTTGCCCGTCGGGTGATCAAATCTCAGGTTGGGGCCATAATGGATATCCGCAAGCTTCAGGAAGATCGGATCATATTTCTGGTGGTATTTTTTTTCTTCCTCCACAATGAATTTTGTACGGAAAGATTTGAATTTTTTCAGGAAATTTTTCAAGGAAAAACCCTCTTTGACAAGTAAAAATGTGAAGCAGTCCGCTTCCATGAGGGGCAGGTTATCAAAATCCACTTCAGGGGCAACCACGGATAAGCTCGCCATAGCTACAAGGGCATTTAACCGCATGTGGGAGTTATGCGGCATATCTTCAACCACGGCGGTGACATCACAATCATATTTATTGCCCAGCTGTATGATTTTCCCGATCGGATTTTGATCGCCAAAATATTTGCGGGCGAGGGTTTCAGTCAATACGAGGTTGCCCGGCTCTTTCAGGCAGGTGGCCGGATCGCCAAGAATAAATTTGAAAGAAAATATTTCGAATATACTCGTATCGGCTAAAGCGATCTCATTTTCGTAAAAAACCTTTTCCTTGTATTTGAACAAAACATCGGAAAACGGCTCGATCCTGACATAATCCTCGATTTCCGGGTACTCATCTTTTAAGCGCTTGCCGATCGACCAGGAGGACTGGGCGTAACTTTCAGATTGGTCGCCCATGGTGATTTTGATGCCCAATCGATAAATTCGATCTGCCTTTTCATGATACTGATCGTAACTCAGCTCATTCTGTAAATACATCATGATGATGAGGCAGCAGGCAATTCCGATGGACAGACCGATCGTATTGATGATGCTGTGCAACTTATCCCTTCGTAACAATCGGAATGCGAATATGAAAAAGTTGGAAAACATGAATGTTTTGTTTTGCTGGTTTTATTGGTTTTATTCGTTCAATTGGTTTAGTTTGTATTCCGCGTTATGGGTTTAGAGTTACGTGTTGTGCGTAGCGAATTTTTGTTACGCGTAACCCATAACCCGCTATCCCGTCACCTCCGAAAGCGGGCGCATGTGCTTGTTGTATTGTTCCTTCAGGTTTTCGGTGACGATGTGGCCGTCAAAAAGGTGAATTACCCGGTTGGCATAATCCGCATATGCCGGGGAGTGGGTTACCATTATGACCGTTGTGCCTTTTTCATTTAAGTCGACCAGCAATTTCATGACTTCGTCACCATGACTGGAATCCAGATTGCCGGTGGGCTCATCCGCCAGGATGACTTTTGGATCCGCGATCAGGGCTCTGGCTACAGCGACGCGCTGCTGCTGGCCGCCGGATATTTGCTGCGGAAAATGATTTTTGCGGGGAATCAGCTCCAGCTGCTCCAGCCTCTCATTCACGATTTTTTTGCGCTCAGCCGTGGATACACCTAAATATAACAAAGGCAGTTCGATGTTTTCAAAAACGGTCAGTTCATCGATGAGATTAAAGCTCTGGAAAACAAAACCAATGTTGCCCTTGCGCAGGTTGGCCCGTTTCTTTTCGGAATATTTGGAAACTTCCTCCCCCATGAAATAATACTCGCCGTTTGTCGGATTATCGAGCATTCCAGCGATGTGCAGCAAAGTCGATTTTCCGCAACCCGATGGTCCCATCACGGCCACAAATTCACCTTCCTGCACTTCCAGATTTACTTTGTTCAATGCGGTGGTTTCCACCTCTTCGGTGGTGAAAACCTTTGTCAGGTTTTTCGTTTGAAGCATAAGACCTCCTGGATGATAAGTATCGAATTGTTCCTTTAGTATTGGAGCAAGGGCTGTGCCAGTATATCAACCGTCGGACGATCATTGCGGGATCAAGTATAAGCGACTAAAAATATTATAAATTTATACAAATCGGGTTTGAATGCGAAACATGTCTCATATTGATCGGGTTCAACACAGACATTAAAGTGTTCGTTTACATTACACAAGGTGTACGAATTCGTACAGTTGTGATATAAAAGAAGTTCTAATGAGCAGCGTTAAAATTTTTATTCCAATTTAGGCGAATTTAAAAATTTAAAATAATTACAAATAGATATGACCGAATCACAATCTTTAACTGCATTGAAAAAAAATAGTCGCAAAATTGGAAAAAATTGGAATGAATTTAGCACTTATACCCGATAGGAAAAAAGCGCTTTCGTTGTCGAGTCTTAATAACCTGGAGACTGGAAAATTCAGATGGTCAAAAATACCGGAAAAATACTGATCGTTGATGACAATGAGGATTTGCTTCTGGCGGCACGTTTGTTCCTCAAACAGCACTTTTCATTGGTCCACACCGAAACGGATCCTGCAAACATTCCTTCTTTAATGAAAAATGAAAATTACGATGTGATTCTGCTGGACATGAACTTTACGATGGATGCCACCAGCGGGGTTGAGGGATTCATGTGGCTGGATAAGATTCTAAAAATTGATCCGGCTGCGGTTGTCATTTTGATTACGGCTTACGGAGACGTAGAGATGGCTGTTCGTGCGGTTCGGGTCGGAGCTGTCGATTTTGTTCTGAAGCCCTGGCAGAATGAAAAGCTGCTGGCAACCCTGTCATCCGCTTTGAATCTGCGATATTCAAAGCTCGAGGTGGACAGGCTTCGTTCCCAGCAAAAACAGCTCAGGGCCGATATCGATCAGCGATATCATGATATGATCGGGGTCAGCGCGGCAATGCAGCAGGTTTTTGCCAACATTGAAAAAGTGGCTTCTACCGATGCGGACATACTGATTCTCGGTGAAAATGGCACAGGCAAAGAGCTGGTGGCCAGAGCCCTGCACCGCAGATCTCAGCGCGAAAATGAGGTTTTTATCAGTGTAGATATGGGCGCTATAGCCGAAAGCCTGTTTGAAAGCGAGTTGTTCGGACATATGAGAGGTGCTTTTACCGATGCCAAGGAAGACCGGCCGGGACGGTTTGAACTGGCTTCCGGCGGAACGTTGTTTCTGGATGAAATCGGCAACCTGTCGATGGCCATGCAGGCCAAATTATTGAGTGTTCTGGAAGCGCGCAAAGTGACCCGGTTGGGGTCCAATGTCGCCCGTGATATCGATATCCGCTTAATATGCGCCACCAATATGCCTATTTATGATATGGTGGCCAAAAATGAATTCCGTCAGGATCTGTTGTATCGCATCAATACGGTTGAAATCCAATTGCCGCCGCTGAGGGACCGTCACGAAGACATTCCGCTGCTGGTGGATCATTTTTTAGGGATATTTTCAAAGAAATATCAAAAAGGTATCAAAAGGGTTAGCACCGCGGCCTTAAAAAAATTGGAAAGATATCAATGGCCGGGAAACATCCGAGAACTGATACACACATTGGAACGGGCGGTTATACTGGCGGAAACCCATATGCTGCAGCCCGGCGACTTTTTATTCCCCGAGATGGAAAAAGAAGCTGAAGGGGTTATATTAGATAACTATAACCTTGAAGCGGTTGAAAAGGCGGTGATCCGAAAAGCCCTTAAAAAGTATGCGGGCAATGTATCCCATGCGGCCAAGGAACTGGGGTTGACCAGAACGTCGCTGTATCGCCGAATGGAAAAGTACGGATTATAGGAAGCCTCACGCGAAGCCGCAAAGACGCAAAGAATTATTTAAATTCATTTTTATGGGCTCGGCGGCTTTGTTCAGATCCATCCATTATTTGGCAAGATCTAACGAATTTTAAAAAAAGATAATTGAATGAAACGGTTTTATCTAAATTGTATGGTCCGGGTGCTGCTGTTGAGCGGCTCGATTTGTCTGTTGGCTTTTCTTTTATTTAAAACCGAATTTATTGCCGCAAGCATTTTTCTCGGGCTGATCAGCGCCTATCAGATTTTTTCCCTCATCCGGTATGTCACCAAAACAAACAGGGATTTGAACCGTTTTTTACTCTCCATCAAGCATTCCGACTTTTCACAATCCTTCACAAAAAAGCCAAAAGGTTCAGGATTTGATGAACTCAACACGGCCTTTAGCGAAGTCACCAAAGAATTCCAGCAGGCAAAAATAGAAACGGAGGAGCATTTTCGGTTCTTACAAACGATTATCGATCACGTGGGGATTGCCTTAATCGCTTTCAAGCCGGACGGTGCGGTGGAATTAATAAATAATGCTGCCAAAAAGCTGTTAAAAATTCCACGTCTTGGAAATATTAAAGATATTGAATCGATCAGCCCCGGGCTGGCTGATAAACTCAGCCGTATTTCTCCCGGAGATAAAGACCTGGTCAAGTTGAAACAAGGCGATGATTTATTGCAGCTGTCTATTTATGCAACCGGTTTTATCCTCAGACAACAGCAGCTCATCCTTGTTGCCATGCAAAATATCCAGAGCGAGCTGGAAGAAAAGGAGATGATCTCCTGGCAGAATCTTATTCGGGTCCTCACCCATGAAATTATGAACTCGATTACCCCGATTGCCTCATTGGCATCAACTGCCAGCGGTTTGTTGGAAGATAACAAAGAATGCAAAATACCTGAAGATGTGAATGAAGTCATTATCGATGTGCGTCAGGCCGTCAAAACCATCGAAAAGCGCAGCAAAGGCCTGATCACATTTATTGATAATTATCGGGAGCTGACACGGATTCCTAAGCCGGAATTTAAGATCGTTCAGGTCCAAGACCTTTTTGACCGGGTTGAAATCCTGATGAAGGA
>CALLDL010000112.1 GCA_937998305.1 uncultured Desulfobacterales bacterium | reverse complement strand
TACTTGTTTGCCATCCTCGATATTTGCAATTGTCTTCGGCAATGTTTTAACGAAAAGCCTAACAGCTTTAGCGAACTGGAATGTTCTTTCTTCAAGATCATATACTGGTTTGTTATTTGGAGATTTGGTCATTGGTATTTGTTTGTTATTTGAGATTTGTTATTTGGATTTTCCACAAACTCAACTACTACGGAAATAAATACTTTTATTCCCGTTAGGAGGAAGCCTTTAATTTCATGATCCGTGTCGATCTGTCAAATCCGTGTAATCTGTGTTCTATCGATCAGTTTTTCTGGGCCAGGCCTGATACGGTTTTGTCTTCCAGCGCTGGTGAACCCAGAACCATTGATCCGGATAACGACGGATAAAATTTTCGATCACTCTGTTATATTCCTGTGTGTTAATCTCAATATCTTTCTGCTTGTCCCCTGTTTCAACGGTAAAAATTTCCGGCCCGAATTCAGCCCTAAACCCCGACTTTTCGCGAACCATAAAGACCGGAACCACCGGTGCTCCTGTTCTAAGGGCCAAAAGCGCCAATCCTTTGCTGGTACAGGCCCGATGGCCCATAAAATCGACAAAAACACCTTCATACCAGTCCACATTCTGATCCATCAATAAAACCACCATTTCCTTACGATCAAGACTTCTCAGAATTGCACGTAAAGAGCGTTGTTTGGGGATGATTTTGCCACCGAAACGGCTTCTTAAATTGATAAAAAAGCGATCCATGGGCTTAAAGTCAAGCGGACGGACAACCATACTAACGGGATACTCAATCATTGAACCAGCAACCGCTAAAAATTCCCAGTTGCCGCAATGGGCGGTCAGTACCAAGACGCCCTTGCCCTTTTCGTATGCTTTTTTGAGATGACGGAAGCCATCCATTTTGAAATATTTGACGAGACGTCTTTCATCCAGTCGCAAAGACCAACCGACTTCAAAAATAACCTGTACCAGGTTGATAAATACCTGCTTTGCAAGGAATCGAATCTCATATGTACTTTTTTGATGACCAAAAGCGTACATTAAATTATCAAGAGCTATCTTGCGATGCTTACTGTCAACAAGAAATAGGACTTTGCCTAAGAAACCAGAAATTCTTATAGCCGATTTTCGTGGAACAAGGCCTATGAATCTAAAAAATATCTCGGCAGCATTGTAGAAAACGCTTTCCAGGTTGAACATAATATGACTTTATCCAATTGTTATAATTAGTTAAAATCGTCTTTCGTCAGGATACCCAACTCCCATGCTTTGGCATGCTTTAAAAATACATACCAGGATGAATTCATCGCAATAATCAATCCCGGCACACCATCAAGAATGCCAAGTTTCCAAACATAACACTCCAAAAATTTAACAACGGCATGTCCAACACCGACAAGGACAAATCCGCTGTTTGCAGGCGCACGTCCTGTAGCATAAATATCCGAAAAACTGTTTATGGTTTTCACATGATCTGAAATCCCCCGATAAACATCATGAAGAATCGGATTTTTAAGTCGAGTTACCTTTCCGTCAATCTCGAGTTTGTCGTGAGGGTCCACACCTTTCCATACCCCTCTTCCCCGTCGAACCAGGCGCATCTTGCGGTCCGGATACCATCCGCCATGCTTTATCCAGCGTCCGAGATACTTGGATAATCTGGGCATGGAAAAGCCAGACACATCCGGCTCGGCATTTTTTACCGCTTTAAGGATCTCCTGAATAAGCGCCTCAGAAACCATTTCATCACCATCGAGACTCAGAATCCACTCATATTGGGTTGATTCCATGGCAAATTGTTTTTGAGCAACATGCCCCGGCCACTCATTAAAAATAACTCTTGCGCCCATTTGCCGACAGAGATCCTGAGTTCCATCTGTACTCCCTGAATCGACAACAACGACTTCGTCCACAAAGTCGACACTCTTAAGCAAACGACCGATTCGATCCACCTCGTTTTTTGCAATGACAGCAACGGATATTTTGGGCATCTTCATGTTAATAAACCTTTATAGTTTTCACACACAAGTAATGACTTAATCCTTTTTCCTTAATTTTTTGAGCCGATCCTTGATAAAGCCATTAAATCTTTCCACGTCGGTGCCGAATTCAATTTCGATACTGACAACATAAAGATCAATGGGCCATGCAATTTTGTTAGCAATCCGGACATAATCCTTTTCGGTGGTAATGAGGCACCCCGACATGCTCCTTTTGGCCGCCGCCGATATTTCTTTAAGATCCCTGTCTGAATAGGAATGATGATCCGGGAATTCCATATAGCCCGACACATTGCACTTAAGGCTTTTGAGGGTCCGCCGAAAATTATGATTATCTGCCAAACCGGAAAAGGCAAAGACAGTGCGTCCTTTTATGCAATCTGAGTTTTGTCTTAATGCTTCTTGCATATTTTTCTCAAATACTTTCTTCTCTTTGTTAATGATTTTATAAACAAACGGTTGATGAAAAGTACGATAGACCGGTTTTTTTCTTTCATAGAAACGAAGCTTCTTTAGTGACGATGACATTTCATTATCATTCACCGTATCGGACCTTGTCAATATAACCGCATTTGCACAAAATAGTACTGAAGCAGGTTCTCGCATAATACCCCTTGGCAATAGGTGTCCATTTCCGAAGGGTTTACGACAATCGAGCAGCACAAGATCAAGGTCCCGCTGAAGCTTTAAATGCTGAAATCCATCATCTAGCACGATAACATCCGGATTAAATTTCCGAATAGCCAGCCTGCCTGCCTTAAACCGGTTTTTCCCCACAATTACCGGTACATCTTTCAATCTATTGGCCATCATATAGGGTTCATCACCGGCAGTTTCCGATGTCATCAGCAAGACCTTGCCGTCACTCACTATGCCGCCGACCTTTTCCGCCTTCCCTTTATATCCACGGCTGATAATCGCCACTTTATATCCCAATTGTTTCACAACCTGGGCAACATAAATCGTCATGGGTGTCTTTCCAGTGCCGCCAACGGTAATGTTCCCGATAGAAATTATGGAACAAGGGAGTCTTTTTGATTTTAAAACAGCCTTTTTGTAAAAAATACGTCTTAATTTTACAGCACCGCCATAAACCCTTGAAACCATAAACAAAAAGGGCACAAACCAACCGTATCCATTTTCATTGTCACCAGTTATAACTCTCTCGATATTTTTTTTAATACTGATCACGGCGCCTTTTTGGTTATTGGTTATATGTTATTCATTATCAGGTCTTTCTTGTCTATCCGATGTCCGCTATTGCTGACCATCAAGTGGCTGACCACCAGCCTCTGACCTCTGAATATCTCACTTTCCATTCCTCTCATCCTTCTCTCTTTGCTCTATTCTTTTTTCTCTTCTAACCCTCTCACTTTCTCACCTTCTTACTGTCCCTTGTCCCTCTCACCTTCTTAACCTCTCACTTTCTCACTGTCCTCCAATCCCTTACACCTGTTGGAGCGAAGCGGAAATCCCGATTTATCGGGGAACCCTGAACCCCGCCTTTAAAGATATGGTTTGATCACTTTTATCGTCTTTTCAACAGCCCCTTTATTGGCGGTCAAAACCCCCGAGGCGTTCTTTCCCATCTCCAATGCTCTTTGGTCATTTTCCATAAGTGAAACCAAGGTTTTATAAAGATCTTTTGCATCCTTGACACGAACGGCTCCTCCAGCATCCAGAAGCATCTTTGATATATCTTTAAAATCGCTCATATCATGTCCAAATATAATCGGTTTTGAAAATGCTGCCGGTTCAAGAGGATTGTGTCCACCGCAATTCACCAGACTCCCGCCAATAAATGCGATATCAGCTATAGCATAAAGTTTTTTTAAAAGGCCTATGGTATCAATGACAATAACATCCAATCTTTTGCCGGATGATATCTTTTTAAGTTCTTTCATGAGACCCACCGAATATCCGGCAGAATTAAACATACGAGATACTGAACCGGCGCGTTCCGGATTTCGGGGTGCCACAATAAGTAATAAATCGCCCTCATGATGTTTTATTCTTGAAAACGCATCCAACAGCATCGACTCTTCACCTGGATGGGTGCTCCCTGCCAAAAATACCTTCCGTGCATTCTGTATGTGCATGGATTGCCTTAAGCGATCTGTTTCTTCTGAACTCTGGATTTGATGTGTTACATCAAATTTAACGTTCCCGGTTATCGTTATCCGATCAAATGGAACACCAAGTTCTTGAAAACGCCCTGCATCCTCTAAGGCTTGAGCACAGATATGAAAAAATTTCAAAAATACCTGCTTGGCAAATAACCCAAGACGTTTGTAGCCGAAAAAAGATTTTTTAGACAGTCTTGCATTAACTAGAATAACAGGCACCTGACGTTTTTTCATCTCAAAAAGAAAATTGGGCCATATATCTGTCTCAACGATGACAACGATTGCAGGATCTATTCTTTGAACAATATGTTTTACTGAAAAGGTAAGATCATAAGGAAAATAAAAAATAGAATGAACCGTGTCTGTTAAATACTGCTTGGCGATATCAAAGCCTGTTTTGGTAGAAGCAGAAAATACAATCTCTCTGGTATTTGAATACATCTTCAGCCCTTTAACGAGTGGGATTGAGGAGAGTACCTCTCCCACCGAAAGCGCATGTATCCACACGCGCTTTTTTTCAGACGTATCGGGTCTTTTTCGTGTTAATTCTCTTGGTAACCGGGCTATCCCCAATCGTTGAAGAACAGTTCTCCGGCGCTTGTCAGATATCAAGACCATGGGAATTATCAGGGGAAATCCCAAAATCATCACTATAAAAAACAGTATATTATATAGAAATATCAACTACGTTTCCTTTTTCATTTACCATTGGTCACGCCTAACTCATTACCTGAATTTGGAACGAGTTGGAGGCTTTCATATGCAAGATTCAAGTATTATTCGGCGTGTAACAATGTCAGCGCTCCAAAACTGAAAAAAGCCAGGTTTGCAGTCCATGCAGCAAAAGCTGGCGGCAGCATCCCGCCATATCCAAGCGACAAGCAAAAACTGTAAAAAATCCAGTAAATAAATGCCGTAACGATGCCGTAAGCGATGACAACAGGCATACCTTCCTTCACGGTTCCTCTGGCCGCAAGACCAGTTCCCATCATACACATTATGACACAGATAAAAGGGAAAGCTATCTTGGCGTAAAGATCCACCCTGTATATCGTGGCATCATATCCTTCTGCCTCGACCTTTTTTATATATGCAGAAAGCTCTCTAAACGTCATCTCTTCCGATTTTTTAGCAACCTTATTTAAATTTTCAGGTAATAAATTTAGCCCTTCAGTCTTATTCTTATGAAACGTTATATTGTATTTTCCTTTTTTTGTGTCAAGAATCTGTTCCATCAATTCATATAACAGCCATTCCCCCTTATTGAAGATACCTTTCTTGGCATCGATTCTCCGAACCAGTCTGAAATTTTCATCAAACTTATAAAATATAATTCCATTGATGGTTTTGTTTTTTGGATTAAAGTATTTTACGTGGGTTATACTTCGATTGCCTTTAATCCAAATATTTTTTTCCTTAGTAATAATTGTTGACTCTCTACGAACTTCTTTAAGCCAGATCTGGTTCGACTTTGCCATTGTGATGGGAACGATGACATCAGATAAGATAAAAAGCAGGACGCCCAAAATACATCCCATGATGAAAACCGGCTTTAAAAGATAATAGATGCGTATACCACCACTTTTCAAAGCCACAATCTCGTTTCCTCGAGCCATAAGACTAAAGACGATGAGAGCAGACATCAGAATACAAATAGGAATTATTTGGGCAACGATAAACGGTATTCTAAGTGCGAAAAAAAACATCATCTTTGAAAACGGTATGCCGGCTTCAATAAAATCATCTACCCTTTCAAAAAAATCCACAGCAAGATATATACCGACGACAAATGCCAAAACAATGCCAAAATATTTTGAAATCTGAATCGTTATATATTTGTAAATAATAGACATATTATCATGATGTTTTGAAAAAGTTGAGAAACGACTTGATTTTTACCGGACGGTCATTTGCACTCCTAACAAGAAGAAACAGACCCAGACCACCCAAGGCGATATTTGGGACCCACATTCCCACCATTGGTGGATAAACACCGGTTTCTCCAAAAACAGACCCAGCGGACAACATGATGTAATAGATTAAAAAGAATACCATTCCCAGCCCCAATCCTGTGGACCGTTTTGCAGATTCCGACTGAATCCCTAACGGAACAGCCAAAATTCCAAGGGCAATGCATGAAAAAGGAATCGAAAATTTTCTATGTAATTCAATCAATACCGTATAATATTGCTCGTTTTTTTTGGGGAACGTCTTCAAATACTGTCTCAAATCCCCAAGACTCATCTCATCTTCGTCTTTGGGGCCACCCTTTGAAGCCGTAAACGCCTTTTTTAAATCAAGATTGACATCATAGCTGTCAAAGTTGATTGAGTGGGCGGATCTGTCTTCAAGATTGACCTGATTGATGGTGCCTTGATACAGTTTTAAGTGAATTACAAGCTTATCAGGTTCGGCAAACATTCTCCCTTTTGGCGCCATTACGGTGCTTACAATATTTTTCGACCGTTTATCCTCAATAAAAACATCCTTGAGAATTTTATTCTTTAAATCTATTTTGTTGATATAAAGCATGACATCCTTGAAGCTGTCATTGAAAATCCTTTCTTTAAGTCCGACATCGACATGAGATGCAGCGACTTGAAATGTCAGCTCTTTCATGGCTACCGTCCCCCACGGCATTCCATAAACAGTTATAAAACACGATAAAACCACCCCCATTACACAAAAAACAAATACAGGGGGCATTAGACCGTAGATACTTACACCGCCGGCTTTAAGGGCAACAAGTTCCTTATCGTTTGACAATCGAATAAACGTCAGTAAAACAGCCATCATCACTGACATGGGTATCACAAAAGATAGAAAACGGGGAATGGAATAGAGAAGGATTAAAAGAACGGAAAGCATACTGATTTTGTAATTTACAATCAGATTTGTGATATCAAGTATCTTTGTCATCAGAAATACAAAGGTAAAGAACACCAAGTTGATGACAAAAGGTAACATCATCTCTTTGAGCAGATATCTATTTATAATGGAATTAATTTTCATCTTAGGCGGGATGGCCGTTACCCATTGAAAATTATCGATTGAAGCCTGCCCTGGTGCGATTCGATCGGCAATCATTGCCGATGCTGTAATCAATCGCGGGATGCGACAAAAACACCCAGTCATATCGAATCAGGCCTGGGCCGCGGATTGAAAATTCTATTATTGTTCCTAAGATCCAAGCAAGTACAAGTTTTTCATAGGTTATTGATTCTGCTTGAACACGTCGGCTTGGAATTCTCTGCCCTTGTCATTACTGTATTGCATCTGATAGAGCTTGAAAAATTCTCCTTTCATAGAAATCAGTTCCTCTTGTTTCCCCTCTTCTTCGACCCGGCCATTAACAATGACAACGATCCTGTCGGCATAATCAATGGTTGAGAGCCTGTGCGCGATGACAAAGGTTGTTCGGCCTTTCATCAAATTCTCTAAAGCCTTTTGAACAAGCATCTCCGCCTCTGCATCCAGAGAAGATGTTGCTTCGTCAAGAATCAATATTGGTGCATCTTTAAGCAGGGCACGCGCAATACATATCCTCTGTTTTTCTCCACCGGAAAGACGTCCTCCAAGTTCTCCGATATTTGTGTCAAACTTGTTCGGAAAATTTTGTATAAAATCATAAGCATAGGCTGCTTCTGCAGCCTTGATGATTTCTTTGTCCGTTGCATTCCGGTTACCATAGGCGATATTGTTCAATATACTGTCGTTAAAAAGGATAGGTTCTTGAGTAACAATACCCATCTGATCACGAAGTGAAGATATCGAAACATCGCGAATATCGATTCCATCGATCCTGATAGCCCCCCGAGCAACATCATAAAATCTTGGTATCAGATTAACCAGTGATGTTTTCCCGCCGCCACTCATTCCGACCAGTGCCAGAACCTCACCATCCTTGACATCCAGATTGATGTCTTTGAGAACCATAACATCATCATATTTAAAAAAAACGTTTTCAAAGGTCACTCGGTGTGGCCCTCGTTTAATCGTTACAGGATCCTTTCTCTCTTTTATGTCTGATTCCATCTCCATAATGTCGAAAACTCTATCGGCAGCGGCAAGTCCTTGCTGAACCGCATTGTTGAGCCCGCTCAGTTTCTTTACAGGATCATACAGCATCAGCACTGCAGCCATAAATGAAAAAAACGTTCCGGCTGTGGAACTGCCCGTAATTACCTTATAGCCTCCGTACCATATAATAAAAGCGATCCCCAACCCACCGAGGAACTCCATAATCGGAGAAGATAAAGACCTTGCAATCACGGCTTTCATCTCAAGTTTGAACAGGTCGAGGGTTTTATTAAAAAAACGCTTTTTTTCATATGATTCCATTCCAAATGCCTTAACAATTTTGTTGCCGGCCAATGTTTCATGCAAAAAAGAATTCAGATCTGCCATGGCCTCCTGGCATCCGGTACTTATTCGGCGCACTCTTCTGCCAAATTCAACAACAGGAAAAAAGGCAATCGGTAAAACAACAAATGCAAACAGGGCCATTTTCCAGTCACGGTAAAAAATAACAAATGTCAAACCCAATATGGTAAAGCTGTCTTTTAATGATCCTGTGACCGCTGTTGAAACCATGGCTTTGATGATATTGACGTCATTTGTGATTCGCGACATTAGGACACCGGTCTGTTCTTTATGAAAAAAAGCGATGGGAAGGTCTTGTATGCGGTTATAAAGATCGTTTCTTAAGTCCTTTATGACATTCTCGCCCACATAATTCATTAAATAGTCTTGACCATACATTCCCAGACCACGAAGCAAGTAAATTAGAACAACGACCAAGGGAATGATTTTGAGCATTGTGGTGTCTTTATTAAAAAATATGTCGTCCAACACAGGTTTTACTAAAAAGGCTGTAGCTGAGCTTGCCACGGCAATAACCAACATACACACCATAGCCAGTAAAAGTCTGAATTTGTTTTCCTTGATAAGCGCCAGTAAGCGTTTGTGCCTATTTTTTAATTTTAGTTTAAACATATTTGTAAAATTCTTGGCCTGTCTTAGATCCCGTCACGCGGGGTAGACCCAGGCTTTGGTTATCCCCAGAGGGAATTTGCTTTGTTGAATGTTCATTTTAGAAAATAGGAATTAGGAAATGAGAAGTTTGAAAATCAAGGAAATATGCCGACCTTCTATTCTTCTCACCTTCTCACTTTCTTATTTTTCAAAATATTCGTGTTTATCCGTGGTTTCCCTTATCCTCTTTCCTGTTTCCTATTTCCTGTATCGTTCATCTTTCGAGCATACGAAAGGCGATATCCGCCACGCGTTCCGATGCACCCGGACCACCCAGTTTATCCCTAATGGTCAGTAGTTCAAGACTTAATTGTTTGAGACCTGAAGGATCGTTCAGCATTTTGAATACCGTATCCGCAATCCTGGTGGAAGATGCTTCTTCCTGTACCAACTCCGGAACAATCTCCTTACCCGCGATGAGGTTAACCAGGCCAATATTTTTAACTCGTATCATTGCCTTTCCCAACCAGAAACTCACCGGAGATACTTTATAAATAATAACCATCGGCGTACCTGAAATTGCCGACTCCAAAGTCACGGTGCCGGATGCAGCCATGACGACTTTGCTTTGCTCAAAGACCTTTCTCACATTACCGGCAACAATCTCAAAATCAGCCTCTCCTTTATGTTTTTTAACAATCTCTTTTACGTGCTCTTCTCCCACATCGGGTGAAAGTGAAATAATGAACTTTATGATTTCGATTTTTTTTAACAGAATTCGGGCGGCATCCATCATTACCGGGAGGTGCCTTTCAATCTCCCCATGGCGGGATCCCGGAAGTAGACCGATGGCAGGAATATCATTCATCCACTTATCCTCGATCCTTTCTTTTGTCGGAAGACTGTTTTCCAGCAATGGATGTCCCACAAAGGTTACCGGGATTTTTTGTTTCCTGTAGAAATCTTCTTCAAAGGGTAAAATAACGGCCATATGGTCCACCAGTTTATCGATCTTTTTTACACGGCCAGGTCTCCACGCCCAAATTTGTGGACTGATATAATATAAAACAGGTATTTCCACTTTTTGGGCCGTTGCCGCCACATGAAGATTAAAATCAGGAAAATCAATCAGTATCAGAAGATCCGGACGCATGGTCTTGAGGGTCTTTTTAACCATTCGAAGACTTCTTAGAATGTTTGGGATCTTTGAAAATACTTCAGTTATCCCCACAACGGAAATTTCACGAGCATCAATCAAGATGTCAACCCCGGATTCTTTAAGCGCCTGTCCACCGATACCACAGAAAAAGAGCCCCTTGTTCCTTTTTTGCATGGCCTTGACAAGTTTTGCACCGTGCAGATCACCGGAAGTTTCACCGGCAATAATCATGACACGCTTCTTGTTTGAAAAACAATCCATGGTGTATCTATTACAAAAATTTTCGAACGCCCTCTTTAATTTGGCCCATAATATTCAACGCAATTTCCAGGGCATCACGTCCCATTTGAGCCGTAACCACCGGGGCTTCACGATGGATGACCGCATTTACAAATGATTTTAATTCATTTTCCAGGGCATCGCCCGTTTCAAAGCTAACCTGTTTAATATCCATACCGGGGATCAAACCACAATCGACATTGCCGTCTAGCTGAATAGCGGTAATTTCTTTTTTTGAAAAATCAACGGAAACATAAGCATCTCTTTGAAACAGCCTTATTTTTCTTTCGTTTTTGGTTGATATTCGACTGGCCGTCACATTGGCAACACATCCACTTTCAAATTCAAGACGGGCATTCGCAATATCAACATGTTCGGATACCACAGGTACTCCTGACGCATAAACAGCACTTATTTCCGACCTGACAAAGTTCAAAATAAGATCAATATCATGGATCATCAAATCCAGAACAACGCTGACATCGGTACAACGCCCCTGAAAAATACTCAATCGGTGAGACTCGATAAACATCGGCGTCTTAACAATATCTTTCAGTGCCACAATTGCCGGATTAAACCGCTCAAGGTGTCCGACCTGGATAACAAGATCCCTCGATTCTGCCAAATGAATCAGTTCATCCGCCTCTTCGGTGGTCTCTGTGATCGGCTTTTCAATCAGAATATCGATATTGTTCAGCAAAAAATCTTTGGCAATGACAAAATGAACCGGTGTGGGAACAGCGATACTGACGGCATCGACGTTTCCAAATAGCGCTTTATGGTCTATATATGCTTTTGTATTTACCTTTTCAGCAACAGTTTCAGCACGATTTTTGTCAATATCTACAACGCCCACCAGGTCAACGTCATTCATCCGGGCATATTTTTCAGCATGAAATTGTCCGAGATATCCGACACCAATCACACCAACTCGCAGTTTTTTCATATCTTCACTTTTCCAACGCTACAATGGTGATACCAACTTCGTCCGCCAAGTCGATCATCTCCTTTTTGTCAAAAACAACCGCCTTGCCGGCTTCAATGCCCAGAACCTTCGCCCCTGCCTCAACCATCGTCCTTATTGTCTGAGCACCCACAGCAGGAATATCGAACCGTGTGTCCTGGTGAGGTTTGCATACTTTTACGACGACTGCAGCACCTTTGCCGAGTCGCCCTCCCCGTTTTATGGTCGCGTCTGTTCCATCTATGGCTTCTACGGCCAACACCGATCCCCCTCCGATCACAACGCACTGTCCAATATCGAGACGCCCGATCTCCTTTGCCAATTTCCAGCCGAGTTCGACATCATTTTTATCCGACCGGGATGGTTTCCGTTTTGTCCAACAACCTGGTTGTGCCAGAAGCTCCGGCATTAAAAATGTTGAAGGTTTTATTAGAATACCCTCTTTTTCAAGAACCCTTACAAATCCCCTCAATATCCCATCGTCATGGGTATGTCTCATGCCTGCAATAAGCGAAATGGCTTTTGTATCAGGTCTTAAATCAGAAAACATCTTTGTCTTTGTAATGCCGCCCACCAGAACGGCCTGGTTGATATCATTTTTTTTAAAAAGTTTAATAATACGCTTGATCTGTCCAATATGAATCCATTCAACCGTGTCAACATGATCGTTCAAACCTGAATCCGTCTCATTTTTGTGAGCAATGGCAAAAACACGATACCCTTTAGCTTTTGCAGCTTTTGAAAAAAGGATGGGGAACTGGCCGTTCCCTGCTATGAGTCCTATGCGCATGACAATAAGTTAATTGCTCAGTTGAAATTAGAGGCTTCGCCCCGCCTGCCATTACAAGGCACGAACGACCAGGCCCGATTGGGATAATGGCGTAATGGAATGATGGGACAGGTTGTATTGGATAGGTAAATGAACTGATTACCTTGTAATTCCCCTCTCCGAAGATTTAATAAAACGGATCAAGTCGGTGACTTCGGGGACCTGTTCCACTTCTGCCTTGACTCTTTCTATGGCCTCACTCAGTGTCAACCCGGTCCTGAAAATAATCCTGTAGGCCTTTTTCAATGAAGACAATGTCTCTTGTGAAAACTCATGGCGTTTTAGCCCCACACTGTTTAACCCGTGCAATTTTGCCCTGTCGCCGGCTGCGATAACATAAGGGGGTATGTCTTTCACCACTGCCGATTTTCCACCAATATAAGCATAGCTTCCGATCCTAACAAATTGATGAATCGCCACCAGCCCCCCCACAGTCACAAAATCTTCGATGACGATATGACCCGCTAATGTTGCGTTGTTTGCTAAAACAACTTTTCGCCCGGTTTTGCAGTCATGAGCGATATGAACATAAGCCATTAGAAAGTTCTCTTCACCAACCTCCGTAATTTCGCCGCCAAATCCTGTTCCTCTATTTACGGTAACAAACTCGCGGATAACCGTACCCCGCCCTATCTTGACATAGGTTTCCTCGCCCTGAAATTTTAATGCCTGAGGAACTGCACCGATGGAAGCAAACTGAAATATATGGCAGTCCGGGCCGATTTCAACATGCGGTTGAATGACGACATGGGGACCGATAACCGTTCCAGATCCGATCTGAACATTCGCTTCGACAATCGAATGCGGACCAACGTCGACATTAGAATCTATATCTGCTTTAGAATCGATAATTGCTGTTGGATGTATCATTTTCCCCCTTAAAAGGTGGCCATCAGTTCGGCTTGAGCCACAACTTTTTCATCAACATAGGCGGTTCCAGACATCTTGAATACCTTGCGTCGTTGTTTCAGAAACTTCATCTCAAATATCAACTGATCACCTGGTGTAACAGGCTTACGAAATTTAACCTTGTCTATACCCATAAAATAAATCAATGAGTCATGGGGTTCCCGGTCCAGGGATTTAGCGGCCAGGACAGCCCCGGCTTGACCCATGGCCTCAATAATCAGAACACCGGGCATTATCGGATTCTCCGGAAAATGACCCTGAAAAAAAGGTTCATTGATGGTCACATTCTTAAGGGCGACAACTTTCTCACCAGGCGTCAGTTCCAGAATGCGATCAATCATAATAAATGGGTAGCGGTGGGGCAACAATTTTATGATTTCCTTAATATCAAAAGCATTATCCATTTTTTCCTCCGTTGCTTTCATCCTGTTGTTCCTCAAACTTCTTCAGTCTCCGGTCAACCTCTGAAAGTTTCTTTGCAAGCTCTGGAAGCTTGGGAAGAATTCTCTGCACTCTTAGCCATAGTCGATGAGGCATTGCAGAACTTCCTGACACCGTTTCTCCGTCAGGTACTGATTTGGCCACTCCGGCCTGTGGTCCGACAATTGCGTTATTCCCAATGCTCAAATGGCCGGCAATGCCTGCCTGTCCGGCCAGAATAGCATTTTTCCCGATTTTGACACTCCCTGAAATTCCAACCTGCCCAACGAGCAAACTGTTCTCACCCACAGTCACATTATGCGCAATCTGCACCAGGTTGTCGGTCTTGACACCACTTTGAATCCAGGTTTTCCCAAAAGTAGCTCTGTCGATGGTATTGCCTGCACCAATTTCAACATCGTTGTCGATCTGAACAATACCGGTATGAGGAATCTTGATATACTTCTTGCCTTCAGGAGCAAAACCAAAACCTTCACTGCCTATAACCGACCCGGGATGAATTGTAACCCGGTTTCCGATGATGCAACGCTCAAGAATCGTCACATTCGGAAAGACCTTGACATCGTTCCCAATGATAACGTTGTCACCGATAACGACATTTGGGTGAAGCACAACGCGATGGCCAAAGGTAACATTATCTCCGATTACACAGAAAGGTGCTATGGATACATCTTCTCCGCATAAAAAGGATTTGCCGATATATGCATCTTGGCTTATCCCGAGATCTGGTTTTAAAGCAGGATGAAAAAGGTTCAAAACTTTTATAAAAGCGATCTGGGGATTGTCTACCTGCACAATGTTCTTCCTATGAGCTTGAAAATTTTGAGGAACAATAATTGCACCGGCATCGGTCTCGTCAATTTTTTTTAAGAATTTTGATTGACTGGCAAATGTGATTTCATCGCCTTTTGCATCCTCAAAAGATGCGGCTCCACGAATTTTCTTATTCCCATCCCCGCTTATTTCACCTTTAACGATATCGGCGATACTGACAAGTGTGATTTCCATTTTCAATTTTTATTTAGCATCTTTTGTGTTTTTTTCTTGGTTTTATTTTTTCTTTGAAGCTTTTTTGGAAAAAATTGTGTTGTAGCGCTGGATCAACCGGTCGGTTATATCGATGGTATCCGGAGAATACAGCACGCCTGCCTCCCGTTTTTCGAAAATAACGAGAAACCCTTCTTTTTTACCCATCTCCGTTACAACCTCTAGCACCTCTTTCTGGATGTCCCTAACGAGCCTTGCTTCATGTTGTTTAAAATCAGCCATATATTTGTTTTTCAATGTTTTAAAGTCATTGATGCTAATTCTTATTTCACGTTCTTTTTGTTCTCGCATCTCTTTGCTCATCACCAGAGCTTCACGTTCCAGTTTCTTCTTTGTCGCATCGATCTCTTCCCCTTTTTTCTTGAGGTTGGCCTCCATCTCTTTTCCGCGCTTATTGATTTCAGCCATTGCCATTTTCCCGGCATCAGATTTCTCAAGAATCTTTTGAAAACTAACAACACCAATTTTGGCTACATCCGCCCCGTAGGAAGACGCAGCAAAAAAACAAATAGAAAAAATCATTGTCACAAAAGCTATTTTAAAAATACGCATTTTACCCCCTTTAAGAGATCGTTTATTCATTTTTTTAGGTGAAAGGAATAGACAGTGTAATATTGCTCAAAATACTGAACCCATTGAAAATTCCCAGCGTCCACCACCCTCTTCACCTTCTTTAACGTTAAGTTTGTATCCATATTCAATCCGGATAGGGCCCATGGGAGAAAACCATCTGAATCCGAATCCGGTGCTATTTCTCAAAGTGCTCAGATCTACACTCTCATCGTCATTAAAAACATTTCCGGCATCATAGAAGATAACACCGACGAGCCCCTGCTTCTTTAACAAAGGGATGATGCATTCAGCATTAAATTGAACGAATTTGTCTCCGCCGATTTCGTTTCCATCTTCGTCTAAAACATGTATTTCTCGCCACTCATATCCACGCACTGAATTTATACCGCCCAAATAAAACCGTTCGTAATCCGGCAAGACACCTCCTGAATTCTCTGTGACGTATCCTGCTTTACCATGTAAAAAGCCAATCGTGTCCATAACCAGCGGCATATACCACCCGGTTTCAGCCACGACCTTTGTAAAGGCAACATTCCCGCCAAGTCCTGCATATTTCAATGTAGCATTGTGTTTCGATCCTTTAGATGGATTAAAACGTCTATTTCTTGAATCGTAGATTATGCTGGTGGTTATACTGCTTGTAATATTGGTGCCTTCCAGATCCTTAATCGACTGTGCAGCAAATTCGGATATGTTTGTTATGTCGGCATCATCATAATTGTATTTAATACTTGCCCTTACAAAATCATAAACAGGGTAGCTGAATCCCACACCCCCCCCGAAGCTTTTCCGGTCATATGTATCATAATCGGTTTTCCAGTTATACAAATCAACTCCCATTGACAAAGGAATGTCAAACAGCCAGGGTTCCGTAAAGTTCAGTTTATAAAGGTTGGTCCGCGCGCCGATCTGTCCTTCCAGGTTGAGTATCTGCCCGCGCCCAAACAGATTCCTCTGAGAAACGGAGACCGAGCCAAAAACACTTTCCTGACTGCTGTATCCAGCACCAAATGACATGGTGCCGGTAGGTTTCTCGGTGACATCGATTTTTAAAATCATCTTATCATCAGCACTCCCCTTTACAGTATTGACCTTTATGTCTTCAAAAAAATCGAGTCGGTAAAGGTTGCGTACGCTCCGTTTTAATTTTCGACCACTATAAAGTTCCCGTTCATAGACGCTAAGCTCCCGCCGGATCACTTTATCCCTTGTTTTTGAATTTCCCCCAATGATAATATATTCAAAAAAGACCTGTTTGCCCTTTTGAACAATGTAGGTAATATTAACCTTCAAGTTATCAAAATCTTTGTCGATATGGGGAGATATATCAGCATACGCAAAGCCTTCATCAGAATAATAATCCATAAGAGTCAGTATATCATTACGGACAACCTCACGATTATAATATGTTTCTTTAGTAATTTTAAGACGTTTTTTCAACTCATCTTTGGGCAGAACAAGATCACCTGTTATGTCTACGTTCCCAACCTTAAATTGTGAGCCCTCATCAATTTTAATGGTGATATAGATCCCGTCTCCCTTATAATCAATTTGTGGTTCTCCTATCCTGGCCTGTATATACCCGCTGTTATAATAAAAACCCGTCAATTTTGTGATATCCTGATCAATGTCCTCCATCTTTAAATCCCCGGACGAGGTCACCAAAGA
>CALLDL010000111.1 GCA_937998305.1 uncultured Desulfobacterales bacterium | reverse complement strand
TCTCAATATACATGTACTCATCGGAATTTTTATTTTTATTGACGGAATTCCATCGATTTGGGTATAAATTCGTATTCGTTTTTTCTGCGCTAACTAATCCACCTGACCCGAAGCGGTTATCCATTTTCAGGATCGAACTTTCTTTCTGACCTGACTGATACGCTCTTCCGAAATTCCACATAATGTGTTCCTCTGTTTGAAACCTAAAAAGGGAGGTGCCACTATGGCAGATGAAGGTTTTAAGCGCAAACTCACAGCAATCCTCAGCGCTGATGTCGCAGGTTACAGTCGTCTAATGGCTGAAGATGAAACTTCCACCGTAAAGACTATAGCCACCTACCGTGAAGTTATTGCATCTCTGACCAAACAGCACCGGGGCCGAGTCGTTGACTCACCAGGGGATAATGTGCTGTCAGAGTTTTCCAGTGTGGTCGATGCAGTGCAGTGCGCTGTTGCCGTCCAAAATGAAATTCAGACACGAAACGCAGAGTTGCCGGATAACCGGAAAATGGAGTTTCGCATTGGCGTAAACCTCGGAGATGTCATTGATGAAGAAGACCGTATTTACGGTGATGGGGTCAACATCGCCGCCAGACTCGAATCGATGGCTGATCCCGGTGGCATTTGCGTATCAAAGACGGCTTTTGATCAAATCGAGACCAAATTGCCTTTGGGTTATGAATATCTGGGAGAGCAGCCAGTTAAAAATATACCCAAGCCGGTGGGTGCTTATCGTGTCTTGATGAAGCCAGGTGCTGCCGGAAAAGTGATTGGTGAAAAAAGATTTTTAGGAAAGTATTCACGCAGGACCGCTATGGCCGCCATTTTCATTCTGGTAGTGGTTGCAGCCGGTTTGGTTAGCTGGAACATTTATCTTCAGCAATCCAAAAAAGTAGAGCCTGCCTCTGTTGATAAGATGGCATTTCCGCTCCCTGATAAACCATCTATAGCCGTTCTACCTTTTGAAAATATGAGTGATGATCCAGAGCAGGAATACTTTAGTGATGGTATAACAGAGGAAATCATTACCGCTATCTCCAAAATCCCCAAGTTGTTTGTCATTGCTCGTAACTCAACTTTTACTTACAAGGGCAAACCAGTCAAGGTGCAGCAGGTCAGTGAAGACTTGGGGGTGCAGTACGTGGTTGAAGGCAGCGTGCGCAGGGCTGAAGACCGGGTGCGCATCACCGCCCAACTGATCGATGCTTTAAAAGGTCATCATATGTGGGCTGAAAAGTACGACCGGGACATCAAAGATATATTTGCCATTCAAGACGAAATCACCAAGAAGATCATTACATCCTTGCAGGTCAAGTTGACAGAAGGAGAGCAAGCTGTTGTTTACGCCAAAGGTACTGAAAACCTCGAAGTCTATTTAAAGACAATGAAAGCTCATTTCCTTTATTTGCAGGGAACCAAAGAGGGTGTTTTAGAAGCTCAGAAGCTGGCGGAAGAAGCTATAGCCTTGGATCCGAACTATGCATTTGCATATAAAGTGTTGGGAGGTGCTGAAGGTATGGCAATTTGGCTTGGATTGAGTAAGAATCCAAGGGAATCTCTAAAAAGCGCAATTGGTTTGCACCAAAAGGCAATTGAATTGGATGATTCACTGGCTCTTGCACATGCCGCTTTAGGTTACTGGTTAATTATAGCGCGACAGTACGATAAAGGCCTAGCTGAAGGGGAACGGGCTATAGCCCTCGAAGCACATTCTGCTGATGTTATCCATGCCTATGCGATAATCTTAATGTATGTTGGAAGACAAAGGGAAGCGATCCCTCAATTCGAAGAGGCTTTACGCCTAAATCCTAAGCCACCGAATAGCTACTTAAGACACTATGCTGCCAATCTCAGGGATTTAGGAATATATGAGGAGGCAATCGCACAAGCTAAGAGAGCAATAGAGAAAGAACCTAATGATCTTCTTTCCTTTATGGTGCTGACTACATGTTACAGTCAGGCGGGGCGTGAAGAAGACGCCCGGGCAGCAGCAAAAGAGGTGCTAAGGATAAACCCTAAATTCTCCGCTGCACGTATGCAAAGAATAGTCCCGCATAAAAATCGAGCCATCGCGAAACGTTTTGGTGACAGTCTCCGCAAAGCAGGACTGCCTGATTAAAGTCTTTTATCGAAGATTCGAGCGCGGCTTCTAACATAGGTATCTTGTAAGTTATGAAGGCTTCATGCCTGTTTCAAAACTTGTAATATCTCCAACATATCAACGGTCTTTAAACCTGTTTAACAGTTGTGATATCTAAAAGTCCCGGTCGCCAAATCGGTTGGGGCATTTTTTTATTGCCACTTGATGATATCTGTAAAATTGTGATATTTGTGTTTCTCTCAATATATCAGTACTTAGGTGATTTCTGCTCTATAGTTCCACATCACCGATTCTTGATATTTTCAATATAGGCAAACAAGCCTACTTTGGGCCTGAAAATTTAACTGCTATCGACTTTGACTTGTCACAATCTTTTCTTGATAAAGCGACTCAAGGGATAATGCCAAATACCATTAATAATCCACTCATTTAGAAATGAAATATTAGAATGAAAAAGCAGCTTTCACTGTTAGTGGTTCTGGTTATCGTTTCTGGATGCGCAGGTGCCCAAGTAGTCGCTCCTCAGGATGGTTTAAATAAAATTAAAAAAATTGCTGTGGTGCCAATGGAACCACCACCTATGGAAATCCCTCCTTTTGTATCAACCGATTCTTTGTTTGCATCCAGTGCTATTATGGCCACAG